>NZ_CP082273.1:0-320648 GCF_019880385.1 Nocardioides coralli
CCGCCGCCGCGCGCCCCTTGTTACGTTCACCCTCTCCGAGGTTCCCCGCCGGCCCGGGACAACCGCCAGCGACAGCACCGTGTGAAGGGCGTCACATTCCCCGGAAACCGCCTCTCACCTGCGGCGATGTCGTTCGGCAGCTGGCCGGGCCGCGTCTTCGGCAGGCAGTCGCCACACCCGTGGACCCACGTTCACAGACTGTGGACAAGACTGTGGACCAAAGCCACGAAGAATCGACCAGAAGGCGGGTTCGTGTGAACCACCCCGAGGCTGACCAGTCCTCCCCCCACCCCTCCGGCAGCTCGGGCGACCCGGACGCACCCGGTGGCCCCGACGGGACCCCGGCGGGGTCCCCGACCGACCTCGCGGCCGCCTGGCGGGGGGTGCTCGAGGACCTGCAGGCCTACCAGCGGGCCTGGCTGCGCTCCAGCGAGCCGGTCACCCTGCACGAGAGCACCGCCATCATCGCGGTCCCCAACGACTTCACCCGCGGTCAGCTCGAGGGGCGGCTGCGCGCCCAGCTCGAGGAGGCGCTCACCGTCGCGTTCGGGCGCGAGATCCGCATCGCCGTCACCGTCAACCCCGCTCTCGACACCGAGCCCGTGGTCGAGCCCGAGGCGCCACCCCACCACCACGAGTCGATGAGTCGGCCTGACGACATGTCGACAAAGAGCTACCAGCACCCCGATGTCAGCGCGCCGGTCACCGCGCCGGCGCCCGCCGCTCCCCCGGGCTCCGCACCCCTGGAGACACGCCTCAACCCCAAGTACACCTTCGAGACCTTCGTCATCGGCTCCTCCAACCGGTTCCCGCACGCCGCCGCGGTGGCCGTGGCCGAGGCACCGGGCAAGGCCTACAACCCGCTGCTCGTCTACGGCGACTCCGGCCTGGGCAAGACCCACCTGCTCCACGCGATCGGCCACTACGTCCGCAGCCTCTACTCCGGGGCGAAGGTCCGCTACGTCTCCAGCGAGGAGTTCACCAACGAGTTCATCAACGCGATCCGCGACGACCGGCAGGACCGCTTCAAGCGCCGCTACCGCGACGTCGACGTGCTGCTCATCGACGACATCCAGTTCCTGGAGGGCAAGACCCAGACGCAGGAGGAGTTCTTCCACACGTTCAACACCCTCCACAACGCCAACAAGCAGATCGTCCTCACCTCGGACCGTCCTCCCAAGCGGCTCGAGGCGCTCGAGGACCGGCTGCGCAACCGGTTCGAGTGGGGACTCATCACCGATGTCCAGCCGCCCGACCTCGAGACCCGGATCGCGATCCTGCGCAAGAAGGCGGCCATGGACCGACTGACCGCGCCGCCGGACGTTCTCGAGTTCATCGCCTCCAAGATCCAGACCAACATCCGCGAGCTCGAGGGGGCGCTGATCCGTGTCACCGCCTTCGCCAACCTCAACCGCCAGGAGGTCGACATGACCCTGGCCGAGATCGTCCTGAAGGACCTGATCCCCGAGGGAGGGGAGCCGGAGATCACGGCCGGGCTCATCATCGCCCAGACCGCGGCCTACTTCGGGCTCACCATCGAGGAGCTCACCGGGCCGAGCCGGGGGCGCCACCTCGTGATGGCCCGCCAGATCGCGATGTACCTGTGCCGCGAGCTCACCGACCTCTCGCTGCCCAAGATCGGCGCCGAGTTCGGCAACCGTGACCACACCACCGTCATGTACGCCGACCGCAAGATCAACACGCTGCTCGCGGAGCGGCGGGCCGTCTTCAACCAGGTCAGCGAGCTCACCAACCGCGTCAAGCTGCAGGCCCGCCAGGCCTGACGCCGCGGGCCGCGGCGAACGGCCGGGGTTGTGGAGAAGGTGTGGTCCGGGACCCCGATGTTCTGCACACCGTGTGCACAACCCGTGAGTGTTCCGGGTGAGGACACCTGTCGTTCACATGCCGAGCCGGCCCGTGAACATGCACTCCACACCCCCTGTGGGCGCCGAATCGCCGTGCTGACCTGCACGGACACCCGTCGTCCACAGTTTCCACCGACGCTATGACTCCCACGAGTACTCACCCGGACCGATCGCTCGTGGAATTCCATTCCTCGGCCTTCTGGGGAGAACTCCCACCGGTTGCGCGCTCGTGGCAGGATGCAGACCCCACGCTCGATGCCCCACCTCATCCGATGTCGACACCGAAGGACCCCGCCCCGTGAAGTTCCGCGTCGAACGCGACGTGCTGGCCGATGCCGTCGCCTGGGCTGCTCGCAGTCTCCCGGTCCGCCCCAGCGTCCCGGTGCTCGCCGGGCTCCTCGTCCAGGCCAGCGACGAGGGACTCGTGCTCTCGACCTTCGACTACGAGACCTCGGCCCGCGCCACCCTGACCGAGGCCCAGGTCTCCGACGAGGGCCAGGCCCTCGTCAGCGGCCGACTGCTCGCCGACATCTGTCGCAGCCTGCCCGCCAAGCCGGTGGACATGGTGCTCGAGGGTCCGCGGGTGTCACTGACCTGTGGCTCGGCCCGGTTCAGCCTGCAGACGATGCCGGTCGAGGACTACCCCTCACTGCCCGACATGCCGACCGCCACGGGCTCGGTTCCGAGCGAGAGCTTCGCCCACGCGGTCGGCCAGGCGGTCACGGCCGCCGGCCGCGACGACATGCTCCCGGTGCTCACCGGGGTGCGGATCGAGATCGAGGGCTCCACGATCTCGCTGCTGGCCACCGACCGGTTCCGCCTCAGCCACGTCGAGCTCGCGTGGTCGCCGAACACGCCCGACGCCAGCCTGGCGGCGCTGGTGCCCGCCAAGGTGCTCGGCGACACCGCCAAGTCGCTCACGGCCGGTGGCGAGGTCACGATCGCGCTCTCGGCCACCGGCACCGGCGAGGGGATCATCGGCTTCGAGGGCGTCGGCCCGGGCGGCGTACGCCGGACCACCACGCGTCTGCTCGACGGCGAGTTCCCCAAGGTCCGCAACCTCTTCCCGCCGGAGCACCAGACCACCGCCCGGATCGACAAGGCCGACCTCATCGACTCCGTCAAGCGGGTCGCCCTGGTCGCCGAGCGGAACACCGCGGTCCAGCTCGCGTTCGGCGACGGACAGCTGACCCTGGACGCCGGGTCCGGTGACGAGGCCCAGGCCTCGGAGTCGATCCACGCCGAGATCGACGGCGAGGACCTCACGACCGGGTTCAACCCCCAGTTCCTGCTCGACGGGCTCACCGCCATCGACGAGCCGGTGGTGGAGCTGGCGTTCACCCAGGCGTCCAAGCCCGTGGTCATGAGCGGGGCCGCCGGCGAGGACGGCAGCGAGCCCGGCTTCCGCTACCTGCTGATGCCCCGGCGGCTGTTGTCCTGAGCGGCCCACGCTGGTCGGCCACCGACGCACCACATAGGTTCTGGGTATGGACATCGGGCTGATCGGACTCGGCAAGATGGGCGGCAACATGCGCACCCGCCTGCAGCGGGCGGGGCACACCGTCGTCGGCTACGACCGCGACCCGGAGCTGGCCGACGTCGGCAGCCTCGAGGAGCTCGTCGAAGCCCTCCCCAAGCCCGCCGTGGTCTGGGTGATGGTCCCGTCGGGCGACCCCACGCGCGAGACCGTCCGGGCGCTCGCCGACCTGCTGGCCGAGGGTGACGTCGTGGTCGAGGGCGGAAACTCCCGCTGGACCGACGACCAGGTCAACGCCGACCTGCTCGCCGAGCACGGCATCGGCTACGTCGACTGCGGGGTCTCCGGCGGGGTGTGGGGTCTGGAGAACGGCTACGCCCTGATGTACGGCGGGTCAGCGGACGACGTCGCGAAGGTCCAGCCGGCCTTCGACGCCCTCAAGCCCGAGGGCGAGTTCGGCTCGGTCCACGCCGGAAAGGTAGGCGCGGGCCACTTCTCGAAGATGGTCCACAACGGCATCGAGTACGCCATCATGCAGGCCTACGCCGAGGGGTGGGAGCTGCTCGAGAAGGCCGAGGTCACCGACAACGTGACGGAGGTGTTCCGGTCCTGGCGCGAGGGCACCGTGATCCGGTCCTGGCTGCTGGACCTGTTGGTCGCCGCCCTCGACGACGCCCCGGACCTCGAGGGGATCCGCGGCTACGCCGCCGACTCGGGTGAGGGCCGCTGGACGGTCGAGGCCGGCATCGAGCACGGGGTCGCGACCCCGGCGATCACGGCCGCGCTGTTCGCGCGCTTCGTGTCCCAGCAGGAGGACTCCCCCGCGATGAAGGCGGTGGCGGCGATGCGCAACCAGTTCGGCGGGCACGCGATGCGGACCGACGCCCCGAAGGGCGGCGACGCCGCCTCTGGTGCGCCCGACCAGTCCAGCGAGGCCGAGCGGGCCGGCGCCGGCCAGGGTCACGAGCCCGGCGAGAGCTAGCCCGCCGTGCACGTCGCCCACCTGAGCCTCCACGACTTCCGGTCCTACCCTGACCTCGACGTCGAGCTCGGGCCCGGTGCCAGCGCGTTCATCGGGCGCAACGGCCAGGGCAAGACCAACCTGGTCGAGGCGGTCGACTACCTCTCACGGCTCTCCTCCCATCGCGTCGCCTCGGATGCGCCGCTGGTACGCGCCGGCGCGGAGCAGGCCGTCGTGCGGGCAGCCGTCGTGCGCGAGGGGCGTACGGCCACGCTCGAGGTCGAGATCAACCCCGGCCGCTCGAACCGGGCGCGCGTCAACCGCGCGCCGCTGCCCAAGGCCCGGGAGCTGCTGGGACTGGTCCGTACGGTCGTCTTCTCCCCGGAGGACCTGACCCTCGTCAAGGGAGACCCCTCGGAGCGGCGTCGCTTCCTGGACGACCTGCTCGTTCTGCGCACGCCACGGCTGGCGGGTGTCCGGTCCGACTACGACCGCGTGCTCAAGCAGCGCAACTCCCTGCTCAAGACGGCCGGCCTGGCCCGGGGCAGTGCTCGCGAGTCGGCGTTGTCGACGCTGGTCGTCTGGGACGCCCACCTCGCACGCACGGGCGCTGAGCTGCTCGCCGCCCGGCTCCACCTGGTCGAGGAGCTGCGCCCCTACCTGGGCAAGGCCTACGAGACGGTCGCCCGCGGCGCGACCCGCGACGACGCCGAGATCGGGTACGCCGCGAGCCTCGACCTCGGCGGCGCGGTGGCCCGCGACGAGCTGACCGAGCTGCTGCTCGAGGAGCTGCAGCGACGGCAGCCCGACGAGCTCGACCGGGGCGTCTCCCTGGTCGGTCCGCACCGCGACGAGCTGCGCCTCACCCTCGGCGCGGCCGACGCGCGGCTCCCGGTGAAGGGGTACGCCTCGCACGGCGAGTCGTGGTCCTTCGCCCTCGCCCTGAGGCTGGCGTCCTACGACCTCCTCCGTGCCGACGGGGACGACCCGATCCTGGTGCTCGACGACGTCTTCGCCGAGCTCGACACCGAGCGGCGGCGCCAGCTCGCCGACCTCGTCTCGGGGGCCGAGCAGGTGCTCGTCACGGCGGCGGTCGCCGCCGACGTGCCGCAGGCCCTCGCCGGGTCCCGGTTCTCCGTGGCGGACGGGACGGTCACCCGCGATGGGTGAGGACACCGCGCCGGACCGGCCCGACGAGCCCGACCTGCCCGAGGCGGCCGCGGCTCCCGGGGCCGATGCCGCCGCCGAGCCCGACCCCGGACACCGGGCCGACGGCCTCGACCTGGCACGGGCGATGACCCGCGCCTCCTCGCGGTCCACCCCGGCCAAACGGGCGCAGCGCCGGGCCCGCAGCCAGCCTCCCTCCCGCTCGCGGGTGTCCGGTGCCCACCCCGACGAGCGGGACCCGCAGCTGCTCGACACGACGGTGAACCGGCTCGTGGACGACCACGGTTGGGACCTCGACCTCCGGGTGCACGCCGTCTTCGGCCGCTGGGCCGAGCTCGTCGGTCCGGAGGTGGGCGACCACAGCACCCCGGAGAGCTTCACCGACGGAACCCTGGTGGTGCGCACCGACTCCACGGCCTGGGCGACGCAGCTCCGGCTGCTGGCCCCGACCGTGGTGCGCCGGCTCAACGAGGAGCTGGGGCACGGCACCGTCACCCTGATCGACGTGCAGGGTCCACAGGCGCCCTCGTGGAAGAAGGGGCGGCGCGGCACACGGGACGGGCGCGGCCCGCGCGACACCTACGGCTGAGGCGGCCGGGGAGGGACGCCGCCGGTGCGTCTCGGGCAGCCGGATGCCCGTACCGGAGCCTGCCCCACCCCCTGCTCGGCGCTGCGAGCGCCCGTTACGGGCGCAGGAGCGGCCTGTTTCGTCCCCAGATCCCCCCGGGGCGCGGGCACTGCCATGGATTCCCGGCCCTCACGGGGTATCATGACGACCAGGTCGCGACCGCATCAGGCGCGACCTGTTGTCTGTCGAAAACGGTCCGGCCACCACCGGAGCCGACCCATCGCGAAGAGGTGCGCGTGAGCGACGAACCCGCCGTCGAGAGCAACCAGCAGGCTGATCAGCAGGCCTCCCTCCCCCGCTCCGACGAGGTCGCCTACGACGCGTCGGCGATCCAGGTGCTCGAGGGGCTCGAGGCCGTCCGGAAGCGGCCGGGCATGTACATCGGCTCGACCGGCGAGCGCGGCCTCCACCACCTGATCTGGGAGATCGTCGACAACGCCGTCGACGAGGCGCTGGCCGGCCACTGCGACCGGATCGTGCTCACCCTGCTCGAGGACGGTGGCGTCCGGGTCGAGGACAACGGCCGCGGCATCCCCACCGACACCGCTCCCGGCCAGGAGCTCCCGGCGCTCACGCTCGCGCTCACCGTGCTGCACGCCGGTGGCAAGTTCGGGGGCGGGGGCTACAAGGTGTCCGGTGGCCTCCACGGTGTGGGCGTCTCCGTCGTCAACGCGCTGTCCTCCCGGGTCGTCGCGGAGGCGAAGAACCGTGGCCACCTCTGGCGGCAGTCCTTCAGCGTCGGCGTGCCCGACGCCGAGCTCGAGCAGGTGCGACCGCTCGAGGTCGGGGAGCGGACCGGCACCACCATCACCTTCTGGGCCTCCCCCGACATCTTCGAGACCACGCACTACTCGCTGGAGACCATCACGTCCCGGGTCCGCGAGTACGCCTTCCTCAACAAGGGCCTCGAGATCGTGGTCCGGGACGAGCGGCCCTCGGCCGACCAGGTCGCCGAGGCCGTCGAGGACGAGACGGTCGCCGACAACGTCGACCAGGCCGGTGCCGACGCCATCAAGCGCGGCGAGCACGGAGGCATCGAGCAGGTCTTCCGCTACGACCGCGGTCTGGTCGACTACGTCGAGCACCTCAACCGGCGCAAGGACAAGGCGAACCCCACGATCATCAACTTCGAGGCCGAGACGCCGGGCGAGACCGACCAGCACATGAGCCTCGAGGTCGCCATGCAGTGGAACGCCTCGTTCACCGAGTCGGTCCACACCTTCGCCAACACCATCAACACCCATGAGGGCGGCACCCACGAGGAGGGCTTCCGCGCTGCACTCACCTCGCTCATCAACAACTGGGGCGAGGAGTGGGGCCTGGTGAAGAAGAAGGAGGACCGCGTCACCGGCGACGACATCCGCGAGGGCCTCACCGCCATCGTGTCGATCAAGATGGGCGAGCCGCAGTTCGAGGGACAGACCAAGACCAAGCTCGGCAACACCGAGGCCAAGGGATTCGTTCAGCGGGTCGTCAACGACCAGCTCGGCGCCTGGCTCGAGCAGAACCCTGCCGAGGGCAAGGACATCGTCCGCAAGGCGCAGGCGGCGGCCAGCGCACGCATCGCCGCGCGCAACGCCCGCAACCTGGCGCGGTCCCGCAAGGGCCTGCTGGGTGGCGGCGGGCTCCCCGGCAAGCTGGCCGACTGCCAGTCGACCAACCCCGAGGAGTGCGAGGTCTTCATCGTCGAGGGCGACTCGGCCGGGGGCTCGGCCAAGCAGGGTCGTGACCCGCGGGTCCAGGCGATCCTCCCGATCCGCGGCAAGATCCTCAACGTCGAGAAGGCCCGCATCGACAAGGTGCTGGCCAACACCGAGGTGCAGGCGATCATCTCCGCCCTCGGTACCGGCATCCACGAGGAGTTCGACCTCGCCAAGCTGCGCTACCACAAGATCGTGCTGATGGCCGACGCCGACGTCGACGGCCACCACATCAACACGCTCCTGCTGACGCTGCTGTTCCGGTTCATGAAGCCCCTGATCGAGCACGGCTACGTCTACATGGCCCAGCCCCCGCTCTACCGGCTGCGCTGGAACAAGCCCCACGAGCACGAGTTCGTCTACTCCGACGCCGAGCGCGACGCACTGCTCAGGGACGGGGTCGCCCAGGGCAAGAAGCTGCCCAAGGAGAACCCGGTCCAGCGCTACAAGGGGCTCGGTGAGATGAACGCCGACGAGCTGTGGGAGACGACCATGGACCCCTCGGCCCGGATCCTGCTGCAGGTGACCCTCGAGGACGCCGCCCGGGCCGACGAGGTCTTCTCCATCCTCATGGGGGAGGACGTCGAGCAGCGGCGCTCCTTCATCCAGCGCAACGCCAAGGACGTCCGATTCCTCGATATCTAGCCCTCTAGCACCACCCCTAGATTCGAGTAGACGCGACCAGAGAGACGAAGAGACGTGACGGAGCAGACCGGGAACCTGATGGGTGACGGCGGCACGGGAGGCCGCATCGAGCCCATCGACCTGCAGGTGTCGATGCAGCGCAGCTACATCGACTACGCGATGGCGGTCATCGTCGGCCGGGCCCTGCCCGACGTGCGCGACGGCCTCAAGCCGGTGCACCGGCGGGTGCTCTACGCGATGTTCGACGGCGGCTACCGTCCCGACCGGGGCTTCTCCAAGTGCAGCCGGGTCGTCGGCGACGTCATGGGTCAGTACCACCCCCACGGCGACACCGCGATCTACGACACCCTGGTGCGGCTGGCCCAGCCGTGGGTGATGCGGGCACCGCTCATCAACGGCCAGGGCAACTTCGGCTCGCCGGGCAACGACCCCGCCGCGGCCATGCGCTACACCGAGTGCCGGATGGCGCCGCTGGCGATGGAGATGGTGCGCGACATCGACGAGGAGACCGTCGACTTCGTCCCCAACTACGACGGCCGCTCCCAGGAGCCGTCGATCCTGCCTGCGCGCTTCCCGAACCTGCTGGTCAACGGCTCGGCCGGGATCGCGGTCGGCATGGCCACCAGCATCCCGCCGCACAACCTCCGCGAGGTGGCCGAGGGCGCCAAGTGGGCACTCGAGAACCCCGACGCCTCCCGGGAGGAGCTGCAGGACGCCCTCATCGAGCGGATCCAGGGCCCCGACTTCCCGAACGGCGCGCTCATCGTGGGTCGGCAGGGCATCGAGCAGACCTACCGCACCGGGCGGGGGTCGATCACGCAGCGCGCCCTGATCGAGATCGACGAGGACGCCAAGGGGCGCACCACGCTGGTCATCGGGGCCCTCCCCTACATGGTCAACCCCGACAACCTCGCCCTGAAGATCGCCGAGCTCGCCGACTCCGGCCGGGTGCAGGGGATCGCCGACGTCCGCGACGACACCTCCTCGCGAACCGGGCAGCGGCTGGTCGTCGTGCTGAAGCGGGACGCCGTGGCGCGGGTGGTCCTCAACAACCTGTTGAAGCACACCGAGCTGCAGACCAACTTCAGCGCCAACATGCTCGCCCTCGTCGACGGTGTGCCGCGCACGCTGACGATCGACCAGTTCGTCAGCAACTGGGTCGCCCACCAGATCGAGGTCATCCGCCGCCGCACCGAGTTCCGGCTCAAGCGCGCCGAGGAGCGGGCCCACATCCTGCGTGGCCTGGTGAAGGCCCTCGACATGCTCGACGAGGTCATCGCGCTGATCCGGCGCTCCCCCGAGGTGGACGACGCCCGTCGTGGGTTGATCGAGCTGCTCGACATCGACGAGCTGCAGGCCAACGCGATCCTCGACATGCAGCTGCGTCGCCTCGCCGCCCTCGAGCGACAGAAGATCATCGACGACCTGGCCGAGATCGAGCTGACGATCGCCGACCTCAAGGACATCCTCGCCACCGAGTCCCGGCAGCGGCGGATCGTGTCCGAGGAGCTCGACGAGATCGTCGGCAAGTACGGCGACGAGCGGCGTACCCAGATCATCGCGGCAGACGGCGACCTCTCCATGGAGGACCTGATCCCCGACGAGGAGCTGGTCGTCTCGATCACGCGGGGTGGCTACGCCAAGCGCACCCAGCGTGCGGCCTACCGCAGCCAGAAGCGGGGCGGCAAGGGCGTCCGTGGGGCGAGCCTGCGGGGCGACGACGTCGTCGAGCACTTCATCGCCACGACCAACCACCACTGGCTGCTGTTCTTCACGACCGAGGGACGCGTCTACCGCACCAAGGCCTACAACCTGCCCGAGGCGTCACGCGACGCGAAGGGCGGCCACGTCGCCGGGCTGCTGTCCTTCCAGCCCGAGGAGAAGATCGCGCAGGTGCTGGCCATCCGCGACTACGACCAGGCGCCCTACCTGGTGCTGGCGACGCGGAACGGCCTGGTGAAGAAGACCCGGCTGGCCGACTACAACAGCCCGCGTCAGGCCGGCGTCATCGCGATCAACTTCCGCGAGGACGACGACGAGCTGATCGGCGCCGAGCTCGTGACCCCCGACGACGACATCCTGCTCGTCTCCCGCAAGGGCCAGGCGATCCGGTTCAAGGCCGACGACGCCCAGCTCCGGCCGATGGGCCGGGCCACCTCGGGCGTGACGGGCATGAAGTTCCGCGAGGGCGACGCCATGCTCTCCCTGTCGGTCATCCGTGCCGAGCAGGTGGCGGCGGAGGAAGCGGTCGGGCTGACCGAGGCGGGGGACACGACGGAGGTCGAGCCGCTCGAGGCCGCGGAGCAGACGGGTGTGAAGCCGCAGTACGTCTTCACCATCACCGACGGCGGCTTCGCCAAGCGGTCGCGGATCTCCGACTACCGGCTCCAGTCGCGCGGTGGGCTCGGCATCAAGACCATGTCCCTGGACGACGAGACGCGGGGGGTGCTGGTCGGGGCGTTCATCGTGGAGGAGGGCGACGAGATCCTCTCGATCACCCAGGCCGGCCAGGTCGTGCGCAGCCCCGTCGACGGTTCGCTCCGCCCGATGGGCCGGTCCACGAAGGGCGTCATCTTCGTCTCGCCCAAGGAGAACGACGCGGTCGCGGTCGTCGCCCGGTCGGTCGAGGCCCAGGAGGTCGAGGAATCGCCCGATGGGGTCACGGATGCAACAATCGAGGAATCTGGCACCGCCGTGGCGCCGGAGGAACCGGGCACCCAGGAGGACTGATGCCGGAGCGCAGCGTCGAGCGGACCGCCGTCCGCAACGACGACACCGCCACCCGCCCTCCGCTGGCCGAGCGGATCCAGGCGAAGCTCGCCCAGGCGGCACAGGAGCACAAGGCCAACGCCCAGCGGCCGGCCAGGTCCGCCACCCCCGACCGCGAGGGCCAGCAGGGTGCGGCGCCGAAGAAGGGGCCGCGCCGCGCACGGCTCCGGCTGACCCGGGTCGACCCGTGGTCGGTCATGAAGACGGCGTTCCTGCTCTCGGTGGCCCTCGGGATCGTCACCGTGGTCTCGGTGTTCATCGTCTGGAGCGTCCTGGGCGCCGCCGGTGTCTGGGAGTCGATCAACGCCACGGCGCAGGACATCCTCGGCGAGGAGGCCGGCGGCTTCGACGTGACCGCCTACGTCGGGATGTCGCGGGTCATGGGCTTCACCATGCTGGTCGCCGTGGTCGACGTGGTGCTCCTGACCGCCGTCGCGACGCTCGGCGCGTTCCTCTACAACATGGCCGCAGCCCTGCTCGGTGGCGTCGAGGTGACGCTCGCCGAGGACCACTGACGGCCGTTTTGTCGGGCCGTTCGCCGGTGGGGTAGTCTCGCCCGGCGGCCGACGCCCGGCGTCGCCCTGCGGGCCTATAGCTCAGACGGTTAGAGCGCTTCCCTGATAAGGAAGAGGTCACTGGTTCAAGTCCAGTTAGGCCCACCACCACGACTCTCGGACCGAGGAGATCGCATGAGGAAGATCCTGTTCGTCCTGATCGCCGCCGCCGGCGCCGCCTTCGCGAAGAAGAAGCTCGAGGAGGGTCGGACCGAGCAGGCGCTCTGGGCCGAGGCCACCGACTCGGTCTCGGGCTCCCAGCAGCCCGACCAGCCGGCCTGACCCAGGCCGTCAGGGGCCTTGGCGCAATTGGTAGCGCACCTGCTTTGCAAGCAGGGGGTTAGGGGTTCGAGTCCCCTAGGCTCCACTCCCCCGGATCGTCCCGTGCGGGCCACGCGCCGCATCGCGGCCGCGGGATCGGTGGTCGTTGCGGGACTGCTCGTGGGGTGCAGCCAGCCCGCGGTCGAGGAGCCGCGGCCGCTGCTCGAGCGTCCCACGGCCGAGCCGGCACCGCCGTACGACGCCTCGCTCGAGCCCGCCGAGGCGGTGCTCTCCCTGGTCCCGCAGACGGCGGGGACCATCACCGTCACCGACTGGGACCAGGTGCGGGTGCAGCTCGGCCAGCCTGACCTCACCAGCGAGGACCTGAGGACCGACCGGATCGCCTTCTGGACCAGGGCCGAGCAGGAGGCGGTGGTCCTCACCGAGGGACTGCTGCGCGAGGACAACTCGCTCCTCGAGCTCGACTACGGATTCACCCAGGACGACGTCGACTGGGAGGCCCGCTTCACCGGCGACGAGGGACCGGGCTTCGTGATCGCGCTGCGGCCCGACCTCGACCTGGCCGGGGTGCGGCGCGCCATCGCCGACGGCGCCGGCCCGCTCGCCGACGCCGAGCTGCGCGCCCGCGACCACCTGGTCGTCTCGGGCACCGCCGACACCGACGTGTGGGCCAGCGACGCGTCGTGGGAGCTGGCACTGGACGACCCGGCTGCCGCGACCTACCTGCGTCGTGGCTGCATCCCGCTCAACGACGCCCTCGGACCCGATGCCGACGTCGAGGACCAGGAGGCGTTGCTGGCGGAGCACCCGGTGACCACCCTGGAGGACCTGTCCGGTTTCGCGGTCACCTTCGGTGACCGGGCCGCCACGGTCCGGACCGAGCCCGGCCGCGGCGACCTCTTCGAGCGGATGCGGATCGGTGAGGCGTGGCCGGTCGACGGGTTCCCCCAGACCTACGTCAACGGTGCGGCCGATCCCTCGAGCGGTCGGATCGGCTACGCGCTCACGAACCCGCGGACGGCGGCCGCGCTGGCGCTGCTGGACGAGCTGCCGTTCGGGGTCTGCAACGAGGTCGTCCCGCTGGCGGAGCCCACTGGCCTCTAGCTCCCCGCGGCGAGCCTGGCGAGCTCGTCGGGGTCGTGGGCGCTGAAGACGGTCACCTGGTCGCCGTGCCGGGCGTGGAGCTCGCGCAGCCGCTGCTGGTTGGCCAGCCGCTGCGCGTTGTCGACCGCCATCACCCGCTCGAACACGCGGATCAACGGCTTGGCGTGAGGTAGCGTGGCCAGCTCCCCGGCGTCGAAGTAGGCGTCCCCCGCGTGCAATAGCCAGCCGCCCCCGGGACGCCGCACGGCGACACCGGCATGGCCGCGGGTGTGGCCCAGCAGCGGGACGAGCAGCACGTCGTCGGCGAGGGCGGTCACCGCCCCGAAGCCGAACCAGTCGTCACCCGCGTCCGGGTGCTCGACCCACTGCGGGCCGTGGGCCCACTGGGCCGGGACGTAGCGGCTGCGCTCCCGCAGCGTCGGGTTCCTAGCGGCGTCGAGCTCGGCCGCCAGCACGTGCACCCGGGCACCCGGGAAGTCGGCGAGGCCGCCGGCGTGGTCGAGGTCGAGGTGGGTCAGCACGATGTCGGTGACGTCGTCGGGGTGGTGGCCGAGCGCCGCGACCCGGGCAGCCGCCGTGCCGGCGAGGTCGATGTCGGGGCGCAACGCCAGCACGAACGGCCGTCCCAACCGGTGCGGCTCGGTGAGGTCGTCGCGACCGAAGCCGGTGTCGACGAGGACCAGCCCCCCGGGCCGCTCGAGGAGCAGGCAGTGGGCGACGAGGGCACGGGGTGCGAAACATCCGCCGACGGTGCCGACGGGCCGCAGCGTCGCACAGGAGAGGTGGTGGATCACGTGCGCGATCCTAGGGACGCTCGCGGTCGTGCAGCGCCCGCACGGTGGGCGAGGTGGTCACCGCGGACGGCTGGGGGTAGGTGCCGAGCACGCGGTCGACGGTGCCCGCGGTGGCGACCCCGAACCAGTAGTGCTCGTTCTTGTAGTGGTGGAGCCGGTGGTTGCGCCACACGTGCCGGAACCAGCGACTGCGTGGACGGTAGTCGCTGTGCACCAGGTAGTGGGTCCACTCGTAGCCGAGCTTGATCGCGTAGACGCTGACCAGCAGCGTCAGCCCGCTCGTGACGGTCGGCAGCACCAGCCAGGCCAGGACGACGTAGGCCGGCAGCAGCCAGGCCAGCACCGGGGTCGGGATGAACACCAGCGGCAGGTCGCGTGGGTCGGCGTGGTGGGCACGGTGCTTGCGCGCCAGGAGCGGGTCGAGGCGCACCGGGCCGAGAGCCCGCGGCCGCCAGTGGAGCACCGCCACGTGGACCACCCACTCGATCGCCGGGAACGCGGCCAGCAGGGCGGCGGGGATCACCAGCTCCCACCACGCGCCGGCCCCGGCCAGGACGCGACCGGTGACCGCGGCGACCAGGAAGCCACCGATCAGCCACGGCGAGGGTGCCCCCCAGAAGTGGCGCCAGGCCGCACCCAGCGGCAGCGACGTACGCCGGCCGGCGGCCGCGAGACGGGCCTCGTCGGCCGCGAGCCGGCGGTTCGCGAGCTCCTCGACCTCCGGTCCGGGGCGGGTCACCGCTCCGGACCCCCGTCCTGCTGCGCGCCCGGCTGATCGGCTGGCTCCTCGTCCGGACCGGGCTCCTGGCCCGCGGCGGCCAGCGCGGCGAGCAGGCTCTCGGTCGCCGGGCGCAGCACGCGCTCCGCCGCTGCGCGCGCGGTCTCGGGGTCGCCCTCGCCGATCGCGGTGGTGAGCATCCGGTAGGCGCCCGGCTGACCGACCTCCTCGCCCATCAGGGGGGCGAGCGCGGTCAGGGCGGGCTCGTAGGCGGCACGCAGGCTGTTGAACATCAGCTGGAACACCAGGGAGTCGGCCGCCTCCACGACCCGGTCCCAGAACGCCAGCGCGTGACGCTGTCGCTCCACGTCGTCGTCGGTGGCCGCCAGCGCGTCGACGGCGTCGGTGAGGTCCGCTGCCAGCGCCGGCCCGCCGCGGCGTGCGGCCAGTGCCGCGACCGCCGGGCCGACGGCGAGCCGGGCCTCGAGGACGCTCCGGGCGACGGCCAGGTCGAGGTGGCCGCCGCGTACGAGCAGCTGCGGCAGCAGGTCGAGACCAGCGGCCCGGCGGAAGTCGCGCACGGTGGTGGCCCCGCCGTGGCGGACCTCGACCAGCCGGGTCTGCGCCATCCGTTGCAGTGCTTCGCGCACCGCCGGCCGGGACACCCCGAGCACCTCGGCGAGACGACGCTCGCTCGGCAGTGCCTCCCCGGGGGCAAGGCCCCCGTCGACCACCTCGGCGAGCATCTGGTCGAAGACCTCGTCGGGGACGGAGCGGCGGGCGACGGGGTGCAGCGGCATCCCGGGACGATAGAAGGGGTGCCGGCTGTTGGTCAAGTGGTCCGACCAATTTCGCCGGTCTAGTTGTCCACACCTGTGTATGAGATGGGGATAATTACGTGCGTGTAGTTCTCCACAGCTGTGTGCACAGCTGTGGGAAATCGGTCGGGAGCCTGAGCGTGGTCGGGCGCGGCTGATCAGGCGGGCTGATCAGGCGGGCTGCCGGCGGAACTGCCAGGCGGGGCGGTGCGGGAGGCGTCAGGCGAGAACGACGCGGGCAGCGATGCCGGCCAGGAGCACCAGCGCGGTGGCGACGAGGCCGGCGACCTGCCAGCGGCTACGACCCTCGCGGGGCGCGTACACGAGGATCATCGCGATGAGCGCCCCGCCCAGCAGCCCACCCAGGTGGCCCTGCCAGGAGATGTTGGGGAAGGTGAAGGTGATCACGCCGTTGAGCAGCAGCCAGACGCCGATCTGCGAGACGTTGCCGCCGACCTTGAGGGCGACCACGAACAACGCGCCCATCAGGCCGAAGATGGAACCGGAGGCACCGAGGGTCTGGATCTGGTCCGACGCCAGCCACAGCACCGCCACCGACCCGGCGACGCCGGAGAGCAGGTAGAGCGCCAGGAACCGGGCGCGACCGATCGCCATCTCCAGCTGCGGCCCGAGGAACCACAGCACCAACATGTTGACGCCGATGTGCCACACCTGGACGTGGGTGAAGGTCGAGGTGACCAGCTGCCACCAGGCGCCGTCGAGAACGCCGGGTACCCAGCTGCCGTTGACGGCGGAGGTGCAGACGCGCTCGCTGTCGATCTGGGGGAAGAAGCCACCGCGAGCCGCGTCGCAGCGTCCCCCGACCAGGAGGGCGAGCCAGTCGACGAGCCGGCTGGCGCTGCCACCGGTGGCGGAGATGGCGCCCCACACGGCGGCGTTGGCGGCGATCAGCGCCAGCGAGGTGGCCGCGGGGTTGCCCGAGCGCCGACCGCCGTACGCCGTGCGCCCTTGACGCGTCTGGCGTGCGCCCTCGGCGACGCAGGACGGGCACTGGTAGCCGACGGCGGCCTCGTTCATGCAGTCCGGGCAGATGGTGCGCTCGCACCGCTGGCACCGGATGTAGGACTCGCGACCGGGGTGCCGGTAGCAGGTCGGCACCCCGGTCTCGTCCGGAGCGGGCGGCATGGTCAGGAGCGGGTGACCTCGACCGACTCGATGACCACGGGCTCGACCGGGCGGTCGCCAGGGCCGGTGCTGGTGGTGGCGATCGCGTCGACGACGTCGCGCGAGGCCTGGTCGGCCACCTCACCGAAGATCGTGTGCTTGTTGTTCAGCCACGGGGTCTGACCCACGGTGATGAAGAACTGCGACCCGTTGGTGCCCGGGCCGGCGTTGGCCATCGCCAGCAGGTAGGGCTTGTCGAAGACCAGCTCGGGGTGGGGCTCGTCCTTGAAGGTGTAGCCCGGACCGCCGGTACCGGTGCCCAGCGGGCAGCCGCCCTGGATCATGAAGCCGGAGATCACCCGGTGGAAGGTCAGGCCGTCGTAGAACGGGCCGGACCGGTCGGTGCCGGCGTCGTAGTCCTTGGTGCCCTCGGCGAGACCCGTGAAGTTCGCGACGGTCTCGGGAGCATGGTTGGGGAAGAGGTCCAGGGTGATGTCGCCCCGGTTGGTCTTGAGGATCGCCTGGTCGGCCATGTGCTCGCTCTCGTCGTGGAAGACTCGTGGTCGTTCGTGCCCGTCGATCCTCCCAGATCCGCCAAGTCACCCGGACGGTGGCTGGTCCGGGTCTGGCGAACGTGGTCGAATGGGATGGATACCGACGCGAGAGGAAGATCGCCTCATGGGCATCCGAAGGAAGAAGACGCTGATCGAGCAGGCTGCCGACTATGTCGAGCAGGCGGTCGACCAGATGCGGCCCCACGTCGAGCAGGCCCTCGAGTCAGCGAGGGACCAGGCCAAGCCGCTGCTCGAGGACGCGCGCGACCGGGCGGTGCCGCTGATCCAGGACGCCCGCGACCGGGCCGTGCCCGTCATCAACGACGCCCGCGACCGGGCCCGCCCCGTCATCGCCGACGGCGCCGCGCTCGCCGCGGGGAAGGCTGCCCTCGTCGCGGAGGCAGCCTCGCAGAAGGCGGCCGAGAGCCGTGACCTCGCGGCGGCCCGGGTCGCCGAGATCAAGGGTGAGAAGCCCAAGAAGCACCGGTTCCGCAAGTTCGTGATCTTCAGTGGCCTCGCCGCCGGTGCGGCCTTCGCGGCCAGCAAGCTCAAGGCGCGGCAGGACGCCGACAACTGGCAGTCGTCCTACACGCCCGCTCCGCCGCCGCCCCCGCCGAGCCAGAGCGCCCCGGGCTCGGCCGCGGGCGACGCCGCCGACGACTCGGCCGGCTCCTCGCCCGACGAGGCGTTGGCCGACGCCGCGGAGTCGCCGCACGCCGCCACCACCCCCGACGACCCGGCCGACGAGGTCGTGGTCGAGGAGAGCGGCGGCTCCCACAAGAAGGGCTGACCAGCCACTCGCTCGTCGTCTACCGCCGGCCGGAGGAGAGATCCTCCGGCCGGTGGTGCGCCACCCACTCGTCGATCCGTTCCCACCAGCCGAAGAGCCACTCGATCCGCTCCTCCCGGCCCGCGGGTATCTCCTCGCGCGGAACCTGCCACCAGCGCATCACGATCCGCTTGTCCATGGGCAGCTCGCGCCACAGGTCGGCGACGGTCAGCACGTGGTCGAGACCGGTGTGGGCGACCAGGACCACGTCGGCGTCCGGGGCGCCGTCGAGCGCCGCGATGAATCCCCCCGGCCGTGGCGCCAGCACGTGGGTCATCGCCTCGGCCCGGCGCGCCATCCGCTCCATTCCCAGCTTGTGCAGCCGCTCGATCGCCCGCTGGCGCCGGGCGGGGGTGAAGTTGCCGCCCTCGGGGAAGATCACGAACGCGTCGTTCTCGTCCAGTCCGTGGGCGAGCTCCGTGATGTGCTGCTCGACGTCGTCCTCGCGCGGATCGATGAACCGGGCGGGGATCCGGCGGAGGATCACGTCGATCGCGGGGTCCCACGCGAGGGTGTCCTTGAGGACCACCCGCGGCTCTCGTCGGTACCAGTGCATGAGGGCGTGGATCAGCGTGAAGGAGTCGCCGGGGCCGGCGTGACGGCAGGCGACCAGGATCGGTACGCCGGGGTGGGCGTCCGGGGTCGGGCCGTCGGTCTCGATGCGCAGCGCGAGCACCCGGCGGGCCTCGTTGAAGAAGACCCACATCACGCCCTGCACCAGGTCGTAGTGGATCCCCTCGAAGTAGGGCGTCCGGATCCGGCGACCGAGGGCGGAGGAGAACCACAGCCCCCACAGCACGAGCAGCAGCACCGTCTCGCAGGTGAGGTAGAGCAGCACGACCCAGAGCAGCCGCAGCGCCCGCCAGCGGCCGGGCAGCACCGGGGAGAGGAGTGCGGCGACGATCAGCCAGACCGGGAGGCTCACCCACACCAGCGCGGTGACGACCACGACCAGCGGAGCCAGCACCACCCGGCGCAGGACGTGCGCCGCCCCCGTGCTCACACGTCCTCCAGGTAGGCCAGGCTGGCGGCGTACGTCGCCTCGATGCGCTCCTCGACCCCGCTGAAGTCGCGGGTGCCGAGCAGCGAGTCGTCGCGTCCGGAGGTCCCGCGCGCGGGGAGCACGTGGGCCTCGATCCCGTCGGGGAGCTCGGCCATCTCACGCACGAAGCGGTGGCGGCGGGCGATCTCGAAGGACACCCGCGCCACGTCCCACGGACGGCGAGGCACCCGCAGCGGTCGGTCGACCCGCCCGACCTGCAGCACGAAGACCCGGGTGGCACCCAGCGCGACGGCGCGACCGACCGGCACGGAGTTGACGATGCCGCCGTCGAGGAAGTGCTCCTCCCCGACGCGGGCGGGCGGCATCAGTCCGGGAACAGCGGCGCTGGCCATGACGGCGTCGACGAGGCGTCCCGAGGAGAACCAGTGCTCGGTGGCCCGCTCGATCGACGCCGCACACGCCTGGAAGCGCACCGGGAGCTCCTCGATGAGCTGGTCGCCGAACTCCTCCTCGAGCCGCTGGGTCATCGGCTTGGGGGAGTAGAGGTGGGTGCCGGTGGCCACGGCGCGGCGCACCGTGCGGAAGGGCCGGTCGCCGTAGACCGGCCGCCGGGCGCGGCTGACCTCCAGCCAGAGCTCGGTGAGCCGCTCCGTGACGCCGGGCGTGGGGTCGCGCGCCACCATCGCGCCGTTGAGGGCGCCGACGCTGGTGCCGAGCACCAGGTCGGGGGTGATGTCGCGCTCGAACAGGGCCCGCAGCATGCCGACCTCCACCGCGCCGAGCACGCCTCCGCCGCCGAGCACGAACGCGGTCGTCATCGAGGGGTCAGGCCCCCGAGGTGACCGAGGAGGCGAGCTCGGGGTGCTCCTGCCGGAACCGCTGGGCGACCTGGCGCTCGACCCAGAAGATCAGCAGCGGCACGAGCCCGGCCACCAGCGCCAGCCCGGTGAAGGCCAGGCTCCAGCCGGCCCGGCGGGCGAGCAGGAAGGCGACGACCACGTAGACCATGAAGACCCAGCCGTGGACGACCCACAGCACGCTGGCGGTCTCGCCGAACTCCTGCATCGCGGTGCCCTGCTGGGGGAGGTACTTCAGCGGCAGCGCGACCAGCGAGCAGAAGGCCAGCAGGACGCCCACGATCAGGGCGAGCCACCGGTAGGTGGTGAACAGCTTCTTCACGCGCTCGACTCTACTGATCGCTCGGGGCGCCGGGCCTCGTCCATCAGGTAGCGAACCCACACGAACACCGCGAACCCCCCGAACACCCACCACTCGAGGGCGTAGAAGAAGTTGCGCAGCCCGGTGAAGCGGCCGACCTCCGGGAGCTGGGCCAAGGTGGCGGCCTCCAGCCCCGGGGTGGGCTCGGCGGCGACCGCGTAGGCGCCGTAGAGGTCCCCCTCGACCCGTTGCACCAGGTCGGCGACGCGCAGCTGCGGCAGCACGTCGTCGTCGGGGTCGTCGTCGGCCGCACCCGTTCCCTCGGGTGGCTGCAGCCAGCCGGTCAGCTCGGCTGCCCCGGAGACCTCAGGAGCGGTGGGCTCCTCGGCCACGCCCCGGACCACCGGCAGCGCAACGCCGGCGCGGGCGTCGGTGAGCAACGGCGTCACGACCCAGTAGCCGGTGCCCCGCTCGACGTAGACCGTCGCGTCGGAGAGCCACTCCCCGGCCACCGTGACGGGCTGGCCGACCGAGGCGGCCGGGAAGGGCTCGTCGGGGCCGAGCACCGAGGGCAGGGCGACGGGGTCGGACCGGGTCAGGTCGAGGGCCTCGGCCTGACGCTTGCCCGACCAGGTCTCGAGCTGCCACGCGCCGAGCCAGATCCCGAGGCCGAGCAGCGCCAGCACCACCAGGTGGCCTGGCCACCAGCGGAGTGCCCAGGGGGCGGGTCGCAGCCCCGGTGAGGTCACTCCCAGCGGGTCGCGAAGGTGAAGCCGACCGCCATGAACGAGATGCCGACCACCAGGTTCCACTGGCCGAGGTCGTCCATGACGGGAACCCGCGAGACGTCGTCGCTGATGACGTAGTAGGTGCAGATCCAGATCAGGCCGACCAGGAAGCAGGTCAGCATGCCGACCACGACGCCGCGGCCACGGCCCAGCGGGGTCTTCGGGTGGGCGGACGCACCCAGGCCGAGCAGCAGCAGGCCGAAGCCGATCACGTAGTTCCAATCGCCGAGGTCGCCGAGGTAGGCGGGGCCACCGGGCTCGGCCCCGGCCTCGGCGCGGACCACCACGTAGAAGAAGGCGATCCAGGCGATGCCCAGCACCATCATCGCCACCGACACCACGAAGCGGGGGCTGAGCACCGGCCCGCCGGTGTCGAGGGAGGCGTGCTCCGTCTCGGGCTTGGACTTGGCCACCAGAACTCCTCGGTCGTACTGCACGGTCACGCCGTGTGGGCGCGGAGGCTAGCGTAGTCGCCATGACCGAGGACTCCCACGCGAGCCCCGGGACCACGCGCCGGTCCCGGGGCCCCTGGCGCGTGGGTACGCCGCTGGTGGTGCTGGCCTGCGGGGTCCTCTTCGTCACCAGCGCCGCCAACAGCGGTGGCACGGACCTGCGTCCCGGGCGCTACGCCGACCTGGCGTCCCTCGTCGCCGCGGAGAACCGCGAGTACCAACGGCTCGAGGCCCGCGTGCAGGAGGTCTCCCGCGACGTGGAGCGGTTGACCGCCCAGGTCGGCGACCCCCAGGTGCAGCAGCTGCGGCGGCAGGTCGAGCGGCTGCAGCAGCCCGCCGGCCTGCGGGCGGTCTCCGGGCCGGGCCTCACCATCACGCTCTCTGACGCACCCGAGGACGTCATCAACGCCAGCACCGGCGACCTCAACCTGCTCGTGGTGCACCAGCAGGACCTCCAGGCCGTCGCGAACGCGCTGTGGAAGGGCGGTGCGGAGGCGATGACGATCCAGGGCCGTCGCGTGGTCACCACCACCGGCATCAAGTGCGAGGGCAACGCGGTGCTGCTGCAGGGCCGCGCCTACCCCCAGCCCTACACCATCTCCGCGATCGGCAACCCCGCCGCGCTGGAGGCGGCCGTGCTCCAGGACGACTACCTCGAGGCCTACCGCGAGGACGCCGCGACCCCGGAGGTCTCGGTCGGGTGGGAGATGCAGGCCGAGTCCGAGCTCGCGATGCCGGCCTACGACGGCCTCACCAACCTCTCCCACGCCCAGCCCATCCGCTGAGCCGCCCGCGTGCGCCGGGCCGGCTCAGGGCCCGCTCAGGGGCTGGTCGGCGTCGCCGGCGAGGTGGGGTCGGTGGGTGACTCCGTCGGGCTGTCGGTCTCGGTCGGTGAGGGACTCTCGGTCGGCTCCTCGAACGCCGACACCACGATCGTGACCGTCGAGCCCTCCGGCGCGGTCTGGCCGCCGCGCGGGCTCTGCCGGATCACGGTGCCCCGTGGCTCGGAGGTGTCGGTGGACTCGACGACGTCGACCTGGAAGCCGGCCCGCTCGAGCCGGCGCTCGGCCTTCTGCTGCCGCAGGCCGACCACGTCGGGCACCTCCTCGGGACCGTCGGAGTAGTAGACCGTGACGGTGCTCCCGACGGGGACGCTGGTGCCCGGGGCCGGATCGGTCTCGACCACCTGGCCCGCGGGTTCGTCAGACGGCCGTTCCTCGACGATCACCTCGAGGTCCGCGGCCACCAGGGTCTGCCGCGCCTGCTGACGCTGCTGGCCGAGCACGAAGGGCACCTCGGTCAGCGGCTTGCCCGTCGAGATCACCAGGTCGACCGAGGTGTCGGGGTCGACGAACTGATCGGGGTTGGGGTCCTGCTCCAGCACCCGGTTGCGTCGTACCTGCTCGTCGGCGCGGAAGCTGACGTCGCCCACCTGCAGACCGGCCTCGCCGATGGCGTTGCGCGCCTGCCGCTCGCTGAGGCCGATCACGTCGGGGACGCGTTCCTGCTCGGGCGGTGACTCGAAGAGCCGTGGCAGCAGGTAGGCCGCGCCCGCGATGAGCAGCAGCACCAGCAGCCCGACCAGGAAGAGCAGCCCGGTCCGGGAGCGGCGCTGGTCGTCCTCGTCCTCCTCGGGTCGCTCGGGCGGCCCGAGCGGGACGACACCCGCGACCGTGGTGGGGTCGTCGGGCGGTGGCGGGGGCGGCGGCGCGGCGTGCACCGGGCGGCCCGCCAGGTAGCGCTCGATGTCGCTGCGCATGGCGGCCGCGGACTGGTAGCGGTCCTCGACCCGCTTGGCCAGCGCCTTCATCACGATGGCGTCGACCGCCTCGGGCAGCTCGCTGTCGAGGTGGGAGGGCGGCGTGGCCGGCTCGCGGACGTGCTGGTAGGCGACGGCCACCGGGCTGTCACCGACGAACGGCGGCCGTCCGGTGAGCAGCTCGTAGAGCAGGCAGCCCGCGGAGTAGACGTCGGAGCGGGAGTCGACGGTCTCGCCGCGCGCCTGCTCCGGGGAGAGGTACTGGGCGGTGCCGACGACAGCGGCCGTCTGCGTCATGGTGGAGGAGGCGTCGGAGATCGCCCGGGCGATGCCGAAGTCCATCACCTTGACGTCGCCGGACGGGGTCAGCATCACGTTGCCGGGCTTGATGTCGCGGTGGATGATCCCCGCGCGGTGGGAGTAGTCGAGGGCCGACAGCACGCCGCTGCTGATCTCGAGCGCACGCTCGGGGAGGATCTTGCGGCCCTCGCGGAGGATGTCGCGGAGCGTCCGCCCGGCGACGTACTCCATCACGATGTAGGGCTGGTCGATGCGCTCGCCACCGGGTCCCTCGGTCGCGGGCTCCTCGCCGGTGTCGTAGACGGCGACGATCGCCGGGTGGTTGAGGGAGGCCGAGGACTGCGCCTCGCGTCGGAACCGCGCCTGGAACGTCGCGTCGCTGGCGAGGTCGGTACGGAGTCGCTTGACCGCGACGACCCGGCCGAGCCGGGTGTCGGTGCCCTTGCGGACCTCGGCCATGCCGCCCCGGCCGAGCAGCTCGCCCAGCTCGTAGCGCCCACCGATCAGGCCGCTGGTCACTAGTCGTCCCCCTCCTCGTCGCCGGTCAGCTCCTCGATAGGACCGGCCTTGTCCCAGTACCTCACCGTGACGGTGTCACCCTCCTGCAGGCCGCTCGTCGGGTCCACCGACTCGACGGTGTCATCCTCCTGCGACCCGTCGTTGTCCAGCTTCTCCTTCTCCACCTTCAGCCCGAGGTCCTTCAGCTCCTGCTCGACGTCCTTGACGTCACGTCCGACGTAGTCGGACTCGTCGATGTCGAAGGTCTCGGGCTCGGTCGCCGTCTCGGTCGGCGGTGCCTCGCTGGTGGGCTCCGTCGCCTCGGTGGGCTCGGTGGTCTGGGTGCGGCGTGGCTGCCGCGGCTCCTGGCCGGGCTCCTCGTCGTCCCCGGCCGCCAGCGCCACGGCGACGAGGGCGATGACCGCGATGAGCGCGGCGAGGCCCAGGGCGATCCAGGCCCACGGGACGTCGCGGCGCCGACCCGGCGGGTCGGTGGGAGTCCCGAGCGTGGCGGGCGGGGGCGGCAGCGGCGGGAGGACCTGCGTGGAGGACGCCGCGGGCGGCAGCATCACCGCGGTCGCCGGGTCGCGCAGGGCACCGGCGAACGCGGTGGCGTCGACGTAGCGGTCCCCCGGTTCCTTGGCCATCGCCCGCGTCACCACCGCGGCGAGGTCGCCGGGGATGTCGTCGGGGAGCGGCGGCACCGGCTCCCTCAGGTGTGCCAGGGCCGTGGCGACCGGGGTCTCGCCGACGAACGGCCGCCGGGAGGTGAGGCACTCGAAGGCCACGACGCCCAGGGAGTAGACGTCGGAGGCGGGCGTCGCGGCGCCGCCGGAGGCCTGTTCCGGGGAGAGGTACTGGGGGGTGCCCATCACCTGACCGGTCTGGGTCAGCGCCATCCCCTCGGTCGCCCGTGCGATCCCGAAGTCGGTGATCTTCACGCGCCGGTCGCGGGTGATCAGCAGGTTGGCCGGCTTGACGTCGCGGTGGACGATCCCGGCGGCGTGGGCGGCACCGATCGCGTCGGCCGCCTGCGCCATCAGGTCGCGCGTCACCTCGGGGTCGAGCGGCTGGCCCGGGCTGATCAGGGCGGACAGCGGCTGTCCGTCGACGAGCTCCATCACGAGGTAGGGGCGCGGGGTCGCGTCGCTCGCTGCGGTCGCCTCGCCGAAGTCGTAGACGGCGGCCACCCCGGGGTGGTGGAGCGCCGCGGCGTGCTGGGCCTCGGAGGAGAAGCGCGAGCGGAAGGTGGCGTCGTCGGCGTACTCGGTCTTGAGGAGCTTGACGGCGACGTCGCGGCCCAGCCGGGTGTCGGTGGCGCGCCAGACCTCGCCCATGCCGCCGGTGGCGATCCGGGAGTCGAGCCGGTAGCGCTGGGCGTCGTCGGCGAAGCGGGGCTCCTGCTGCTGGCTCACGGCCTGATCACCGCCTCCATGACGGCCTTGGCGATCGGCCCGCCGAGGGCTCCACCGGCGATCTCGCCGCGATCGGTGCCGGGTGCGCTCTCGATCATCACCGCGACCGCGACCTGGGGGTCCTGCGCCGGCGCGAAGGAGGTGAACCAGGCGAACGGCGGGACGTCGGGCTGCCCGCTCTGCGCCGTGCCGGTCTTGCCGGCGACGTCATAGCCGGGGATGGCCGCGGCGAACGCGGTCCCCTCGGAGACGGTGGCGACCATCAGCTCGGTCAAGGCATCCGCGGTCTGCGCGGACACCGCCCGCGAGAGCTCTGTGGGCTCGGTCCGCGGGAGCACCTCGAGCTCGGGCGTCAGCACGGCGTCGACGACGTAGGGCCGCATCACGGTGCCGCCGTTGGCGATGCCGGCCGAGACCATCGCCATCTGCAGCGGGGTGGCCTGCACCTCGAACTGGCCGATGCCGGTCTGGCCGAGCTGGGCTTGGTCCATGCCGCGGGGGAAGCTCGACTCGGCCTGCGGGCCGATGTCCTCGAGGTAGTCGCTGTTGAAGCCGAAGGCCTCGGCCTGGTCGAGCATGGCGTCGGCGCCCACGTCGACGGCGAGCCGCGCGAAGGTGGTGTTGCACGACTGCGCCATCGCCTGGGCGAACGGGATCCGGTCGGTCCCGCAGTCGCGGCCCTCGTTGTCGATCAGACCGGAGTCGTCCCTCGTGAGTGGCAGCTGGTAGGTGTCACCGCCGGGGACCTGGGAGCTGGCGTCGTAGTCGAGCTCCTCCAGCGCCGCGGCCGCCGTCACCAGCTTGAACGTCGAGCCGGGCGCGAGCCGCTTCTGGATCGCGCGGTTGAGCAGGGGCTCGTCCTCACGCTGGTCGAGCTCCTGGAAGCGGCGCTGGACGGTCTCGAGGTCGTGGCCCGCGAGGTCGTTGGGGTCGAAGGTCGGGAGCGAGACCATCGCCAGGATCTTGCCGGTGCTCGGCTCGATCGCCACCACGGAGCCCTCGATGCCCTCCCCGAGGGCGGAGAGCCCCTCGAAGGCGGCGGTCTGGGCCCGCGGGTCGAGCGTCAGCTGGACGCTGCCGCCCTTGCTGGAAGCGTTGCTGAACAGGTCGACGAGCCGGGTGACGAAGAGCCGGGAGTCGTCGCCGGACAGGACGCCGTTCTGGCTCTGCTCGACCCCGGTCGCGCCGAAGAAGTTGAACCAGCCCGTGGTGTGGGCGTACTTGAGGGGCTGGGGGTACTTCCGCTGGAACTTGAACCGGTCGTCGGACGGGTCGCTCTCGGCGACGGGGGTGCGGTCGCCGAGGATGATCGAGCCGCGCTCGCTGGAGAACGCGGCGATCTGCACGCGACGGTTGCGGGGGTCGTCCTCGAGGGACCCGGCGCGCCAGTACTGCACCCAGGTGGCGTTGAGCATCAGCGCCAGGAAGAGCAGCAGGCAGAAGACGGCGATGGTGCGGATCGGCTTGTTCACGGGCGCACCGCCTTGACCACCTGGGTCGCCTCGTCGTCGTCGTCCTCGCCACCGAGCTGCGGGACGGGACGCCGGGCCTGGTCGCTGATCCGCAGCAGCAGCGCGACGATCACCCAGTTGGCGACCAGGCTCGAGCCGCCGTAGGAGAGGAACGGGGTGGTCAGGCCGGTGAGCGGGATCAGGCCCGTCACGCCTCCGATGACCACGAACACCTGCAGGGCGATGACGCCGGCGAGGCCGACGCACACCAGCTTGCCGAAGCCGTCGCGGCACACCAGGGCAGCCCGGAGCGCGCGCTCGACGATGAAGCCGTAGAGCAGCACCACCGCGATGATGCCCGTGAGCCCCAGCTCCTCGCCGATCGAGGCCACGATGAAGTCGGACTCCGCGAACGGCACGCGTTCGGGGCTGCCGTTGCCGAAACCGCGGCCGAGCAGGCCTCCCCAGGCCATCCCGAACATCGCCTCGACCGGCTGGAAGGCCTGGTCGCTGGTGCCCTCGCCGTAGTAGCGGAACGGGTCGAGCCAGATGTCGACCCGGTCGGCGACGTGGCTGAGCCTGCCGGTGGTGGAGGAGACCCAGTAGAGGATGCCGGCGCCGCCGAAGAAGATGGTGCCGCCGACGACCAGCCACCCCGGGCGCTCCGTGGCGACGTAGAGCATCGCGAGGAACAGCCCGAAGAAGAGCAGGCTGGAGCCGAGGTCGCGCTGGAAGACCAGGATGCCGAGGCTGACCAGCCACATGGCGAGGATCGGACCGAGGTCGCGGCCCCGCGGCAGGTCGACGAAGAGCAGCCGCCGGCCGGCGAGGGCGAGGGCGTCGCGGTGGAGCACCAGGTAGCCGGCGAAGGTGATCACCAGCAGCACCTTGGCGACCTCACCGGGCTGGAAGCTGAAGCCGAAGAGCCGGATCCAGATCTGGGCGCCGTTGATGGTGGCGCCCAGCCCGGGCACCAGCGGCAGCAGCAGCAGCAGGATCGCGACCAGGCCCGAGGTGTAGGTGAAGCGCTGCAGCACCCGGTGGTCGCGCAGGAAGATGAGCGTGAGGACGAACAGGACGACGCCGATGGTCATCCAGGTCAGCTGTCGGGGGGCGAACCCCGCCTCGCGGCCGGCTGCCTCGTAGGCGAGGTCGAGCCGGTGGATCATGGCCAGCCCCAGCCCGTTGAGGGCGGCGACGACCGGCAGCAGCACCGGGTCGGCGTAGGGAGCGGTGAAGCGGACCGTGACGTGGGCGGCGACGGTGAGCGCGGCCAGCCAGACGCCGTAGCCGACCATGTTGGCCGGGATGGTGCCTTCGACGCCCAGCCCGACGGCCGCGTAGGCCCCCAGCCCGACCGCGAGGGCGAGCACCAGCAGGTAGAGCTCGGCACCGCGCCGGCGGCGGTGCACGAACCCCAGGATGGTGCCGGTGGGCTGCGACATGTCAGCCCCCGGCCGATCCGTCGTCGGTGGAGACCAGGTTGTCGACCGTACGCCGGGCAGCGCCCAGGCCGGAGGCACCGATGCCCTCCTCGACCTGGCCGCGGTCGTACTCGCTCAGTCGAGCCATCTCCAGGTCTGTCACCTCGTAGGGCGAGGACAGCTCGATCCCGGGGAGGTCGGCGTCGAGGCCGCGGAAGATGGTGACCTTGCCGTCGTACTCGCTCACGTAGTACTGGCGCTGGCTCCACGCCCAGGCGGCGGCACCGGCCATCCACAGCAGGCCGACCACCACCATCAGCACGAGGATCCGGCGGACCCACCCGAAGCGGCGCGGCGCCTGCGGCGCGTAGCGCGCCTCCTCGGGGTCGATGGGGTCGGAGGGGATCGCGAACCCGATGTCGTCGGGGATCTCCGCCTTCACCGGCTCCATCTCGCCGGTGTCGCCGGAGCGGTGACCCCGGAACAGGCCGACCACGCCGCCACGCCCGCGGCGCGGCAGCTCGGCGGCGGCGCCGACGAGCATCGGCTCGACGGCGGGGTCGACCTCCCCGTCGGAGACGTCGGCGACGATGCAGGTGACGTTGTCGTTGCTGCCGGCGTCGAGGCTGGCGCGCACGAGCTCGACGGCCGCGAAGTCGGCGTTGCCGGTGCCGAGGATGTCGGTCAGCCGGTCCGCGTCGAGGACGCCGCTCGCGCCGTCGCTGCAGAACAGCAGCCGGTCGCCGGGCTGCACGTCGAGCTGGAAGAGGTCGGGCTCGAGGTCGTGGATGCCGTCGATCGCCTTGAGGATGAGGTTGCGGTGGGGGTGGACCCGCGACTCCTCCTCGGTGATCTGGCCGTCGTCGATGAGGGTCTGGACGAAGGTGTGGTCCTTGGTGAGCTGGGACAGCTCGCCGTCCCGCAGCAGGTAGGCACGACTGTCGCCGACGTGGCCCATGGCCAACCGGCTGCCGTCGAAGAGCGCGACCGTGGCGGTGGTGCTGGTGCCCGCGAGCGCGGGCTCGTCGTCGACGAGCTCACCGATCCGCACGTGGGCGCGGTGGAGGGCACCGGAGACCTGGCCGAGCAGGTCGTCCTCGTGCTCACCCTCGGCGGGGCCGTCGTCGAGGCGTCGCAGCGCGCTGATGGCGGTGCTGCTGGCGATGTCGCCGCGAGCGGCGCCGCCGACGCCGTCACAGACGGCCAGGACGTGGGGTCCGGCGTACCCGGAGTCCTGGTTGTCCTTGCGGACCCTGCCGACGTCCGAGATCGCGGCGTAGTCGAGACGCACGTCGGTTACTTCCTCAGCTCGAGGATGGTCTTGCCGATCCGGACCTGGGTCCCGAGGGTCAGCGTGGTCGGCTGGGTGATGCGGGCGCTCCCGACGTAGGTGCCGTTGGTGGAGCCGAGGTCCTCGACGAACCACTGGTCGTGGGAGGAGGCGATGCGGGCGTGGCGGGTCGAGACGTAGTCGTCGTCGAGCCGGATGGCGGCATCGGTGCCACGGCCGATGAGGATCGGGGCCTGGTCGAGGTCGGCGCGCTCACCGGCGTTGGCGCCCTCCACCACCAGGACGTGGGTGGGGCTGCCGCGGCGCTTGGGCGGCGCCTTGGCCGGCTTGGCGCGCTTGCGGGCCCGCCCGCCGCCACCGCCGCGCCCCGTGTCGGGGACCCGCGCACCGAACATGTCCGAGCGCACCACGGAGATCGCGGAGAGCACGAAGATCCACAGGATCGCCAGGTAGGCGAGGCGGATGAGGAACAGGGTCAGCTCAGACATCGGCGTCCTCGGTGACGATCCGGACGGTCAGGGTGGTGTTGCCGATCTTGACCTGGGAGCCGTGCCGCAGGCCGGTGGTGGTGATCCGGTGGCCGTCGACCAGCATCCCGTTGGTGGAGCCGAGGTCGCTGACGCGCAGCTGCAGGTGCTCGCCGGTACCGGTGACCTCGAACTCGATGTGACGACGGCTGACACCCGGGTCGTTGATGCGGATGTCGGCCTCGGTGCCGCGGCCGACCACGGTGGTGCCGGGGTGGAGCGGCTGCTCGGTGCCGTTGACCTCGACGAGGGCCGTGGCCCGGCGTACCTGGGTGTGGGTGGCGTTGCTCCGCACCCGCGCCTGCGCCTCGCTGCGGATCCGGAACCGGCCGGTCGTGAGGTCCTCGGCGGACTCGAAGCCGATGCTGATCTCGCCGGGGAAGACGTAGCCCTGGTTGTCGGCGTGCTCCTGGAGCTGGGTGCGCAGCTCGGCCTCCATCGCGGAGTCGTACGGCGCCAGCCGCTGCAGGTCGGGCTCGGAGAGCTCCACGTGGAACCGGTTGGGGACCATCCGCCGGTTGCGGGAGAGGATCTGGGCGTTGTTGTCGCACTCGCGCTGGAGCGCGGCCGCGATCTCCACGGGCTGCACCGCGCTGCGGAACGCCTTGGCGAAGGCACCGGAGATGGCCTGCTCGAGGCGTCGCTCGAAGTTCTGCAGTGCGCCCACGGATGCCTCCTTCCGCCGCGTGCCGTCGCCGCCGGACCCCCACGCCGGACGAGCCTGTCGGGAAGTGATGCTATCGGTGCCGCGCCCGCGCTCCGACGCCCGCTCGCCTCGGTTTGGGGATGATCTCGGCGCTGGGATAGCCTGAGCCCGCTTCTCGCGCGAGTGGCGGAATAGGCAGACGCGCACGGTTCAGGTCCGTGTGTCCTAACGGACGTGGGGGTTCAACTCCCCCCTCGCGCACCGACCAGCAACGACGAAGGCCGGACCCCTGCGGGTCCGGCCTTCGTCGTCCTGTACCCCTCGCCTGCCGTCGGGCGCGGCGAGGGGCGAGTCGAGGCTCAGTCGCTGTTGGGTGCCGAGGAGATGGCCTCGACCAGGTCGCCGACCTTCTCCTCGGGGAGGTTGCGGGCGATGTCTGCCTGGCTGATCATCCCGACGAGGTCGTGCCCGTCGATCACGGGCAGCCGGCGTACGCCGGCATTGCTCATGGTGGCCAGTGCCTCCTCGATGCTGTCGTCGGCACCGATGGTCACGACCTCGTCACCGGCGTAGTCCGCGACCTTCATCTCGGTGGTGTCCATGCCCTCGGCGACGCACTTCAGCACGATGTCGCGGTCGGTGATCATGCCCTTGAGCCGGTTGTCGTCCCCGCAGATGGGCAGTGCCCCGACCCCGAGCTCCCGCATCCTGCGCGCTGCCTCGGTGACGGTGTCACCCACGTCGGCGCACTCGGTCCCCTTGGTCATCACGTCGCGTGCTGTGGTCATGTCGTGCTCCTTCCGTCGTCGGGTGCGAGACCTCGTCCGTACCCGACAACGGGCACCGCACACCCCGGCAGACGGCCGCGGGGCGTTCAGGCCCGGGCGGGGGCGGGAGCGGTGCTGTCGCGGACGACGAGCTCGGTGGGGAGCACCACCCGGTCCTCCGACGGTGCCTCCTCTGCCATCAGGGACAGCAGGGCCCGGACGGCGAGCCGGCCCTTCTCGGCGATCGGCTGGCGCACGGTGGTGAGAGCGGGCCGCATGCTGGTGGCGAGCGGGCTGTCGTCGAAGCCGACCACCGAGAGGTCCTCGGGCACGCGGAGCCCCAGGGACTCGCCGGCCCTGATCGCCTGCACCGCGAAGCCGTCGGAGAAGCAGACCAGGCCGGTGGGCCGGTCGGGTCGGTCCAGCAGGCCGAGGGCGGCCTGGTACGCCGCACCGTCGGGTCGGAACGCCGCCAGCGCGGTCACCGGCTCGACCCCCGCGGCGACCAGGGCGTCGCGCCAGCCGCGGTTGCGCTCGGCGGCGGGTGGGTTCGAGACCGCCTCGAGGTGCTCCGGGTCGGCTGCCGGGGCGGCGTCGGGCTGCAGGTTGACGATGCCGACGCGCTGGTGGCCGAGGTCGACCAGGTGCTGGGCCGCCGCGCGAGCCCCAGCCCGGTCGTCGACGTTGACGCTCGGCGTGCCTGCCATCGTCTCCTGGTCCACGGTCACCAGCGGCAGCCCGCGCTTGACCAGCCAGGCGACGTCCGGGGAGTCCTTCTGGCACACGTAGACCAAGGCGCCGTCCACCGGGACGTCGCGCGCCGGGACGAGATCACCCTCGCCACCGGCGGTGATGAGGGTCATCGACAGGCTGCGCGCCGACAGCTCGTCGGCCACCGCGGCGAGGAAGCCGGTCGCGGTGACGTCGCGGAACGCCTCGCCGAGCCGGTCGGTCAGCAGCAGGCCCACGGTGCCGGTGCGACCGCGGGCCAGCGCCCGGGCGGAGGGGTCCGGGCCGACGTACCCGAGCTCCTCGGCGACGGCCAGGATCCGCTGGCGCAGCTCCGCGGACAGCTTCTCCGGACGCGAGAAGGCGTTGGACACCGTCATCCGGCTGACGCCGACGCGGTCCGCGATCGACTGCAGGGTCACCGGGGTGCGCACACCCCGATCATGCCCGGCAGGCGGCGTCGGGGACCGGGGTGGGCTCGACCCAGGCGGCGACCCGCTGGAGGGCACCGGCGAGGGCGGTCCGGCTCCGGTCGAGCGGACGGGTGCGTGACGCCGGCGTGATGACGGGGGCATCGGGACGGGCGCTGGTCACCTCGGCGAGGGTCAGCCGGGTGGCGAGGTCGAGGGCGACGGGCTCGAAGTTCATGGGTACCTCCTGATTGGTGTACCGGTAAACTAGCAGGGTGGGGTTTACCGGTCAACTGGCCACGTGCGGCGGGTCCCGCGCGCGTCAGCTGGTGGGGGAGGGCTCCTCGGTGATCTCCACGTCCTCGGAGCACTGCGAGGCCAGCTCGCGGGTCTCCCGGTCGAGCTCCTCGAGCTGGTTGAGCAGGTCGACGAGCTCGCGGGGACGGAAGTCGCGCAGCGAGACCGCGACGTCGTCGAGCAGTCGCGTCGCCTCCTGCAGCGTCTCCGCCGCTCGCTCACACGCCCCGGGCACCGTCACGACGGTGTCGCCGCCGCTGTCCTCGGGACCTGCGGGGGAGCTCGACGAGTCGTCCGGCTCGGCGACGGGATCCGCACCCGTGTCGAGGGCCAGCACCGCCCCCGCACCGAGGGCGATACCGATCAGGAACGTGAGGGCCGGGAGGACCACCGGCCCATAGCGGCGCCATGCGCCGTCCTGCGTGCGAGTGCTGCTGACGTCCGGGTCCTGATCAGACATGCCGCCTCCCTCGTGTCGAGCCCAGCGTCCGGCTCCTCCCAGTCCATCCCATCTTCCGCGCCAGCGCGACCCCGAGAGGGTGGACCGCGGGTCGGCCACCTCTGGTAGGAACGGGGAGTGGCCGCCAGCCCTCGTTTGCAGGTGAACCAGACGACGGCGCGCACGCTCGACGGAGCAGTGCTGTTCTGGTGCGTGCTGTGGTGCGTCCTGGGCGTGTGGACCGGGGTCACGTTGTGGCAGGCCGCCGACGTCGGCGAGACGATCAGCTCCTCGGGCCGCTCCCTGACCAAGGTCGGCGAAGGGCTGCAGGGACTGTCCGACATCCCGGTCATCGGCGAGGGGCCGGGGGAGGTGGGTGCCGAGGTGGCCGGCACCGGCGCCGAGATCACCGATCGCGGGGCCGAGGTGCAGGGGCAGCTGCGACTGCTCGGGATCTTCATCGGCGTCGCGGTGGTCGGGATCCCCGTCACGCCGGTCCTCGGGTTGTACCTCCCCCTGCGCGTACGCCGCGCCCGCGAGGTCGCCCTCGTGCGGCGTCAGCTGGAGGAGCACGGTGACGACCCGGGCTTCGACCGCCACCTGGCCGACCGGGCGAGGCTGGTGCTGACCTACGACGAGGTGGCCCGGCTCGACTCCGACCGGGCGCTCGCCGACGCCGAGCTCGCGCGCCTCGGCCTCGCGCGCCGACGCTGACCGACGCCCATGAGTGACCCGGCGGCCACCCCGGTACGACGGCCGCCGCCGAGCCTGCGGATCGCCCGCGCCCTGGTGTCGGGACGGTGGGTGGTGATCGGTCTGTGGGCGGTCATCACCGTGGGCTGCCTGGTCTTCCTGCCCTCCCCGACCGGGGGTGGTGGCGGGCTCCGTGGCCTCCTGTCCGGTGACTCGCCCGCGGTCGCGACCGAGCTGCGCTCCGTCGAGCTGTTCGGGTTCCCGCTCATCTCGCGCACCGTGGTGGTGCAGCGCGACGAGGACGGCATCTCTCCCTACGCGCAGGCCCGCACCGTGGTCCGTGCGGTGGCCGTGGACCGGGGCCAGGCCGGCGATGTCGCTCCCGTCGTCGGGGCTCTCCCGCTCACCAACACCCTCGGCCTGTTCCCCGGCGCCCGCGAGGCCGACACCACGTCCCTGACCTACCTGCTCTTCCCGGCGGAGACCCCCTTCTGGGCGCGGACGCGGGCGGCCCAGCGGTACGCCGAACGGTTCTTCGACCCCGAGCGCGACCACGTCGTCGGGGTGACCGGGTCTGCCCCGGCCCGGAGCTCGCAAGGAGCGATCATCCGGGACGCCCTGCCCACGGTGGAGACGATCACGGTGATCGCGATCGCCGTGATCGTGGGCGTCGCCTTCCGGTCCGTCGTCGCCCCGCTGCTCGCGCTCGGCACGGCGGGGGTGTCGCTCGTGATCACCCTGCGGCTGTCGGCGTACCTCGCCGACCGCTTCGACCTCGCCAGCCCCGACGAGCTGGAACCTGTGGTCGTCGCACTGCTGCTGGGTGTGGTGACCGACTACGTCATCTTCTTCTGCAGCTCCATGCGCGAGCTGGCGACGACCACCTCGCGGGGTGTGGCCGCGGAGGGCCACCGGGTGGCCACCGCTGCCACCGTCGCGGCCATCGCGCGGTCCGGGCCGATCGTCGCGGTCGCCGGGCTCGCGGTCGCGGCCGGGACGGCCACCCTCCTGGCCGCCGAGTCGCCGTTCTTCCGCGCGCTCGGACCGGCGCTGGCCTTCACCGTCCTCGTCGGTCTCGTCGTGGCGGTCACGCTCGTGCCCGCGGTGCTCGCCGTCCTCGGCGACCGTGTCTTCTGGCCCAGCCGCCGCGAGGTGCCGGCTCGCGCGCCGCGGTGGCGCGCACTGCTGCGCGTGGTCCCCTCCGCGTGGCCGCGCCCGGTGGTGGAACGGGTGACCGCCAGCCGTCGCGGTGCCGCCGTGGTGCTCGTGGTCACCATCGCGGGCCTCGCGTCGGCGGCGAGCCTGGTGCTGCGGCTCGACCTGGGGGTCTCCTTCGTCGGCGCCCTGCCGCCCGAGGAGCCCGTGCGCGCGACGGCGGCCAGCGCCCAGGCGGGCTTCGCCGACGGGATCCTGTCGCCGACCGTGCTTCTCCTCGAGGGCGAGGACGTGGCCGACGAGCGTCGGGCCCTGCGTCGGCTCGGCGAGTCGCTGTCGGCCGTGCCGGGGGTGGCCGGGGTCCTCGGCCCGGGCTCGCAGCCGCGGCCGGTCGAGCGCCGGGTGCTGACGACGGCGGACGGGGATGCAGCCCGCTACCTGGTCATCCTCGACGACGACCCCCTCGGGGCGGCCTCGATCCGGACGGTCAACCGGATCCGCGACCAGCTCCCGGAGCTGACGGCGCAGGCGGGGGTCGGTGGCGTCTCGGCCAGCCTGGCCGGCGACAGCGGCACCGCGGCGTTCGTCGTCGAGCAGACCCAGGACGACCTGGTGCGCATCGCGGTGGCGGCCGTGGTGGCCAACCTCCTGATGCTGCTGGTGTTCCTGCGCGCGCTCGTGGCGTCGGTGTGCCTGCTGGCCACGACGCTGCTCTCGCTCGGGGCGACGCTGGGGCTCACCGGCGCGCTCTTCGAGCGGGTGGCTCCCGACCAGGGGCTGACCTTCTACGTGCCCTTCGCGGCGGCGGTCCTGCTGCTGGCGTTCGGCTCCGACTACAACATCTTCACCGTCGGGCACGTCTGGAACGGAGCCCGTGGCCGCACGATGCGCGCCGCGATCCGGACGGTGCTGCCGCCGGCGGTCGGGGCCGTCTTCACGGCGGGCCTGGCCCTGGGTGGCAGCTTCGCGCTGCTGTCGCTGGTGCCCTTGACCCCGTTCCGGCAGCTCGCCTTCGCCGTCGGTCTGGGGATCGTGATCGAGATCCTCGTCGTCCGGCTGCTCGTGCTGCCGGCGCTCCTGACGCTGCTGGGTCCGTGGGCGGCCTGGCCGGGCGGTCGCTTCGGGTCACGCCAGCGCGAGCACGGCCCGGAGCCGCGACCAGCGGCGTCCTGAGGTCCCGGCTACTTCTCCTTGGGCGGGAACGTCGCCACGTGGTCGCGCGCGCGGTCGACCCAGGCGACGGCGTCGGTGTCGGCCATGCCCTCGGGCAGCGAGAGGTAGCCGCCCATCGGTCGCTCCTCGGGTCCGAACGGCCCGGTGCCGGGGACGGCGGAGAGCTCCGCCGCTCCGGTCTCGTCGAGCTTGACGCCCACCGCCGACCCGAAGAGGCCGGCGAACATGTTGCCGTGGACGAACGCGCCGAGCTGGCCGAACATCGGCTTGACCTCGACGCCCGGCACCGGGGTCACCAGCGACCGGAACCGGTCCTTGTCGGCGTCGCTCGCCTTCGGCATCTTCACCGGTCGCTCACATCCCCGGCACGGCCTGGGCCTCGTGGACCTCGATCTCGCACCCGCCCGGCATGGTCAGGTGGGGGTGGATCTTGGCCAGCTCGACCGCGGCCTCGAGGTCGTCGGCCTCGATGATGGTGTAGCCCGCGACCTCGCGGTCGCTGGCCGAGGTCCCGTCGGGGGTCACGCGGGTGCCCTGGGCCAGCGGGGTCCCGAAGTCGACCATGCCGCTGCCGACCTTGTCGCCCCAGTCGCTCCACTCCTTCATCACCGCCTGCATCTCCTCCTCGCTCGGTGGCGTCGCGTCGGCAGGGGTCATCGGGGCGTGGTAGATGAACACGTACTTCGTCATGGTGCTGCTCCTTCTCTCGGTGTGGTTCCGTCAGGTGGCGGGGGTCGGGGTCCGGCCGGCGTACGCCGCCAGCCGGTCGAGGGCACCGGCGTCGTGGTCGGGCAGCACCTCGTCGGCGAACGAGGAGCCGCGACCGCCCGGGACGACGCCCTCGGCGAGCCCGGCGACGTAGGCCACCAGCTCGTCGGAGGCGTGGATCTCCTTGCCGCTGCCCTGGGCCAGGTCCCAGGCGTGGAGCAGCAGCTCCACGGGGAGGATCGAGGCCGCGAAGGACGCCGGCAGCTCCGTGCCGGAGGGCAGGGTCACGCTCCCCTCGGTGCCGCGGGCCTTCCACGCGTCGACGGCCTGCATGCCGAGGTCGGCGAGCCGCGGTTCCGGGGCCCGGTCGGGAGTGTCGGAGAGCTCGGCGCCGGCCATCGCGCCGAGCTGCTGCAGCGAGGCGGCGAGGTGCTCCACGAGGTCGTGGCAGGTGAAGTCGGCGCAGGGCGTCTGCTTGTCGCGGTCGTCCGTGGTGAGGCGGCCGGCCACGCCCTGCAGCGTCGCGAGCGCAGCGTCGGCGGCCGTGACCTCGGTGAACTCGCGCGGGGTTGCGGCCCACTCGTCGGCGCCGGCGTCGCCGTCGGCGGCGACCTGCTCGAGGCGGCCGAGGTAGTGGTGCCAGCCCTCGGCGTGGGCGGTCGCCTGCTCGTCGGTGAGGAAGCCGGTGTGGCTCAGGGTCAGCTCGGTGCCCCCGTCGGTGGGGGTCAGGGTGATCGTCACCGTGGAGGTGTCGGCGGGCAGGTCGTCCGAGCCGTCCCAGCCCCAGCCGAGGACCACCCGCTGGCCGGGCTCGATCTCACGGAAGGTGCCGACGGCGGTGTGGCCGGGGACGATCGTCCAGCGGTAGTCGCCCCCCACCCGGAGGTCGACGCGGGCGGAGATGGCGTGCCAGCGCCGGAGCCGCTCGGGCTCGGTGACGAGGGCGAAGGCCTCCTCGGGGGTGACGGGCAGGGTCACGGTCTTGGTGAAGGTGGGTGACATCAGGCTTCCTTGCGGGCGTTGAGGGCGTGTGCGTCGGCCACGAGCTGGTCGAGCTCGCTGGTCCAGAACCGGTCGATCTCGGCCTGGAGCTCCTGGAGACCGGTGGGCACCACCCGGTAGATCCGGTTGCGGCCGACCTTCTCCGCCTCGACGAGGCCCACCGATGCCAGCAGCAGGAGGTGCTGCGAGACGGCCGACCGGGTCGAGGTGAACTCCGCAGCGATCTCGCTGACGGTGCGTGGTCGCGACGCGAGCAGCTGCAGCATGCGTCGCCGACTCGGCTCGGCGGCAGCGGACAGCGCGTCGGTCATGCCAGATACGTTAGTCGTCACTAACGCATTCTGGCAAGCGCGGGCCGGCCGAATTGGCGCCTGGAAAGTCCCTTGACCTCAAGTGAACTTGAACAGGCACCCTGCTCGGGTGACGATCTCCATGACCACCACCACGACCTCCGGGCTCGACCTGCACGGCTACCTCGAGCGGACCGGAGCGACCGCGGAACCGCCGTCGCTCGCGGCCCTCGGGCGGTTGCAGGCCGCCCACGTCCGCACCTTCCCGTTCGAGCACGTCGACGTGCTGCTCGACCAGCACCCGGGCGTCACCCTGGCGGCGATCCAGGAGAAGTTCCTGCGCCGCGGGCGCGGCGGCTACTGCTTCGAGCACGCCACGCTGTTCCACGCCGTGGTCCGTGAGCTGGGGTACGACGCGGAGCTGCGGCTGGCCCGGGTGGGCGACCCGTCGGTCGCGCCCCGCACGCACCTCGGCGTCGTCGTGACCGTGGACGGGGTCCGGCACCTCTCCGACCCCGGCATCGGCATCCCGCCGCTGGCGCCCGTCCCGCTCGCCGACGGCGCCCGCCTCGACGGCGGGATCTGGGCCCACCGCGTGCAGCGCGTGGCCGAGGGGCCGAGCGGCCCGGGCTGGCAGCTGTGGCGCGAGCGGGCGGCCGGGTGGGAGCTCATGCACACCACCGACGAGCTGCCGGTGCGCGCGGTCGACGTAGCCATGGGGCACCACTGGACCAGCACCGCCCCGACGTCCCACTTCCGGCGTACCTTCCTGGTCGGCCGGCACGGCGTCGCCCCGGACGGCACCCCCACCCAGACGACGGTCACGCTCGAGGGCGTCACCGAGCGTCGCGCGGGTACGCCGTCCACGCACCGGCCGCTCGACCTGGCCGAGCTTCCTGCGTTGCTCGAGGACCTCGGCGTCCGCCTCTCCCGCGAGGAGCTGCGGGGGCTCGTCGGCAGGTTGCGGGAGCTCTCAGCGTGAGGTCAGCTGCTGGATCGCCCAGGTGTTGCCGTCGGGGTCGGCCAGGTGGACGAAGCGTCCCCACGGCTGGTCGTCGACCTCGCTGACCTCGATCCCGCGCGCGACGAGCTCGGCGTGCACGGCGTCGGCGTCGGCCACGACCAGCTGCAGGTTGTCCAGCGAGCCCGGCGGCAGGGTGGTCAGGCCGCGGCCGAAGGCGATGGAGCACGCCGACCCCGGCGGCGTCATCTGCACGAATCGCACCTCGTCGCTGACGGTGTGGTCGTGGTCCTCGACGAACCCGACCGCGCGGTAGAACTCCTTGGCCCGGTCGACGTCGACGACGGGCACCATCACCAGCTCCAGCCTCATGTCCATGACACGACGCTAGGAGTGATTGCGGTCAGGTCCTGACCGCTCCGAGAGCCGTCGGGTCAGCCCTGGATCGGGATCCGGAGCCGCCACCCGACGTGGATCAGGTCCGGGTCCTCGATCCGGGGGTTGGCGCGCACGACCTGGTTGACCGTCACCCGCGTGAAGTCGCGCACCGATCGGACGATGCCGGTCAGCGTGTCGCCACGCTGCACGCGGTAGAGCAGGAAGCCACGCGACTTCGGGAAGCAGATCACCTCCACCTCGCGGGTGTTGAAGCCCGGCCGGGGACCCTCGTCCGGCAGCCCCGGGTTGTCCCCGAAGACCTGCACCGTCAGCCGGGTCCCGGCGCGCGGCGGGTCCGGTACCCGCACGCGGGTCGAGAAGTCGCCGATGCCGATGCCCCCGGCACTGGACTGAGCGGAGTCGCGGGCCAGCACCCGGCCCCGCGGCCCGAGCACCCGGATCCCGATCGTCCCCTCGAACCCGGCGCCGATGCCGGCGACCACGAACCGGTCCCCGACGACGTCGTTGGTGCGGGGCTGACGCACCCGCACGTCCGTGATGATTCCCATGAGCACCCCCCCGATGCGATGGTCGCCACGCGTCGTGGCCACCTCTCCATGGTGCTCCCGGCGTACGACGGTTGTCGACGCCGTCCACCGGCTCAGTCCCGGTCGTCGACCAGGCTGCTCGACTCGTGCCCCGACCCGTGGCGGGGGGCGTCGTCGGACTCGAGCTCGGCGGCCACCGAGACGGTGAGGCCGCCCAGCAGGAAGCCGATGATGGCGGCGGCGAGCGTGGTCGTGCTCATGCGTCGTGCTCCTTTCCGTGCGAGGTGTGGTCGTGGCCCTCGTGGAACTGCATGGTGAGGGCGTGGCCCTTGCCCTTGTCGATGAGGTAGCGGTTGACGGGGAAGGCGGCGGCGAAGGCCGCGGCGAGGGCAATGATCATGGCGACCCAGAAGATGGGGTTGACCAGACCGCCGTCCATGGCCCCGGGGATGACGGCCATCACCAGGTTGTCGACGACCTCCATGGTGACGATCGAGAGAGTGTCGGCCGCCAGCACGACACTGAGCGCGGCGAAGAAGCCCAGCCCCGCCTGCACCAGCGGCAGGGTGGACAGGCTGTAGCCGAAGAGGAAGGCCAGGCCGACCGCGAGGGCGATCGTGACGGCGGTGCCGAGGCCGAGCGCCGTCCCGATCATCAGTCCGGTGATCTCGCCGAGGGCACAGCCGGTCAGGCAGTGGAGGGTCGCGTTGGCGGCCATGCTGTTGCGTGCGTCCATGGTGTCCCAACATACGGTAGGGGGGTATGGTATTCCCATGACCGAGACCCAGACCGGTGCGCACGTCCACGGCTACCTCGCCCACGGCGACAAGGAGCGGGTGCTCCAGCGGCTCCGTCGGATCGAGGGCCAGGTGCGTGGCCTGCAGCGGATGGTGGAGGACGAGCAGTACTGCATCGACGTCCTCACCCAGGTCTCGGCCGCGACGAAGGCGCTGGAGTCGGTGGCCCTGACCCTGCTCCACGACCACCTCACCCACTGCGTCGTCGACGCAGCCCGTGAGGGTGGCGCCGAGGCCGACGCCAAGGTGCGCGAGGCCTCCGACGCCATCGCCCGCCTCGTCCGTTCCTGACCACGTTCCCCGGAGAGGACCTGTCCATGAGCCAGACCGCCACCTTCGCCGTCACCGGCATGACCTGCGGCCACTGCGTCGCCTCGGTCACCGAGGAGGTCTCGGAGATCGCCGGCGTGGAGCACGTCGACGTCTCCCTCGAGACCGGCGCCCTGACCGTCACGAGCCGCCAGTCCCTCGACGAGGCCGACGTCCGGGCGGCCGTCGAGGAGGCGGGCTACCAGCTCGCATGACCGCACCGGTGCGCATGGCCGTCTTCGCGATGACGTTGGTCATCGTGTTCCTCGCCGCGCGCGCCCTGGGTTCGGTGGTGGGTCCGGTGGGCGAGGACCCCGCCGTACCCCCGCCAGCACACCAGGAGCAGCCCTCGTGACCGACGCCGAGCTGACGATCACCGGCATGACCTGCGCCTCGTGCGCCCACCGCGTCGAGCGCAAGCTGAACAAGCTCGAGGGCGTGGCGGCGACGGTCAACTACGCCACCGAGAAGGCGCGGGTCAGCCACCCCTCCTCGGTGACGCGCGAGCTGCTGGTCGCGACCATCGAGGAGGCCGGGTACGGCGTGGTCCCCGCCGCCGGGGCCGGCGAGCCGGACGAGCCGACCGCAGGGCTCGAGGTCACCGACCCCAGCGCCGGGCGGCTGGTGGTCTCGGCCCTGCTCACCGTCCCCGTCGTCGCGATGGCGATGGTCCCCGCGCTCCAGGTCGACCGCTGGCAATGGCTCTCGCTCGCCCTGGCCACGCCGGTCGTGGTCTGGGGGGCCTGGCCCTTCCACCGGGCCGCCTGGCAGAACCTCCGCCACGGCACCTCGACCATGGACACCCTGGTCTCGATGGGCGTGCTCGCCGCGTTCGGGTGGTCGCTCTACGCACTGTTCTGGGGCACCGCGGGCGAGCCCGGGATGACGCACGCCTTCACCTTCACGGTCGCCCGCACCGACGGCAGCGGCGACATCTACCTCGAGGCGGCCGCCGGCATCACGACGTTCATCCTCGCCGGTCGCTGGCTGGAGGCACGGGCCAAGCGCCGGGCGGGTGCTGCACTCCGGGCGCTCCTGGAGCTGGGTGCGCGCGAGGTCGCCGTGCTCCGTGACGGCAGCGAGGTGCGCATCCCGACCGACCGCCTCGTGGTCGGCGACCGGTTCGTCGTACGCCCCGGCGAGAAGATCGCCACCGACGGCGAGGTGGAGCAGGGAGCGTCCGCCGTGGACCAGTCGATGCTCACGGGCGAGCCGGTCCCGGTCGAGGTGGGGCCGGGTGACCGGGTGGTGGGTGCGACCGTCAACGCCGGCGGCCGGCTGGTGGTGCGGGCGACCGGGGTGGGCGCCGAGACGCAGCTGGCCCAGATGGCGCGGCTGGTCGAGGAGGCGCAGCACGGCAAGGCCGAGGTGCAGCGGCTCGCCGACCGCGTCTCGGGCGTCTTCGTGCCGGTGGTGATCGGCGTCGCCGCGGCAGCGCTCGGCTTCTGGGTCGGCACCGGCGCCGGGCTGTCGCTGGCCGTCACCGCCGCCGTCGCGGTCCTGATCATCGCCTGCCCGTGCGCCCTGGGACTGGCCACCCCGACCGCCCTCATGGTGGGCACCGGTCGGGGGGCGCAGCTCGGCATCCTGGTCAAGGGGCCCGAGGTGCTGGAGTCGACCCGTCGCGTCGACACCGTCGTCCTCGACAAGACCGGCACCGTCACGACCGGGGTCATGACGTTGGTGGACGTGGCGGCGGCGCCAGGGGCCGACGCCGACGAGGTGCTCCGCGTGGCCGGATCCCTCGAGTCGGCGAGCGAGCACCCCATCGCCCGCGCGGTGGCGACCGCCGCCCGGGACCGGCTGGGGGAGCCGCCTCCCGTCGAAGACTTCGTGGCCGATCCCGGCCACGGGGTGCGGGGGACCGTCGAGGGTCGCGCCGCCACCGTCGGCCGCCCGACCGCGACGCAGGCGCCGGCGCCCGGCGTCACGGTCGTCGAGGTCGCCTGGGACGGCGAGGTCCGCGGCTGGCTCTCCGTGGCCGACAGCGTCAAGGACACCTCCGCCGAGGCCGTACGCCGCTTCCGCGAGCTCGGCCTCCGGCCGTTGCTCCTGACCGGCGACCACCCCGAGGTCGCCCGCGCGGTCGCGGCGGAGGTGGGGATCGAGCCGGAGGCGGTCGTGGCCGAGGTGCTCCCGGCCGACAAGGTCGAGGTGGTGAGGCGGCTGCAGGCCGAGGGTCGGGTGGTCGCGATGGTCGGCGACGGCGTCAACGACGCCGCCGCCCTCGCCCAGGCCGACCTCGGGCTGGCCATGGGGACCGGCACCGACGTCGCCATCCAGGCGAGCGACCTGACCCTGGTCCGGGGTGACCTCCGGGTGGCCGCCGACGCGATCCGGCTCGCCCGTCGCACGCTGGCCACCATCCGCGGCAACCTGTTCTGGGCCTTCGCCTACAACGTGGCCGCGATCCCGGTGGCCGCAGCCGGGCTGCTCAACCCGATGATCGCCGGGGCCGCGATGGCGGCCAGCTCGGTGTTCGTGGTGACCAACAGCCTGCGGCTGCGGGGGTTCCAGGCTGCCGGGACCGGATAGTCCCTCACGAAACGGTTCGGAAATGGGCCGGATGCGAGCCGTTTCGTGAGGGACTACCCGCCCGTGCCGGACCACCCGTCAGACCGACCCCGGTAGTTTCGCCGGGTGGTCGACGACCGGCACACCCCGCGCACCCCGCAAGGCCAGCACGTCTTCGCGGCTCCCGGGCGGGTGAACCTGATCGGCGAGCACACCGACTACAACGGCGGCACCTGCCTGCCGATTGCGCTGCCCCACGTCACCACTGCCGCGGCCACGGGTCGCGACGACGGGCGGCTGACCGCGACCAGTCGCCAGCAGGACGGCCGCCTCGAGATCGACCTCGACGACATCGCTCCCGGCCGGGTCACCGGCTGGTCGGCGTACGTCGCCGGGGTGGCCTGGGCGCTTCGGCAGGAGGGCCACGCCCTGCGGGGCGCCGACCTCGTGATCGACAGCCAGGTGCCGGTGGGCGCCGGGCTCTCGAGCTCGGCCGCCCTCGTCTGCTCGAGCGCGCTCGCGCTGTGTGCCGTCTCGGGGATCGAGGTGGCCCCGGCCGACCTTGTCGCGCCGACGATGCGCGCGGAGTCGGAGGTGGTCGGTGCTCCCACCGGGGGGATGGACCAGACCGTCTCGCTGCTGGCCCGGCCCGGACACGCGCTCCTCATCGACGTCGCCGACCACACCACGCGACACGTGCCGTGGGATCCCGGGGCGGACGGTCTGCGGCTGCTGGTCATCGACACCCGGGCCGCGCACGAGCTCAGCGACGGCGCCTACGGTGAGCGCCGGGCGGCGTGCGAGGAGGCCGCCGAGCGGCTCGGCGTCGATGTCCTGCGGCTCGCGACGCGCGACGACGTCGAGGGCCTGACCGACGAGGTGCTCCGGCGGCGGGCTCGGCACGTGGTGACCGAGATCGACCGCGTCGTGGAGACCGTCGCGGCGCTGGCCGACCGCGACTGGTTCCGGGTGGGCGCGCTGCTCGCCGCGTCGCACGCCTCGCTCCGCGACGACTTCGAGGTGTCCTGCCCCGAGCTCGACGTGGCCGTCGACGCCGCAGTCACCGCGGGCGCGCTGGGGGCGCGGATGACCGGCGGCGGCTTCGGTGGCTCGGCCATCGCGCTGGTCCGCGAGGCCGAGGCGGACGAGGTCGGTGACCGGGTGCGGGCCGCCTTCGACGCGAAGGGTTGGCCCACCCCGCACGTCCTCGACGCCCCCGCCTCGGCTGGCGCGCGTCGGCTCAGCTGACGGGCTCGTCGTCGCGCAGCGGGTGGGCCAGCTCGTCGTCCGGCAGGCGAGCCCACCAGATCGCGACGACGGCGACCACCACCGGCACGACCCCCGCGACGACGAAGGCAGCACGCAGGCCGACCAGGGCCGCCAGGGGCCCGGCGAGCGCCATCGACACGGGCATCAGCGCCAGGGAGACGAAGAAGTCCAGCGACGCCACCCGGCCCAGCAGCGCCGGCGGGACTCGGCGCTGCAGCAGCGTGCCCCAGATGACCATCGGTGCGGCGAACCCGGCGCCGATGACCACGGCCGCGGCCACGACGACCCAGATGTGCCCCGCCGCTCCGATCACCAGGAAGGGCAGGCAGCTGACGCCCCAGGTCAGGTTCATCACCGTGAGGTAGCGCCGGGGCATCCGCAGCGAGCCCATCGCGAAGGACCCCACGGCGCTCCCCACGCCGAAGCCGGCCAGCACGAGGGCGTGGTCGCCGGCCCCGCCGTCGAGGACGTCCTTGACGAGGAACGGGATCAGCACCTCCAGCGGTCCGATCACCGCGAGCACCATGATCGAGGCGAACAGCAGCGTGGCCAGCAGCCACGGCGTCCGCACCATGTAGCGGTAGCCCTCGGCCATGTCGGCCAGCGCGGTCCGCACCGGGTGGCCAGCGGCAGCCCCGGTGAGGTCGCGGCGTACGGGCGTGCGGGGCACCACCAGCAGCACCAGGAAACCGACGACGTAGGAGCCGGCGGCGATCGACAACGCTGCCCCGGGTGAGGCGGCGCCGACGACGACGCCGGCGACGGCGGGTCCGATCGCCTGGCCGACCGCCGGGCGCACCATCCCCTCGAAGCCGTTGACCGCCATCAGGTCGGCCTCCGCGACGAGAGCCGGGAGCCAGGCGGAGTACGCCGGGTAGTAGAACGACATGGCGCTGCCGATGACGAACGCGATCACGGTCAGGTGCCACAGCTCGGTGGTGCCGGTGAGCGAGAGCAGGGTCACCGCGGAGATCGCCGACAGCTCGACGGCGCAGACGCCGAGCAGGATCGTCTTCTGCGGCACCCGGTCCGCGAGGACGCCCGCGAGCAGGGCGGGCAGGAGCACCCCGATCGCGTTGGCGGTCGTGACCACCGACAGCTGCGTGGGTCCGCCGCCGAGCCGGATCACCTCCCACACCAGCGCCACGACCCACACGCCCTGCCCGAAGGTGGTCGCGACGAGCGACACCGCGAGTCGGCGGTAGGCGGGCGCCCGGAACGGTCGCAGTGCCCGCGGCAGCGCCCGACCGGTCGCCTGGTCGCCGATGGTGTCGACGACGTTGTCGGCCACCGGGTCGCTCATCGCTCGCCCTCCTCGGTCACCGGCGTGTGTGCGACCTCAGTCTCGGGGCGGGGGACCCGCGGTGCCAGCGGGTTTCACCCGTCTTGCCAGACTCTGGGGCATGACGGCGACCCTCCACGACTTCACGGCCACCGCGATCGACGGCACCGAGACCGACCTCTCCGCCTACGAGGGACAGGTGGTCCTGGTGGTCAACACCGCTTCGGACTGTGGGTTCACCAGCCAGTACGCCGGACTGCAGGAGCTCCACGACAGCTTCACCGAGCACGGCTTCAGTGTGCTGGGGTTCCCGTGCAACCAGTTCGGCGGCCAGGAGCCCGGCGACGAGGCCGAGATCGCCTCGTTCTGCGACCGCAGCTTCGGGGTCACCTTCCCGATGTTCGCGAAGGTCGACGTCAACGGCGACGACGCCCACCCACTGTTCGACTGGCTCAAGCAGGAGAAGTCGGGCCTGCTCGGGGCCGCGATCAAGTGGAACTTCACCAAGTTCCTGGTCGGCCGTGACGGCCGGGTGGTCAAGCGGTTCTCCCCGACGGCCGAGCCGGCCTCGTTGGCCGACCAGATCGAGGAGGCGCTGGCCGCCTAGTCATCCTGTGCGCCCGATGATCCCGCCGGGGTCCCGAGCGCACCGGGTGCGACCCGGCGCGTGCCGTCAGAGGCCGAACTCCTCGCGACGCTCGGCCGGCACGAGGTCGACGTGCTCGGGGTGGCGCTGCAGGTAGTCGGCGAAGAAGGGGCAGGCCGGGAGCACGGCCAGTCCGGCCTTCCGGGCCGCGGCCAGCGATTCTCCCGCCAGCGTGGAGCCGAGCCCCTGCCCCTCGTGCTCGTCGCTGACCTCGGCGTGGGTGAAGGCGATGGTGTCGTCGCGCAGCCGGTACTGCGCGATGCCGACCAGCTCGTCGCCGAGGTGGATCTCGAAACGGTCGCGGTCACGGTTGTCGGTCACGACGGCAGCCATGCCGGCCACGCTAGCGACTTGCCGGTAACGCGCCGGGCAGAGGAGGGTTGCGGCATGGCCGCCACCGCGTCGTCGTACTCCATCACCATGCGCCTGCACACCGCGCCCGACCACGGCGTGGTCGGCCACGTCGCGACCCGGATCTCCGAGCGCGGTGGCATCGTGACCGGCATCGACGTCGCCGAGTCGCGGCACGACCGGCTCGTGGTCGACGTCACCTGCTCCGCCGCCGACGCCGACCACGCCGACCAGCTGGTCGCTGCCGTCGGCGAGGTCGACGGTGTCGAGGTGCACAAGGTCAGCGACCGCACGTTCCTCCTCCACATCGGCGGCAAGATCGAGGTCGGCTCGAAGGTGCCGCTGAAGACGCGCGACGACCTCTCGATGGCCTACACGCCGGGCGTGGGGCGGGTGAGCATGGCGCTCCACCGCAACCCCGAGGACGTACGACGGCTGACGGTGAAGGGCAACAGCGTTGCCGTCGTGACCGACGGCTCGGCCGTGCTGGGCCTGGGCAACATCGGCCCGGGTGCGGCGCTGCCGGTGATGGAGGGCAAGGCGGCACTCTTCAAGCGGTTCGCCGGCATCGACGCCTGGCCGATCTGCCTCGCGAGCCAGGACACCGACGAGATCGTCCGGGCCGTCGAGATGATCGCCCCGACCTTCGGCGGCATCAACCTCGAGGACATCGCGGCTCCCCGGTGCTTCGAGATCGAGAGGCGACTGCGGGAGTCGCTCGACATCCCCGTCTTCCACGACGACCAGCACGGCACCGCGATCGTCGTCCTCGCCGCCCTGACCAACGCCCTGCGGGTGGTCGGCAAGGAGCTTTCTGCGGTACGGGTCGTGGTGGCCGGCGCCGGCGCCGCCGGGTCCGCGATCGTCCAGCTGCTCCTCGCCGCCGGCGTCGGTGACGTCGTGGTCTGGGACCGCGAGGGCCTGCTCGCCGCGTCGATGGACGACCTCTCGGCGGCCAAGGCCGACCTGGCTGCACGCACCAACCCGCGCGGGCTCACCGGTGACCTCCACAGCGGGCTACGGGACGCCGACGTGTTCATCGGCGTCAGCGCCCCGAAGGTGCTCGACCCCGAGTGGATCCGCGACATGGCCGACGACGCCGTGGTCTTCGCGCTCGCCAACCCCGACCCCGAGGTCGACCCCGCGGAGGCGGAGAAGTACGCCGCGGTGGTGGCCAGCGGTCGCTCGGACTACCCGAACCAGATCAACAACGTCCTGGCCTTCCCCGGCGTCTTCCGGGGCCTGCTCGACGCGCGCGCGACCGAGATCACCGAGGAGATGCTGCTGCGCGCGGCCGAGGCGATCGCCTTGGTCGTCACCGACGAGGAGCTCAACCCGAACTTCATCATCCCGAGCGTCTTCGACACGCAGGTACCGCGCCGGGTGGCCGACGCCATCTCCGGCAGGGAGCACCACGGTCAGTAGTCGCGGTAGGCCCGGTCCGGGACGTCCGTGACGAGCATGTGGCCCGGCGCGTGCGTGATCGCGAACGGCACCTGCGAGGACAGCAGCGCGGCCTGCGGGGTCACGCCGCACGCCCAGAAGACGGGGACGTCGCCGGGGTGGTGCTCGACGGCATCTCCGTGGTCCGGACGGTCGAGGTCGCCGATGCCGAGCTGGCCCGGGTCCCCGACGTGGACGGGGGCGCCGTGGACCCGCGGCATGCGTGCGGTGACCTGGACCGCGAGGGGGACCAGGGCAGCGGGAACCGGACGCATCGAGACCACGAGCGGTCCGCCGAGCCGGCCCGCGGGTTCGCAGGCCACGTCGGTGAGGTACATGGAGACGTTGCGCCCCTGCTCGACGTGCCGCAACGGGACGCCCGCCTCCAGCAGGGCGGTCTCGAAGCTGAAGCTGCAGCCGATCAGGAAGGACACGAGGTCCTCGCGCCACACCTCTGAGGCGTCGGACGGCTCGTCGACCAGCTCTCCTCCGCGCCAGACCCGGTAGCGCGGGAGGTCGGTCGCGAGGTCGGCGTCGGGTGCGAGCCGGGAGCTGCGCGACCCCGGGTCGGTGACGTCGAGGAGGGGCACAGGGCGGGGGTTGCGCTGCCCGAACAGCAGCATGTCGTAGGCCCAGTCGACCGGGACGGCGACGAGGTTGACCTGCGTGTGACCGGCGCACCAGCCCGCCGTGGGCGAGACGAGGCCGGCGCGGAACTTCGCGCGCGCCTCGGCGGGGGTCAGGTCACGGGACATGGCCGGATCCTAGGCAGTCGCCGACCAGGGAGGAACCGGGTCAGCGGGCGGTGAGCGTGGCCAGGACCTGCTGCTCGGAGTCGCGCAGGTAGGCCTGCAGCTCCTCGGCCGCCTGCTGCAGGCGGTTGGTCCGCAGCAGTGCGAGCAGACCCTTGTTGCGGGCCAGGAACGGCTCGTGCAGCGCGTGGGCGTCCAGGTGCAGGAACGCCAGCCGGGTCTCGGCGAGCACCTGACGACCGATCTCCACGATGCGCGGGCTGCCGGCGAGCATCAGCAGGTGCTCGTGGAAGTCCATGTTGGCGGTGCCGACCTGGCGCCACCTGCGGCGCGACGCCGCGGCATCGCCCGCCGCCACGTCAGCGGCGAGGGTCCGCAGGTGCTCCGGCGCCACGGGACCGGCCACCCGCAGCGCGCCACCCTCGAGGGCCTGGCGCAGGCGGTAGAGGTCGGCCAGGTCGGCAGCGTCGGGTCGCGGCACGAAGACGCCACGGTTCCGGTGGTGGACCAGCAACCGGTCGTGGGTGAGCAGGCGGAAGCCCTCACGAAGGGTGTTGCGCGAGACCCCGAGGGCGGCGCCGAGATGCTGCTCGGAGAGCTGGGTGCCCGGGGCGAGCAGGCCCTCGATGATCGCCCGGCGCAGCACGTGGGAGACGTGCTCGGCGGCGTTCACGACCGGGGGGCGGGGAATGCCGGACCGGGCGGAGAGCCGCCGCAGCGCCTCATCGCGGGCCGCGTCACGGTTCGCGCGGGAAGAGCCGGTCACACGGCCCATGCTGTCAGAAACCTTGACAAGATTGTTGAACAATCGCAGGGTGAGGGCACCCACGTCCTCGGGAGACCCCATGTCCGACACCCCCATGTCCAGCCCCTCCGCCGACACCTCGACGACCACCGGCCCGCAGCCGGGACGGATGAGCTCGAGTGCGCGCAGCACCCTGATCGGCGCCGTGTTCCTGATGGCGACCTCCGCCATCGGCCCCGGCTTCATCACCCAGACCACCAGCTTCACCGTCGAGCTCGGTGCGGCGTTCGCCTTCGCCATCGCCGTGTCGGTGCTGGTCGACATCGCGATCCAGCTGAACGTGTGGCGGGTCATCGGCGTCTCCGGACGGCGGGCCCAGGAGCTCGGCAACGCCGTCCTCCCCGGCCTCGGCTGGGCGATGGCGGGACTGCTGCTGCTCGGGGGCTTCGTCTTCAACGTCGGCAACGTCAGCGGGGCCGGTCTCGGCACCGACGCGATGCTCGGCCTCGACCCACGGGTCGGTGCGCCGATCTCCGCCGCGCTCGCGATCGGCATCTTCCTGTCCCACAAGGCGGGGCTGGCCATGGACCGGGTGGTCCTGGTCCTCGGCGGCGTGATGATCGTGCTGACGACCTACATCGCGGCCACCTCGGGGCCACCGGTCGGCGAGGCGCTGCGCAACGTCGTCCTGCCGGAGGAGATCAGCTTCCTCGCCACCACGACCCTCATCGGCGGCACCATCGGCGGCTACATCGTGTACGCCGGCGCGCACCGGCTGCTGGACTCCGGCGTCAGCGGCCCGGAGAAGATCCGGGAGATCACCCGCGGCTCGGTGACCGGGATCCTCGTGACCGGCGTGATGCGGGTGATCCTGTTCCTGGCGATCCTCGGGGTGGTGAGCCAGGGCGTCGACCTCGACCCCGAGAACCAGGCCGCCGCCGCCTTCGAGTCCGCGGCCGGCGAGGTCGGCATGCGGGTCTTCGGCATCGTGCTGTGGGCGGCCTCGATCACCAGCGTCATCGGGGCGTCCTACACGACCGTCTCGTTCGTCACCTCGCGCACCGGCACCAGCGACCGGACCCGCACCGCGCTCGTGGTGGCCTTCATCGCCCTCACGACGCTGATCTTCGTCGTCGTCGGGGCGGCGCCGACGACGCTGCTGATCTTCGCCGGTGCCTTCAACGGCCTGCTGCTCCCGATCGGTATCGGCGTGATGATCTGGGTCGCTTGGTTCCGGCGCGACCTGCTCGACGGCTACGACTACCCGCGCTGGCTGGCGGGGCTGGGTGCCGCGGCGTGGCTGCTCACGGTCTACCTCGCGGTGAACTCCATCGAGCCCGTGCTCGAGCTGGTCGGCTGAGGGGGGAGCATGAGCAGGATCGACCTCAACTCCGACCTGGGGGAGGGCTTCGGGCGCTGGACCCTCGGCGACGACGACGCCCTGCTGGGGGTCGTCACGAGCGCCAACGTGGCCTGCGGCTTCCACGCGAGCGACCCCGTGATCATGCGCCGGGTGACAGCCCGGTGCGCCGAGGACGGCGTGACGATCGGCGCCCAGGTGGGCTACCGCGACCTCGCGGGCTTCGGGCGCCGCTTCATCGACGTCGAGCCGGCGGCCCTGACCGACGACGTGCTCTACCAGCTCGGGGCGCTCGACGGGATGGCCCGCGTCGCCGGCACCCGCGTGCGGTACGTCAAGCCGCACGGAGCCCTCTACAACGCGATCGTCCACCACGAGGAGCAGGCGGCGGCGGTCGTGGACGCGGTCCGCGCCTATGACCCCGCCCTGCCCGTCCTCGGGCTGCCCGGGTCGGTCTTCCTGCGTCTGGCCGAGGGGGCCGGCCTGACGGTCGTGCGCGAGGCCTTCGCCGACCGCGGCTACACACCCGAGGGGACGCTGGTGCCCCGCCGTGAGCCCGGCGCGCTGGTCGAGGACCCCGACGTCGTGGCCCGCCGCTGCGTCGCGATGGCCACGGGCGAGCCGATCGAGGACGTGGCCGGCGGGAGCCTGCACGTGCTGGCGGAGTCGATCTGCGTCCACGGCGACACCGCGGGTGCGGTCGAGATCGCCCGCGCCGTCCGTTCCGCCCTGCTCGACGCGGGGGTCGAGATCGCCCCGTTCGTGGGCTGAGGGAGGGGCGGATGCGCCTGCGACCGAGCGGCACCGCAGCGGTGCTGGTCGAGTGCGAGGACCTCGACGGGGTGCTGGCGACGTACGCCGCCGTGCGGGCGGCGGTCGACGGCGACCTGGTCCCGGGAGCGGTGGACGTGGTGCCGGCCGCCCGCACCGTGCTGGTCGTGCTCGACCCCCGCACCAGCACACCCGAGGAGGTCGGGGGTGCGCTGGAGCGGCTCGACGTGGGAACCGCCGATGCCGTAGATGAGGAGGACGCGGACGTCCTCGAGGTCCCGGTCCACTACGACGGGGACGACCTGGCCGACGTCGCCGGGATCCTGGGCTGCGGTCCGGACGACGTCGTCGAGCGTCACACGAACGGGCTGTGGACCGTGGCCTTCTGCGGGTTCGCCCCGGGCTTCGGCTACCTCACCGCCGACGAGGGCACGTGGGACGTCCCGCGCCGGGAGAGCCCGCGGACCAAGGTCCCGCGCGGCTCGGTCGCGCTGGCCGGGGAGTTCACGGGGGTCTACCCGCGCAGCTCTCCGGGTGGCTGGCAGCTGATCGGACGGACCGACCTCGACGTCTTCGACCTCGACCGCGACCCGCCCGCACTCCTCGCGCCCCGACGCCGGGTCCGCTTCGTGGTGGCGTCGTGAGCCGCCACCTGCTCGTCGAGGAGCCCGGCCCGCTGACCACGGTGCAGGACGAGGGGCGGCCGGGGCTCGCCGGGATCGGGGTGGGCCGCTCCGGGGCCTGCGACCGCGCGTCGTACCGCCTGGCCAACCGGCTGGTCGGCAACCGGGACGGGGCCGCGGCGCTGGAGGTGACGTTCGGAGGGCTGGTCCTGCGCGCGGAGGCCGACCTCGAGGTGGTGACCACCGGTGCCCGATGCCCGGGCGCCCCCCACAACGCGCCGACTGTGCTCCGCGCGGGCGAGGTGCTGCGGCTCGGCGTGCCGGAGACGGGCCTGCGGACCTACCTCGCGGTCCGGGGCGGGGTCGACGTGCCCCCCGTCCTCGGCTCCCGGTCGACCGACGTGCTCGGTCACCTGGGGCCCGCCGCCCTCACGGCCGGCGACCGGCTCCGGGTGGGTGATGCGCGCGCGGCAGCGCCGGCCGTCGACGTGGCGGCGGTGGCCGAGCCGACCGGTGGCGCGCTCGAGGTCCGGGTCGTTCCCGGCCCCCGCCGCGACTGGTTCGCCCCCGACGCATGGGCGCGGCTGACCTCGGGGTCCTACGGCGTGGGCGCGGAGAGCAACCGCGTGGGGGTGCGGCTGGAGGGCGAGGCCCTGCGCCGCGAGCGGGAGGGCGAGCTGCCCAGCGAGGGGATGGTCCGGGGCGCGCTGCAGGTGCCACCGTCGGGGCAGCCGGTGCTCTTCCTCGCCGACCACCCCGTCACGGGCGGCTACCCCGTCATCGGCTACGTCGTCGACGAGGACGTGGACCGGTGCTCCCAGCTGCGACCGGGGCAGGAGGTCCGGTTGCGAGAGCGGCGTACTTGACATTCCCAGACCTCTTGTCAAGCGGCTTTACAGATCATATGGTCATGTAAACCGATCGCCGGGAGGTTGTCATGGCCGACGCGACGCCGCAGATCGCCAACAGCACGGTCCCCGAAGGCTCCACGGAGCAGTGGCGGGACACGAAGCGCCACCTCTGGCTGATCGGGCTGGTGGTCCCGAGCCTGGCCTTCATCGGGTACGCCGGCTGGCAGCTGACCGGCTTCGGCGGCTGGTTCTGGATCGGCCCGGTCGTGATCCTCGGGATCGTGCCCGCGATCGACCTGGTCGCCGGCCTCGACCGGTCCAACCCGCCCGACGACGTGATCGAGGCGCTGGAGCAGGACCGCTACTACCGCTGGATCACCTACCTCTTCCTGCCGATCCAGTACGCCGGCTTCGTGGGCGCGATGTGGCTCATCGGCGGCAGCGGCCAGCTCGACGGCTGGGAGAAGCTCGGGCTGGCGGTCTCCATCGGCTGCATCGGTGGCATCGGCATCAACACCGCCCACGAGCTCGGCCACAAGAAGGAGGCCAACGAGCGCTGGCTGTCGAAGATCGCCCTGGCACAGGTGTTCTACGGCCACTTCTACATCGAGCACAACCGCGGGCACCACGTCCGCGTCGCCACCCCGGAGGACCCGGCGAGCGCCCGGCTGGGGGAAAACTTCTACCAGTTCTGGCCGCGGACGGTCTGGGGGTCGCTGCGCTCGGCCTGGCGCATCGAGAAGCGCCGTTACGCCCGCCGCAAGCAGCACCCCTTCCGGATCGGCAACGACATCCTCAACGCCTGGCTGATGTCGGTCGTGCTGTGGGGCGCCCTGGTCGCCTGGCTCGGCGTCGGGATCCTGCCCTACCTGCTGGTGCAGGCGGTCGTCGGCTTCTCGCTGCTCGAGGTCGTCAACTACATGGAGCACTACGGGATGCTCCGGCAGAAGGTGGGTGAGGGCGAGCGCCGACGCTACGAGCGGGTCGACCCCAGCCACAGCTGGAACTCCAACAACATCGCGACCAACGTGCTGCTCTATCACCTGCAGCGGCACAGCGACCACCACGCCAACCCGACCCGGCGCTACCAGGCGCTGCGCGACTACCGGGAGAGCCCGGTGCTGCCGACGGGCTACGCCGGGATGATCGTGCTGGCGATCGTGCCGGCCGTCTGGCGCCGGGTCATGGACCCGCGGGTGGTGGCGCACTTCGACGGCGACGTCAGCCGCGCCAACATCAGCCCCCGCAAGCGCGCGAGGATCCTGGCGGCGTACGGCGCCCCCACCCACGAGGCGGGCCCCGATCCCAGGTCGGTCGAGCCTCTCGAGACCTCACGGCCCGAGGTGCTCGCTGCGCGCTGCCCCGGGTGCAGCTACGTCTACGAGGTCGCGGCCGGCGACGAGCACGAGGGCTTCGCCGCCGGCACCGCGTGGGCGGAGATCCCCGACGACTGGACCTGCCCCGACTGCGGCGTCCGCGACAAGGTCGACTTCGTGCCGGTCGAGCCCCAGCCGGCCTGACCCCGACCGGTCAGCCGGCCGGGGTGACCCCCTCAGAGGTCGCGGTGGAGCTCCCCACGGGTGGGGACGTCGGGGCTGCGGCTGAGGTTGCGGATGGCCAGCGCCAGCCCGCCCCAGATCACCAGCATCGCCACCAGCATCATCACGATCGCGGTTGCGCTCATGTCAGTTCCCTCCCGTCGTGGTCCGGTCGTCGAGGGCGCCGGTCGTCTCCATCGTGGTGCCGGGGCGCCACTTCACCCGTGCTGCCGCGAAGGCCAGCACGATCACGGCAGCGGCCATGCCCCACCCGAAGACGTTGAGCATCCAGGAGGGGTAGCCGCTGTAGGGCTCGCCGAGGTCGGTGCGGAATGCGTCGACCAGGACGTAGCCGAGGGCCAGCGGTGCCACCACGGCGATCAGCGCACGCCACCAGCCGCCCAGCGGCACCGTGCCGTGGTGGTTGAGGTGGTCGGCCAGCGCGGGGAGGGCCCGGACCACCCAGGCCAGCACCACCATCGACACCACCGCGACCAGCAGGATCCCGAACTGGTTGATGAAGTGGTCGACGATGTCGAGGACGTAGATGCCGCTGGTGGTGGAGAAGAACAGCAGGCTGATCACCGCGGAGGGGACGCCGACGGCGAGCGCCGCGCCCTGCCGGGTCATCTCGAACTTGTCGCGCACCGCCGAGATCACGACCTCGATCACCGAGACCAGGGACGTCAGGCCGGCGATCACCAGGGACCCGAAGAACAGCACACCGATGATCGCTCCGGCGGGTGCCTCGGAGATGATCGTCGGGAAGGCGATGAACGCCAGCCCGATGCCGTTGCTGGCGACCTCGTCGACCGCGACCCCCTGGGCCTGGGCCATGAAGCCCAGGGCAGCGAACACGCCGATGCCGGCGAGCAGCTCGAAGCCGGAGTTGGCGAACCCCACCACGGCACCCGAGCCGGTCATGTCGGTGTCCCGGTGCACGTAGGAGGCGTAGGTGATCATGATCCCGAAGCCGATCGAGAGCGAGAAGAAGATCTGGCCGAAGGCCGCCGCCCAGACCCCGGGTTCGCCCAGGGCCGCCCAGTTCGGCGTGAACAGGGTGTCGAGACCCTCGGCGGCGCCGGGCAGGAAGAGCGAGCGCACGACCAGCGCGGCGAACGCGACGATCAGGATCGGGATGAACACGGCCGCGGTCGCGCCGATGCCCTTCTGGACGCCGGCGACCATGATCGCGATCACCGCCACCCAAACGATCACCAGCGGCACCAGGACGCCGGCCACGAGGTTGGCGTCGACGCCCGGGTCGCCGGCCTGCAGGAAGTCTCCGAAGAAGAACCCCTCGGGGTCGTCGCCCCAGGCCTCGTTGAAGGAGAAGAAGGTGTAGCGGACCGCCCAGGCGATCACCGCGGCGTAGTAGACGGCGATGAGGAAACAGATCCCGACCTGCCACCAGCCGAGTCCCTCGGTGCCGCGCCGCAGCCGTGCGAAGGACAGCGGGGCCGAGCCACGGTGGCGGTGGCCCAGGGCGTAGTCGAGGAAGAGGAACGGGATTCCGGCGGTCAGCAGCGCCACCAGGTAGGGGATGATGAACGCGCCCCCGCCGTTCTCGTAGGCGACGTAGGGGAAGCGCCAGATGTTGCCGAGGCCGACCGCGGAGCCGATCGCGGCGAGGATGAAGACCCGCCGGTTGGTGAAGGCTCCCCGGGTCCGAGCCTCGTGCTCGTGGACCTGATCACTCATGCTGACCTCCTTGCCGTGGCCGACCCTTCACCTTAGTCGCGTCCGTGCGCTCGTGGGGATGGCCCGTAGGGTGGCGCCGTGACCCCGACCCTGCGGCAGCGGCTGGTGCAGAGCGCGGTCGACCTCACGCTGGCGTCCGGTTGGTCGCAGGTGACGATGGCCCGGCTGGCCGCTGAGGTGGGGGTCAGCCGGCAGACGGTCTACAACGAGATCGGCGGCAAGCCGGCCCTGGCCGAGGCGATGATCCTCGGTGAGCTCGACCGTTTCCTCTCGGTGGTGACCGACGCCTTCGACCGTCACCCCGACGACCTCGTGGCCGCGATCGAGAACGCGTGCGTGTCGGTCCTGGAGCTGGCGCAGGGCAACGAGCTGCTCAAGGCGGTCGTCAGCGCGACCCATGGCGCCGACACCGAGCTGCTGCCGCTGCTCACCACCCACGCGGAGTCACTGCTGGCCGCGGCCAAGCAGGTCGTGGGCGAGCGGGTGGCGGCCTACGACGTGCCGCTGGACGTCCACCACCGCGAGGCGGCCATCGACATGGTCGTGCGGGTGGTGCTCAGCCACGTGATGCAGCCCTCCGCCTCGCCGCCGGAGACCGCCGCCGACCTGGCCTGGGTCGCCTCGCGGGTGCTGCCCGACGCCGGCTGAGGGGCGGACGGCCCCCGGCGTACGCCCGAGGAGTCGCGGGCCTAGGGTCTGCGACATGAGCGAGCAGCCGGGACACCGCGTGGGCGCAACGTGGCTCGTCGCCGGTCCCCTGACGGGCCTCACGGCCGGGGTCCTGGTCGGCGCCCTGACCGGTTGGCTGACGACGCCGACGACGGGCGTCGGGCCCCTCGTGGGTGATCCAGTCGGCGCGTCGGTGGTCGGCGCGCTGGTGGGCATGACGACCGGCGTCCTCGCCGGGGTCGCCGTGGGGGCGCTGCTCATGGTCACGATGCGGCCGGGGCTGGCGTCCCGGCCGGCTCGACTCCTGGCCGCCGCGCTGGCCGCCACCTGCTGCCCCGTCGTGCTGCTCGGACTCGCGGTCTTCGGCCGTGTCGACCTCGCGCAGCTCGGCCTCGTCCCGTTCGCCGTGGTGGCGGCGGCTGGCGGTGCGGCGACCTGGCTGGTCGGTCAGGCCCCGGCTCGGGCCCGGGAGAGCTCCACCGCCTCGCGGAACGCCTTCAGCACGTAGGACGGCACCTGCAGGCCCCGGCGCACCTCGCCGAGGATCTCCGCCTCGACCCGCGCGACCATCACGGCGAAGCGGTCGACCCGGCTGTCGATCCCCAGCGTGGTCATCAGGTCTCCGAAGTCGGCCAGCTGGCCGGGGCTGTTGGCGCCGACCGGGGCGAAGGAGAGGGCGCGCAACCGGCGTACGAGCCACAGCTGCCAGGGTGCGAGCTGGGCCGCGAGGCCGCGAGCCGACATCGCGTAGAAGGCGTGGTGGCCCGGCTCCTGCCGCTTGATCTGCCCGACGATGGTCTCGGCCGCGGCCAGCTCCCTCATCTCGCGCAGCCCGGCGTGGAGCAGGTTGTAGGCCAGGACCGCCGACCGCTCCGTGGCCTGGCCGGTCAGGTAGTAGAGCATCCGCACGACACCCTCGATCGGGGCCAGTCGGGACAGCGCTCCGAGCAGGTGCATCTTGACCGAGACCGTGTCGAGGTCGGTGGCCGCCGGCTCGCGCGCGAGGCGCTGCTGCAGCTCGTCGAGGATCTGGCCGTGCCGGATCTCCTGGGGGTGCCAGACGTCGGCGTAGAAGTGACGGTCGACCTCCGGCGGGTCGGGGAGCAGCGTAGTCAGCTCCAGCACGTTGCGGTCCACCTCGAGCTCGACCCGCGCCATGTAGTCGAGGACGTGACCGAACCGGGCGCCGACCGCCTCCGGGTCGCGGACCGTGTAGTCCACCGTCGCGAGGTCGATCGGCGGGTGCTCCTCACCGAGCCGGTCGACGTGGTCGACCAGCCGCTGCTCGAGGTCCCGTGGACGAGGCACGGCCGCAGCGTAGTGGCGCTGGGGCGAGCCTTCTAGGCTTTTCCCCGTGGCCGAGGTCGCGGCGTCGCAGGTCCGGTTGCGGACGCCCACGGGACGGGCCGTCGTGGCGGCCGCCACGCTCGGCTCCGGCATGACGCTGCTCGACGGCACCGTGGTCAACGTCGCCCTCCGCACCATCGGCCGCGAGCTCGACGCCTCGCTCGCCGAGCTGCAGTGGATCAGCAACGGCTACCTGCTCTCCCTGGCGGCCCTGATCCTGCTCGGCGGTTCGCTCGGCGACCGGTACGGGCGGCGCCGGATCTTCGTCGTCGGCACCGTCTGGTTCGCCGCGGCCTCCGCCCTGTGCGGGCTGGCGCCGAACCCCGAGGTGCTGATCGCGGCCCGGGTGCTGCAGGGCATCGGCGGTGGACTCCTGACCCCGGGCAGCCTGGCGATGATCCAGGGTGCCTTCGTGCCGGACGACCGGTCGCCGGCGATCGGCGCCTGGACCGGCTTCGGCGGCATCGCCGCCGCCGTCGGCCCCTTCGTGGGCGGTGCCCTCATCGAAGTGGCGTCGTGGCGCTGGATCTTCCTCATCAACGTGCCGCTCGCCGCGCTGACCATCTGGATCGCGCAGCGCCACGTGCCCGAGTCCCGCTCCTCGGCACCGCCGCGACACTTCGACGTCGCCGGCGCGGTGCTGGCCATGGTGGCACTGGCGGGAGTCACCTACGGGCTCATCGGCTGGGGTGAGCGGGCCGCGGTGTGGGCCGGCCTGCTGGGCCTGGGCGCCGGCGTCGCCTTCGTGCTGGTCGAGGCGCGCCTGCGCGAGCCGATGCTGCCGCCGGCGATCTTCCGGTCCCGCGTCTTCAGCTCCGCCAACGCGATGACGCTGGTGGTGTACGCCGCCCTCGGCGCGATCCTGTTCTTCCTGGTGCTGCAGCTGCAGACCGTGGCGGGATGGACCCCGCTCGCAGCCGGGGTGGCGACGCTGCCGATCACGGTGGTGATGCTGCTGCTCGCGGCCCGGGGAGGACGGTTGGCGGTGCGGATCGGCCCCCGGATCCCGCTGACCACCGGTCCCCTCCTGATGGCGGGGGGCACGCTGCTGCTGCGGGCGGCTGACGCCGAGACCAGCTACGTGCTGGACGTGCTGCCGGGGCTGACGGTGTTCGCCCTCGGACTCGCGCTGATGGTCGCCCCGCTCACCGCCACCGTGCTCGCGGCGGCCCCGGACGACCTCACGGGCCTGGCCAGCGGCGTCAACAACGCCATCGCCCGCAGCGGGTCGCTGCTGGCGGTGGCCGCGCTGCCGCCGCTGGTCGGGCTCTCGGGGCAGGACTACGACGTGGCCCCGTCACTGGACGCGGCGTACGACACCGCGCTGCTGGTCAGTGCGGGGCTGCTGGTGGTCGGCGCACTGCTGGCCTGGGTGCTGCTGGTGCCCGAACGTGGGGTACGCCGGAAGCCGTGACCTCCCCGTCGCCTCCGGCAGGACCTACCCTGAACGCGTGAGGTCCGGGGGGGTGCGGGCACGGCTGCTCGCGGGGATGGCCGGCGCGCTGGTGCTGGCGGGTTGTGGCGCCTCCCTGCCCGATGCGACTCCCGAGGCGGGCCCGAGCCCGAGCCCCGACCCGGAGCAGAGCGCGGACGGGTCGGCCGCGCCCGGCGGCAAGCGGGGGGTGCTCGTCGCCGACCCCGACCACGCGGTGGAGCCGCCGGGGCCGCTGACGGACCGGCTCTACCGGCCGGACATGCTCATCTTCGACAGCGAGCGGCTCAGCGACGACATGGTCCGCCGGATCAAGGCGCTCGACAACGTCGCGGCGGTCGAGCCGATCGCCCTCGGGCAGGTCACCATCGAGAACCAGGCGCTGACGATCGCCGCCGTCGACGGCGCGACCTACCGCCGGTTCACGCCGCAGAACTCCGCACAGTTCCAGCAGGTCTGGGACCGGGTCGCGGGCGGGGAGATCGCGATCACCCCGGCACTCGGGCGGCGGTTGCAGGACGAGGAGGGCAACATCCGCCTTGGCTCCGGCGAGGAGGCCCCGGTCCTCCACATCGGGGCCTACGCGCCACAGGCGACGACCATCGACATGGTGGTCAACACGGCCTGGGTCGAGGACCTCGAGAACATGGTCTTCGGCAACGGCCTGCTGATCTCCACCGACGTGGCGGACCCCTCGACGATCCGCAAGCCGATCCGGCAGATCGTCGGCAGGCGCGCCTCGGTGCAGGACCTCGACATCGCCTCCCGGCTCGGGCTCGACCCCAACGTGAAGCAGACCGCCTACCTCACGGGCGGCACGATCGCCAGCGTGGTCGGGAGCTTCAGCTACCGGGTCCTCGGTGGGGGCCGGATCGCTCCCGACCCCGCGTGGGTGGCGCGCAGCATCAGCACCGAGCCGGTGCCGATCCTCGGCGAGGTCACCTGTCACCGCACGCTCTTCCCCCAGCTGCGGGCGGCGCTGCAGGAGGTCGTCGACCGCGGCCTGGCCGACGAGATCAACCCCGGCGAGTACGCCGGGTGCTACTACCCCCGCTTCATCGCCGGCTCCACCACGCTGTCCAACCACTCCTTCGGCCTCGCCCTCGACCTCAACGTGCCCGGCAACCAGCGCGGCACCGTGGGCGAGATGGACCGCGAGGTGGTCGCGATCTTCAAGGAGTGGGGCTTCGCGTGGGGCGGCGACTGGAGCTACACGGACCCCATGCACTTCGAGCTGTCCCGGGTCGCGGAGCCGCGCTGAGCCGACCGGTCGGTAGCGTGCCGGGCATGCGTGCCGTCCAGGTCGTCTCGCCCGCGGGTCCCGCCGGTGTCCGGGTCCAGGAGGTCCCCGAACCCACCCCCGGTCCCGACGAGGTGCTGGTGGAGGTCGAGCGGGTCGGCATCTGCTTCCCTGACCTGCTGCTCAGCCGGGGTGAGTACCAGCTCAAGCCCGAGGTGCCCTTCACGCTGGGTGTCGACGTCGCCGGCACGGTCCTCGCCGGCCCGGGGTTCGAGCCGGGCGACCGGGTCGCGGCCGTGCTGCCGTACGGCGGTGCGGCCGAGCGGGTGGCGGTGCCGGTCGAGGCGACGTTCCGGCTGCCCGACGGCGTCTCCTTCGACGCGGCCGCGGCCATCCCGCTCAACTACCTGACCGCCCACTTCGCGCTGGTCGAGCGGGGACAGGTCCGCCCCGGGGAGACGGTGCTGGTGCACGGCGGGGCCGGCGGCGTCGGCACCGCCACGATCCAGGTCGCCCGCGGCCTGGGGGCGCGCACCGTCGCGGTGGTCAGCACCGACGAGAAGGCCGAGGTCGCCCGCCGGGCGGGCGCCCACGACGTGGTGCTGCTCGACGGCTTCAAGGACGCCGTCCACGCCCTCACCGAGGGACGCGGCGTCGACGTCGTCGTGGACGTCGTCGGCGGCGACGTCTTCACCGACTCGCTGCGCTGCCTGGCGCCGCAGGGGCGGCTCCTGGTCGTCGGGTTCGCCGCCGGCCAGGGCATCCCGGAGGTCAAGGTCAACCGGCTCCTCCTCACCAACACCGACGTCCGCGGAGTCGGGTGGGGTCACTACGCCCTGGCCCGGCCCGGCTACCTGCAGCAGCAGTGGGCCGCGTTGCTCCCGCTGCTGGCCGACGGCACCATCGACCCACCGGTCGGGCCGGCGTACGACCTCGACGACTTCGGGCGCGCGCTGGCCGACCTCGACGCCCGCCGCGTCCTCGGCAAGGCCGTGGTGCGCGTGCGCGGCTGACCCGTGGGTCGCTCCGGTTAGGGTCGCGCTGTGAGCACTCTCGACGACGCACGTGACGGCATGAACCCCGACGTCCGCCCGCAGGACGACCTGTTCGGACACGTCAACGGCCGCTGGCTGGCCGAGACCGAGATCCCCAGCGACCGCTCCAGCTGGGGACCGTTCGTGCAGCTCGCCGACGCCGCCGAGCAGCAGGTCCGATACATCATCGAGGAGCTCGCGGCCACCGACTCAGCCGAGCTCGACGACGACGCCCGCCGGATCGGCGACCTCTACTCCTCCTTCATGGACACCGAGACCGTGGCTGCCCGCGGCATCCGGCCGATCCGGCCGCTGCTGTCGGCGTGCGACCAGCTGCGCGACGCCCGCGACCTGGCGGCCTTCCTCGGCGAGTTCGAGCGCATCGGCGGCTACGGCCTGTTCGGCATGTACGTCGACACCGACGCCAAGAACTCCGACCGCTACCTGGTCAACGTGCTGCAGGGCGGGCTTGGCCTGCCCGACGAGTCCTACTACCGCGACGACAAGTTCGCCGAGGTGCGCGACAAGTACGTCGGCTACCTCCAGCGGATCTTCGAGCTCGCCGACCACGACGACCCGGCCGGCGCGGCGGCGAAGGTCCTGGCGATCGACACCCGGCTCGCCCAGGGTCACTGGGAGCGTGCGGAGACCCGCGACGTGCAGAAGACCTACAACCTGCTGACCCTCGAGGAGCTCCACGAGCTCGCGCCGAGCTTCGACTGGGACGCCTACATCCGGAACCTCGGGGGCTCGGAGGAGACGCTCGCCGAGGTGTGCGTCCGCCAGCCGTCCTACCTCGAGCACCTCGCCGGCGTGCTGACCGAGGTGCCGATCGAGGACTGGAAGGCGTGGATGACCAGCCGGGTGCTGCGGTCGGCGGCGCCCTACCTCACCGACGACTTCGTCGAGGCCAACTTCGACTTCTACGGCCGCACCCTCAGCGGCACCCCGGAGCTGCGGGCGCGCTGGAAGCGGGCGGTGTCCTTCGTGGAGGGCGCGGTCGGCGAGGCCGTCGGCAAGCAGTACGTCGCGCGCCACTTCCCGCCGCGCAGCAAGGAGCTGATGGACGAGCTGGTCGCCAACCTGCTCGAGGCCTACCGACGTTCCATCACCGACCTCGACTGGATGACCGAGGAGACCAAGAAGCGGGCGTTCCAGAAGCTGGAGACCTTCCGCCCCAAGATCGGCTACCCCGACGAGTTCCGTGACTACTCCGCGCTGCACGTGCGCCCCGACGACCTGATCGGCAACGCGGCGGCGGCCGCGGCGTTCGAGACCGACCGGCAGCTGCGCAAGATCGGGTCGCCGGTCGACCGCGACGAGTGGTTCATGCTGCCGCAGACCGTCAACGCCTACTACAACCCCGGCACCAACGAGATCTGCTTCCCGGCGGGCATCCTGCAGAAGCCGTTCTTCGACGCCGACGCCCAGGCGGCCGAGAACTACGGCGGCATCGGCGCGGTCATCGGCCACGAGATCGGTCACGGCTTCGACGACCAGGGTTCGCAGTACGACCACGCCGGCAACCTCGAGAACTGGTGGACTGCCGACGACCGCGCCGCCTTCGAGGTCAAGAGCAAGGCCCTGGTCGAGCAGTACGACGGGTTCGAGCCGCGCAGCTTGCCGGGCGAGCGGGTCAACGGCTCGCTGACCGTGGGCGAGAACATCGGCGACCTCGGCGGCCTGACGATCGGCCACTACGCGTTCCTCATCGCCAACGGCGAGGAGGCCTCCGAGGAGGACCGCCGCACGCTCTTCCTCAACTGGGCCTACTGCTGGCGGACCAAGCGCCGCAAGGAGCAGGAGCAGCAGTACCTCACCATCGACCCCCACAGCCCGCCGGAGTTCCGCGCCAACATCGTCCGCAACCTCGACGAGTTCCACGAGGTCTTCGGGACCGCGGAGGGTGACGGGCTCTGGCTCGACCCGGCCGACCGCGTCCGTATCTGGTGACCGCGGCGCCGTCGGCGCCCGGCCCCTAGGCTGGAGGCCGGGGAGAGCGCCTCCGCCTCGAGCGCGCCGGGAAGGGGAGCCATGAGCGACGTCGTGAGCCAGGTCGACCTCGACGGGGGTGTCCTCGTCGGGCACGACGGGTCGGCCACCGCGGCCCGGGCCGTCCAGTGGGCCGCCACCCACGCCGCCGCCGTCCACGTGCCGCTCCACGTGCTGCGCGCCTGGAGCCTGACCACGGCGCCCACCCCACCCACCCAGGAGCTCGGCTACGTCCCGCCGCTGGCCGACTACGAGGCCGCGGTCCGCGACGAGCTCGCCGCGGACGTGGCCGCGCTCGACCTCGACTGCGAGGTCCACCTCCACGTCGTCCATGCCGCGACCGCGCAGGCGCTGCTGGACGCTGCCGAGGGTGCCGACCTGCTCGTGGTCGGTCGACGCGGGCGCGGCGGCTTCCGTGGCCTGGTGTTCGGGTCGACGGCCGACCAGGCGGTGCGCCACGCCCCGTGCCCGGTCACGACGGTGCCCGTGCATCCTGAGGACGAGTGACCGACCCCACCCACACCCAGTCCGACCACCGGGTCCGGTTGGAGTGGGGGCCGACCGGTGCGGGCTCCGTCGCGGGGACCGCCGACGTGGCGGTCGTCGTCGACGTGCTGTCGTTCACGACGTCGGTCTCGGTGGCCGTGGGCCGCGGCATCACCGTCCACCCCTGCCGCTGGCGTGACGCCCGCGCCGCGGCGTACGCCGCCGAGCTGGGTGCCAACCTGGCGCTGCAGCGGCAGGACGCGGGCTGGCGGCCGGGGGCGGTCTCGTTGTCGCCGCTCTCGCTGCAGCGTGCCCGGGGCATCGAGCGGCTGGTGCTGCCCTCCCCCAACGGCTCGACGATCTGCGCGGCGCTCAACGAGCAGGGCGTCGCCGTGGTCGCGGCCTGCCTGCGCAACGCCGACGCGGTCGCGGCCTGGCTGGCGCCGCAGGTGGCCGACGGTGCGACGGTGGCGGTCGTGCCTGCCGGCGAACGCTGGCCCGACGGCTCCCTGCGTCCGGCTGCCGAGGACCTGTGGGGTGCGGGGGCGGTGCTGACCGGTCTCGACCGGGGGCTGATGAGCCCCGAGGCGCGGCTCGCCGTCGCCGCCTGGCAGGACGTCAGGGCGCGACCTCTCGAGAACCTGCTCGCGTGTGCGAGCGGGCGCGAGCTGGTGGAGAAGGGCTTCGAGCCCGACGTCGCGATCGCGGGTCGGCCGAGCACCAGCGACGTGGTGCCGGTGCTGCGCGACGGTGCCTTCGCCCCTTGATCGACCGTGCAACACTGATTACATGATTACAGACAAGGAGCGGGAGGCCGTCACCGGCTGGTTCAGCGGCCGTCTCCCGGACGAGTGGACGGTCGAGCCGCCGCGGGTGAGCATCGACCGTGAGGAGGTCACCGTCGTGCTGACCATCCCCGACGTGGGGGACGAGGTCAGTGGCGACGCCGAGCCGTCGGAGGTCGCGGTGGCGGAGGCTCGTGCCGGGCGGGCCCGGGCGTTCCGCGAGGACACGCGCGAGCGGCGGATGAAGATCGCCCGCGAGGCCCAGCACCGCTACGAGCGCAAGGTCTCCTGGGGGGTGCGGGTCGGCGACCACGAGGAGCTGTGGACCCACGTGTCCGCGCCGGTGATGACCCGGCTGCGGCAGCCGCAGCGGCAGGTTCTCGACACCCTCGTCGAGGCCGGGGTCGCCCGGTCACGGGCCGACGCGCTGGCCTGGTGCGTCCGACTGGTCGGCCAGCACGAGGGTGACTGGCTGGCCGAGCTGCGCGATGCGATGACGGCCGTCGACGACGTACGCCGCAAGGGCCCCGCCGCCTGAGGCTGGACCGGGTCGGGCCGCCCGCGCCCCCGCGTTCCGGTCGGTGGTCACTGGTAGACACGCCTGCATGGACCGCGACGCCGCCCGCCAGGAGGCCGAGGCACACCTGCGTGCCCTCGTCGGCCGCGACGACGTCACGCTCCACGACGACCAGTGGACCGCCATCGAGGCGCTCGCGGTCGACCGGCGACGCGCCCTGGTCGTGCAGCGCACCGGGTGGGGCAAGTCGGCGGTCTACTTCGTGGCGACGCTGCTGCTGCGCTCCCACGGCAGCGGGCCGACCGTCATCATCTCGCCGCTGCTGGCGCTGATGCGCAACCAGATCGCCGCCGCTGAGCGGGCCGGGGTCCGCGCGGTGACGATCAACTCGACCAACATCGAGCAGTGGCAGCCGATCCACGACGCCATCGAGGCCGGCGAGGTCGACGTGCTGCTGGTCAGCCCGGAGCGGCTCAACAACCCGGGCTTCCGCGACGAGGTGATGCCGCGGCTGGCCGCGACCTGCGGGCTGCTCGTGGTCGACGAGGCCCACTGCATCTCCGACTGGGGCCACGACTTCCGCCCCGACTACCGCCGGATCCGGACGCTGCTGGCCGACCTGCCCGACGGCATCCCGGTGCTGGCGACGACGGCGACCGCCAACCAGCGCGTCACCGACGACGTCGCCGAGCAGCTCGGCACCGGCGTCCTGGTGCTCCGGGGGTCGCTCGACCGCGAGTCGCTGCGGCTGGGGGTGGTGCGGCTCAAGACCCCCGAGCAGCGGCTGGCGTGGCTGGCCGACCACCTCACCGAGCAGCCGGGCAGCGGCATCGTCTACTGCCTGACCGTGGCCGCGACCCAGGAGGTCGCCGACTACCTCCGCTCGCGGGGCCACGCGGTCGCGGCCTACTCCGGCCAGACCGAGCCCGAGGAGCGGCTCGCCCTCGAGCAGGCGCTCGTCGCCGGCGAGGTCAAGGCGCTGGTGGCCACCAGCGCCCTCGGCATGGGCTTCGACGCCACGCTCGGGTTCGTGGTCAACCTCGGGGCTCCCTCCTCCCCGGTCGCCTACTACCAGCAGGTGGGCCGGGCCGGTCGCGGCACCGATGACGCTACGGTCGTTTTGCTCCCCGCCGTCGAGGACCGTGACATCTGGGCCTACTTCGCCTCCCTCGCGTTCCCCCGCGAGCAGCTGGTGCGCGAGACCCTCGACGCGCTCGCCGCCCACGGACCGCTGAGCACCGCGGCACTCGAGTCCCACGTCGACCTCTCCCGCAACCGGCTCGAGACGATGCTCAAGGTGCTCGACGTCGACGGTGCCGTCCGCCGGGTGCGCGGGGGCTGGGAGGCGACCGGTCGGGACTGGGACTACGACGAGGAGCGCTACGCGCGGGTCGCGGAGGCACGGGAGCGCGAGCAGGCGGCGATGCTCGCCTACCTCGACCACGCCGGGTGCCGGATGCGCTACCTGCGCGAGCAGCTCGACGACCCGGGCGCGGCCGACTGCGGCCGGTGCGACAACTGCGACGGCCTGCGGCTGCCCGACGACGTCAGCGACGCCGCCGTCGAGGAGGCCGGCGCGCGGCTCGCGCGCCCCGGTGTGCCGGTGGAGCCGCGCAAGCTCTGGCCCACCGCGCTGGCCACCCTGGGCCTGGACCTCAAGGGCCGGATCGCCGAGGGCCCCGAGGAGGGGCGGGTGGTCGCCCGGCTCACCGACCTCGGTCACGGCGGGGCGTTGCGCGCGCTGTTCCGGGAGCCCGTCGACCAGCCCGTGCCGCCGCAGCTCGCCCAGGCGGTGCTGGAGGTGATGAAGGAGTGGTCCGCCACCTGGTCGGCGCGGCCGGAGGCCATCGTCCACGTCGAGTCCGCGACCCGGCCCGGCCTGGTGCGCGACCTCGCCGAGGGCGTCTCCCGGGTGATGCAGATCCCCGTCGTGGGCCGCCACGCGATCGTCGACCCGTCGGTCCCGCCCGGACAGGGCGCCGCCAACTCCGCGCAACGGGTGGCAGCGGTCCAGCGGCGCTACGCGCTGGACGCGGAGGTGCCCACGGGGCCGGTGCTGCTGGTCGACGACCTGGTCGTCACCGGCTGGACGCTGACGACCGCAGCCACGGCCCTCCGGTCCGCCGGGGCGACGGCGGTGCTCCCCCTCGCGCTGGCCAGCCAGGCCTGACCACCCCCGAGGATCTCCCTCTTTGCCTCAGCGAGCGCCCTGGCGCACGCTGGGGCACACGCCGCGCTACGCCGGGTGGGTGACCAGGCTCGGGCCCCGCTGCGACCGGCACCGCTGCGCGGCCACCTCGACGTCGCGCATCACGCGCAGCACGTTGCCGCTCGTGAGCAGGCCGAGCTCCTTCTCCGACCAGCCGCGCTCGGCCAGCGCCCCGAGCAGTCGCGGGTAGCCGGTGACGTCCTCCAGACCCTCGGGCAGGGTCCCGGTCCCGTCGTAGTCACCACCCAGGCCGATGTGCTCGACGCCGGCCACCTCCCGAACGTGCTCGCAGTGGGCGACGACGTCGGCCAGCGTCGCGACCGGCTGGGCATGGGTACGCCGCCACTCGGCGTCGAACTCCGCCCAGCCCGGGTCGCCCTCGACGATGCCGCGCGCCCGCTCGGCCGCCCGGCGAGCCAGGTCGACCTCGGCGCAGGCGGCGTTCACGAACGCCGGGACGAAGGTCACCATGCACACCCCGCCGTTGCCCGGCAGCTGCGCGAGCACGTCGTCGGGGACGTTGCGCGGATGGTCGGTCACCGCCCGTGCGGAGGAGTGGGAGAAGATCACGGGCGCCTCGGTCGCGGCGAGCGCGTCGCGCATGGTGGTCGCCGCGACGTGGGAGAGATCGACCATCATGCCGAGCCGGTTCATCTCACGGACCACCTCGACACCGAACGGCGAGAGGCCGCCGACCACGGGCTCGTCGGTGGCGGAGTCCGCCCACCGGGTGTTGTCGTTGTGGGTCAGGGTGAGGTAGCGGACCCCCAGGGCGTGGAGCATCCGCAGTGCCCCCAGCGACTCGCCGATCGAGTGTCCGCCCTCGGCGCCCAGCATCGAGGCGATCCGGCCGTCGCGCCAGGCCGCCTCGACCTCGTCGGCCGTGGTCGCGAACACCAGCCGGTCGGCGTACCGCTCGACCATCCGGTGGGCGGCGTCCACCTGCTCGAGGGTGGCGGTCACGGCTGCGTGACCGGGAAGCGTCGCGGGCACGAAGACCGACCAGAACTGGCCGCCGACCCCGCCGCGGGTCAGCCGCGGGAGGTCGGTGTGGGTGGGGGTGCCCTCCTCGGCGATGTCGAGCCGGTCGAAGTCGTAGCCCACCTGCTCCCGGGCCGTCCACAGCAGGTCGTTGTGGCCGTCGATGACCGGGTGACGGGCGAGCAGCAGCGCGAGGTCCATGCGCCCGACCCTAGAACCGGCGCTCGGGAACCAACCGTCAGCCCGAGGCGTTAGCGTCTCGTCCCCCAGCACCGGAGGTCCTGTGGCGCAGCCACCACTCACCGGGCCGGTGAGGTTCGCGGCCCGCACGCCACCGCGCGAGAGCACGGTGACCTTCACCGCCGACGTCCGCGAGCAGGCGCTGCCGATGGTCGAGGCCCTGCCCCACCTGCTGCGGCCCGGCCCCGGCGCCCACCGGTCGGTGCACGAGCTGCGGGACGCCGCCCTGCGGGGGCTGCGGCTGCTCGCCGCGGGCGACGTCGAGGCCCGGGACGGCAGCTGGCGACCCACACGCGAGGTCGACGTCGTCACCGCCGCCGTGGTCGACGCGGTGCCGCGGCGGCCACCGGCAGCCGCGGCACAGCTGGTGCGGCTCTCGCTGCGGATCGAGGCCGACGAGGAGGAGCTGGTGGCCGGGGCGGTCCGGGTCGTCCCGCAGGTCCACGACGAGCAGGACCCGCTGCGGATCGCGGACGCCGCGCTGCTGTGGACCGGCGCTGCGGAGGAGGCGGGCTTCGGCGACCGGGCCCGCACCCACGCCGCGCTGGCGCTGCGCGACGCCGCCGAGGCCTGGCCCGTGCTCGACCGGCTGCTCGAGCTGCGGGTTCCCGACCAGATCACCCTCGACACCGACGAGCTGGTCAGCCTGCTCGACCATGGGGTGGCCGCCCTCGCGGCGCGGGGGATCGACGTGCTCTGGCCGCGCAGCTTGGGTCGCGACCTCACCGCCCGGGCGACGCTCGACCGCCGTGACCCCGGTCCGCGCGAGGAGCCGCTCCAGCAGGGGCTGCTGACCCCGGACGCGCTGTTCGCCTTCAGCTGGCAGCTCGCGCTCCACGGCGAGCCGCTCTCGTCCGAGGAGATGGACCACCTCGCGGACGCCGCGCGGCCGATCATCAAGCTGCGCGGCCAGTGGACGGTGGTCGACCCGGCCCTGGCACGCAAGGCCAGGAAGCGGCTGATCCGCACCGTCCGGCCCGTGTCCGCGATCGCGGCCGCCCTCACCGGGGTCGTGGAGGTCGAGGAGGGCGTCGAGACGGAGGTGGTCGTCGGCGCGAGCCTGACCCGGGTGCGCGAGCAGCTGCTCTCGGCCGCGACCCGCGAGCCCCTCGACCCCCCGGCCGCGCTGCAGGCGACGCTGCGTGACTACCAGCTCCGCGGCCTCACCTGGCTCGACCAGCTGACCTCTCTCGGGTTGGGTGCCTGCCTGGCCGACGACATGGGGCTCGGGAAGACCGTCACGCTCATCGCGCTGGCGCTCCACCGCGCGGAGCGTGACCCCGGTGCCGGGCCGGTGCTGGTGGTGTGCCCGGCCTCCCTGCTGGGCAACTGGGAGGCGGAGGTACGCCGGTTCGCGCCTCACCTGCCCGTCCGCCGCTTCCACGGCCAGGCCCGCGACCTGGCCGACCTGCCCGACGGTTTCGTGCTCACGACGTACGGCACGCTGCGGGTCGACCACGAGCCGCTGGCCCGCGTGCCCTGGGACCTGGTCGTCGCCGACGAGGCCCAGCACGTCAAGAACCCCCGCTCGGCGACGGCCCGCGCGCTGCGTCAGGTCCCGGCGCGGGCCCGGGTCGCCCTCACCGGCACGCCCGTCGAGAACGACCTCACCGAGCTGTGGGCGATCCTCGACTGGGCGACGCCGGGCCTGCTCGGCAGCCGCAACGCCTTCCGGAAGGCGTGGGCGGCGCCGATCGAGTCGGGGGTCGACCCCGACCGGGCGGCCCACTTCCGCCGCCTGATCACGCCCTTCCTGCTGCGGCGGCGCAAGACCGACCCCGGCATCGCGCCGGAGCTCCCGCCGCGCACCGACACCGATCACCTGCTGTCGCTGACCCGCGACCAGGTGGTGCTCTACGAGGCGTTCGTCCGCGACACCCTCGAGCGGGTCGAGCGTGCCGACGAGCACGCCCGCCGCGGTCTGGTGCTGGCGCTCCTCACCGGCCTCAAGCAGATCTGCAACCACCCGGCCCACTTCCTCAAGCAGGGTCGGTTGGAGGGCACCTCGGAGAAGGTCGAGCTGCTCGACGAGATCGTCGACACCGTCGTGGCCGAGGGGGGCGCGGTGCTCGTCTTCACCCAGTACGTCGCGATGGCGCGGCTGCTCTCCGGCCACCTCGACCGCCGGGGGGTGCGTCACCACCTGCTCCACGGCGGTACGCCGGTGCGCGACCGGGAGGCGATGGTCGCCGACTTCCAGGCCGGTGGTGCGCCGGTGTTCCTGCTGTCGCTCAAGGCCGGCGGCACCGGCCTCAACCTGACTCGCGCCGACCACGTGGTGCACCTCGACCGGTGGTGGAACCCCGCCGTGGAGGACCAGGCCAGCGACCGCGCCCACCGGATCGGCCAGACCCGGCCGGTGCAGGTGCACCGGATGGTCACCACCGGCACCGTCGAGCAGCGGATCGCCGAGCTGCTGCAGCGCAAGCGGTCGGTCGCCGACGCGGTGCTGGCCAGCGGCGAGTCCGCCCTCACCGAGCTCAGCGACGCCGAGCTCCGCGACCTCGTCACGCTGCGGCCGGAGGAGACCTGATGGCGACCCATCCGCGGATCCCGCCGCGCCGCGGTGCCCGTGCCACCAGCTGGTGGGGCAAGGCGTGGGTGCGGGCGGTCGAGGAGGCGGCCTACGACGAGCCGGAGCTGAAGGCGGCGCGCACCCTCTCGCGGTCGGGCCGCATCGGCGCCGTCACAGTGGACCCCGGCCGGTTCGTCGCCTCGGTCGAGGAGGGCGACGACGTGCTGACCGTCACCGGGGAGGTGCCGGTGCTCGACAGTGACCAGCAGGCCGCCTTCGTCGAGGCGGTCGCGGCCGAGTCCGGCCGGATCGGTGCGCTGGTGACGGGCGACCTGCCGCACCCGCTCGTCGAGCACGCCGAGGAGGCCGGCGTCGAGCTGCTGCCCTACGGCGGGGAGCTGGCGACGCGGTGCAGCTGCGAGCCGTGGGCCGACCCGTGTCACCACGCGCTGGCGGTGATGTACCAGCTGGCGTGGCTGGTCGAGGGCGACCCCTTCGTGCTGCTGGCGCTCCGCGGGATCGAGCGCGACGACCTGCTCGCGCGGCTCCACGCTACGGCGCCGTCCCCGGCCCGGCGTGGCTCCGACGCCGAGGTGCTCGCCGACGCCCGCGACCGCGCGCGGCGGCTCCTCGAGCTGCTCGACGACCCCGACGCCGACCTCGCCGCCCTGCTCTGAGCGATCACCCGTTCCACTGCGCGCGCGTCGCGCCGCGCCCGGGCCGGCGTCAGTGCAGCCCGAGCGCGCCGAGCGCCATCTCGGTCAGCAGCGTCCGCATCGCGTCGTCGGGGAGCAGGCCGCTGTGCGGCGTGGAGTTGATGAGCCCGAAGGAGACGTGGGCCATCGCCCGGGCCCGGTCGGCGCGCAGCCCCGGGTGGCGGCGCCGCAGCTGCGCGGCCCACACGTCGACGTACTCCCGCTGCAGGGTGCGGACCCGCTCGCGGGCCTCGGGCGGCAGTGACTCCCAGTCGCGGTCCTGGACCACGATCAGCGGGCGGTGCCGCACCGCGAAGTCGACGTGCCAGGCCACCAGCGCCCGGACGGCGGCGTCGGCGTCGGCGGCCTCGGCCACCCGGGCCCGGCCGACGGCGAGCAGCTCCTCGCTGATCGAGACCAGCATCTCGGCGAGGATCGCGTCCTTGGAGGGGAAGTGCTTGTAGAGCGCGGGTCCCGATATCCCGCAGGCCCGGCCGAGCTCGGCGACCGACACCCCGTGGAAGCCACGGGCCGCGAAGAGCTCCGCGGCCGTCGCGAGCAGCTGCTCGCGACGGGTCACGGCCTCGGTCGTCATGCCCACAGGTTAGTGGTTGTTAACCCCGCGGGGGGTCTTGTCCTCCCCGCGCAGGCTTCCTAGGTTGTCGTGCGTGGCCGGTGAGCAGGGAGTGACGCCCGGGATGGTCGAGCGACTCGCCGGCCGGACGGTGCTGGTGACCGGTGTCACCGGCTTCGTCGGGGAGGCGCTACTGCACCTCATGCTCGACCGCTCACCCGCCACCACCGCGGTCGTGCTCGTACGTCGTCGCGGCAGCACCAGCGCCGAGGACCGCGTCCGCAGCCTGCTGGGCAAGCCGATCTTCGCCGACGCGGTCGCGCGTGCCGGTGGTGTCGACGCCCTGCTGGCCGGGCCGGTACGGGTCGTCGAGGGCGACCTCGCCGACCCGCCGCCGCTGCCTGCCGACGTCGACGCGGTCGTCCACTGCGCCGGCGACGTCTCCTTCGACCCGCCGGTCGACGAGGGCTTCCAGGTCAACGTGCAGGGACCGCGGATGTTGCTGCAGCGGGTCCGTGAGGTCGGCGACCACGTGCACTACGTGCACGTCTCGACCGCCTACGTCTCCGGCCGGCGTCGTGGCACGGTCGTGGAGGGCCCGGTCGAGCACGACGTCGACGTGGAGACCGAGCTCGGCTGGGGGCTGGCGCAGCGGGCGGTGGCCGAGGCTCGTTCCCGCAGCAGCGAGGTGCTCGCGAAGCTGCGCCGACGTGCCGAGCGGGAGCACGGCCGGGCCGGACCGATCTCCTCGGCCGCCGACACCGAGCAGCGGCGCAAGGATTGGGTGCGCGACCAGCTGGTCCGCCTCGGCACCGAGCGCGCGCGCAGCCTCGGGTGGACCGACTGCTACACCTTCACCAAGGCGCTGGGGGAGCGGGTCGCCGAGGCCCACGCGGCCCACGCCCCCGTCTCGATCGTCCGCCCCAGCATCATCGAGTCGGCGCTCGAGCAGCCCCACCCGGGCTGGATCGAGGGCTTCAAGATGGCCGAGCCGCTGATCCTGGCCTACGGCCGCGGCGAGCTGCCGGAGTTCCCGGCCGCGGCCGACACGGTGGTCGACATCGTCCCGGTCGACCACGTGGTCGCGGCGATCCTCGCCGTGCTGACCGCGCCGCCCGAGGCGGGCGCGCCGGCGTACTTCCACATCAGCTCGGGTGCCCGCAACCCGCTCACCTTCGGGCGCCTCTACCGCTGCGTGCGCGAGTACTTCGACGCCCACCCGTTCGTCGTCGGCGACCGCGGCGCGGCCCGGCTCCCCGACTGGCGGCTGCCCGGGGCCGCCTCGGTCGAGCGGCTGCTGGTGGCCAGTGAGCGCGCCCACAAGGTCGCCGACTACCTCGTCGCGCGTGCTCCCCGCGCCGACCGCACCCGCGACCTCGCCCGCCGCCTCGACCGGCAGCAGCGCCGGCTGGAGTTCCTGCGGCGCTACCTCGACCTCTACCGCGAGTACGCCGAGGCGGACCTCCGCTTCGACGACCGCCACACCCGGGCCCTCTTCGAGGGCCTCGGCACCGACGACCAGCGCGCCTTCTGCTTCGACACCGCGGTCATCGACTGGGACCACTACCTCAAGGAGGTCCACTGCCCGGCCGTCACCGAGCCGATCCGCCGCATGGACGAGGCCCGGCGCGGCCGCAAGCGCTCCGCACCGGCCATGCGCACCCTGGGGGCGCAGTCCGGCGACGCCGGCGAGGTGGCGGCCTTCTTCGACATGGACGGGACCCTGCTGTCCTCCAACGTCGTCGAGACCTATCTGTGGCTGCGGCTCGGTGAGATGTCCGTCGGGGAGCGGGCCGGCGAGCTCGGCCGGATCGCCTCCCGGCTGCCGGGCCTGGTGCGCGCCGAGCGACGCGACCGCGGCACCTTCCTGCGCGCCATCTACAAGGAGTACGCCGGCGCCCGGCTCGCCGACCTCGAGGCACTCGCCGACGAGGTGCTCGTCGACCACGTGCTCGCCCGCCTGGCCCCTGCCGCGGTGCGCCGGGTGCGGGAGCACCGGGCCGCGGGTCACCGCACCGTGCTGATCACCGGGGCGATCGCGCCCCTCACCCGGCCCCTCGCGCCGCTCTTCGACCACGTCGAGGCCGCGGAGCTCGCCGTCGACGACCGCGGCGTGTGCACCGGCGCGCTGGCCCGGTCGCCGCTGACCGGGGAGTCGCGGGCGGCGTGGATGCGGCACTGGGCGGACCGCCACGGCGTCGACATCGGCGCCTCCTTCGGCTACGCCGACAGCCACTCCGACCTGCCGCTGCTCCAGGCGGTCGGCCACCCGGTCGCGGTCTCTCCCGACGTCTCGCTGTTCCGTCACGCCCGCCGGCACCACTGGCCGATCGTCGACTGGAAGAGCGCCGACTCCGCCTCCCGCAGCCTCAACCCGGTGGGTGGTGGCCGGTGATGATCGCGCTGGAGATGTACCGGTCGCTGCCGCGGCAGATCGCCGGCCGCGCTGTCGGGGCGCGGCTGCCCGGGGCGCTGTCCGGCCTGGCCGCGCTGCGCCTGGTCAGCCACGACGAGCCGCGGGTGACGCGGGAGGGCTGGGCGCGCGCACGGACCCGGCTGTCGGGCATCTGCGGCTCCGACCTCGGTGCTCTCGCCGGCCGCACCAGCCTCTACTTCTCGCCTGTCGTCTCCTTCCCGTTCGTGCCCGGCCACGAGGTGGTCGCCGACCTCCTCGACGACTGCGGCGATCTGCCGAAGGGCAGCCGCGTCGTGATCGACCCCGTGCTGTCCTGCGCTGCGCGGGGGGTCGAGCCGTGCGACGGGTGCGCCGACGAGGCCACCAACCGCTGTGACCGCATCACCGTCGGCGACGTGTCGCCCGGCCTGCAGACCGGCTTCTGCTCCGACACCGGCGGCGGCTGGGGCGAGGTGCTGGCGGTGCACCGCAGCCAGGTGCACCCCGTCCCCGACGGCATGAGCGACGAGCAGGCGGTCTGGATCGAGCCGATGGCCTGCGCGGTCCACACGGCGTTGCGCGCCGCGATCCGCGACAACGACCGGGTGCTGGTCAGTGGTGCCGGCGCTGTGGGGCTGCTGGCGACGTACGCCGTGCGCAGCCTGACCAGCGCGGGACCCATCACCGTGGTGGCCAAGCACGACCACCAGCGTGAGCTCGCGCTGCTGCTGGGGGCCACCGACGTCGTGACACCGGGCGAGGCCCTGAGCCGGGTCCGCCGCGCCACCCGGGCCTTCCAGCTGCGGCCGGTGATGGGCTCGCCCTACCTGCTCGGCGGCATCGACGTCGCGATCGACGCGGTCGGCAGCAAGGCGTCCCTCGAGCTGGCGATGCACGCGACCCGACCCGGTGGCCGGGTGGTGCTCTCCGGGATGCCGGCGCCGGCCGACCTGTCGGCTGCCTGGTTCCGCGAGCTCGAGATCGTGGGCTCCTACGCCTCGGCCCGCCGCGAGCCAATCGGGTCGGCGGGGGGTCGAGGAGCCTTCGACCTCGCCACCGAGCTGGTCGCCGCCGAGGCCGTGCAGCAGCTCGCCGACCGGATCGCCACCTACCCCTTACACCGCTGGCGCGAGGCCCTCGACCACGCGCAGGGCGCTGGCCGGCTGGGCACCGTCAAGGTCACCTTCGACCCGAGGAGCCGCAGATGAGCCGACCCGGATTCGTGCTGGAGGTCGACGACCGCACCCCGCCGCTCGTGGTGCACGAGGGCGAGGGCTTCCGCCTCGAGCGGTTCCCGCTCGGCACCCGCGTGGTCTACCCGCCCGAGTCGCTGCCGACCGTGCCCGACGTCGACGAGGCGATCCGCGACGCGTTGCTCCACCCGGTGGACGCCGACCCGCTGCCGACCCTGCTGAAGCCCGGCATGAGGCTGACGATCGCCTTCGACGACCTGTCGTTGCCGCTGCCGCCGATGCGCGCGCCCGACATCCGGCAGCGGATCATCGAGGCGGTGCTGCAGATGGCCGCCGACGCCGGCGTCGACGACGTGGTGCTCATCGCGGCCAACGCGCTCCACCGCCGGATGACGGACGCGGAGCTCCGCCACATCGTCGGCGAGCGCGTCTTCCGCTCCTTCCACCCGCAGGGGCTCCTCTACAACCACGACGCCGAGGACCGGTCGAACCTCGCCCACCTCGGGCTCACCGACCAGGGCGAGGACGTCGAGATCAACAAGCGGGCCGCCGAGTCGGACCTGCTGGTCTACGTCAACGTCAACCTCGTCGCGATGGACGGCGGCCACAAGTCGGTGCCGATCGGGCTGGCGTCGTACAAGTCCCTGCGCCACCACCACAACGCCCAGACGATGGTGCGGTCCCACTCCTTCATGGACCACAAGCGGTCCCACCTCCACCACTCCGCCTGGCGGATGGGGCGGTTGCTGCGCGAGCACCTCAACGTCTTCCAGATCGAGACCACCCTCGACAACAAGGTCTTCCCGCCCCCCTACGACTTCCTGATGAAGCGCGAGTGGGAGTGGTCGGTGCGCGACCAGGCCAGCCTGCTCGCCGTACGCCGCGGCCTGGCCGTCGCCCCCAAGCGGCTGCGCCACCGGATGTTCCACGACCTGCGGGCGCCCTACGGCCTGACCGGGATCAACGCCGGCGAGACCGAGGCCGTCCACGAGCGGACCATCGCCGCGGTCCACCGCCAGCAGCTGGTGGAGGTCGACGGGCAGTCAGACGTGATGGTGATGGGGGTGCCCTACCTCGGTCCCTACAACGTCAGCTCGGTGATGAACCCGATCCTCGCCACCTGCATGGGGCTGGGCTACTACTTCAACTCCTACCGCGGCGCGCCCGTGGTGCGGCGCGGCGGGGCGGTCATCCTCTACCACCCGCTGCAGGCCGACTTCGACGTGCTCCACCACCCCTCCTACGTCGACTTCTACGAGGAGGTGCTGGCCGAGTCCACGGACCCGGCCGTGGTCGAGGCCAAGTACGAGCAGCAGTTCGCCACAGACCCCTGGTACATCCACCTCTACCGCACCTCGCACGCCTACCACGGCGTCCACCCCTTCTACATGTGGTACTGGGCAGCGCACGCCATGGACCACGTCGGCGACGTGATCTGGGTCGGTGCCGACCGGCAGGTGGCCAGGCGGCTGGGCTTCCGCGCGGCCAGCAGCCTGCCCGACGCCCTGGAGATGGCGCGCGACACCGTCGGCGACAGCCCCTCCATCACCTACCTGCACAACCCGCCCCACCTGCTCGCCGACGTGAGGACGTGAGGTCGTGAGCAGCCTGATCCGGGACACGGTCGACGACGTCCGTACCGTCGCGCGCGGGTGGCGCTGGGGCCGCCGGTCGATGGTGCCGCGGTCGGCCGAGCCGTTCGTCCCACCGGCGGAGCAGACCATCTTCCCGACCGACTGGTCGCGGACCCCGGTCGCCAACGCGGTGCGCGACGTGGTGCAGAAGGCGGGGCTCGAGCCGCTGCTGCGCTCCCAGGTCCGGACCCAGGTCGAGGGGCTCGACGTGCTCGACCGGGTCGAGGGGCCGGTCATCTTCGTGGCCAACCATGCCTCCCACCTCGACACCCCGCTGATCCTGCTCTCCCTGCCCGACGCCTGGCGACGGCGCACGGCGGTGGCGGCCGCAGCGGACTACTTCTTCGACACCTGGTGGCGTGCAGTGGGCTCGGCGATGGTGTTCAACACCTTCCCGATCGACCGTCGCGGGGGCCGGATGGCGACCACGCCCGGCGACGTCCTCGACGACGGCTGGAGCCTGGTGATCTTCCCGGAGGGGACCCGCTCACCCGACGGGTGGATGCAGCGCTTCCAGCTGGGCGCGGCCTGGCTGGCGGTTCAGCACGGCGTCCCGGTGGTGCCGATCGCCCACCGCGGCACCTACGCCGCCATGCCCCGCGGCCGGAACTGGCCGGTCCCGGGTCGGCGACTGCTGACGATCAGGTTCGGCGAGCCGCTGGTGGCCGGTCCCGACGAGAGCGCCCGCGACTTCGCGCCGCGGCTCCGGCAGGCGGTGGCGACGTTGCTCGACGAGGACCGCACGACGTGGTGGGAGGCGCGCCGTCGCGCTGCCCAGGGGGAGACCCCGGATCCCGGAGGCCCGCAGGTCGCCCGGTGGCGTCGGGTCTGGGAGCAGACGGCGTCGCCGACCGGCGACGAGACCAGGCGTCGGCCGCGCGCCTGGCGCCGCTGAGCCAGGCCCTCTTTTTCGGGGTGGCGGGGTGGGCCGCTAGCGCAGGCCCATGGAGCCGGACACGTCGGGCTCCCACGGGAGCTTCTCGTCCTCGGCGATCTGCGCGTCCAGGGCCGCGGCGACGTCCTCGGGCCACGGTGCGGTGCGGCGCGTCTCCATGTCGATGTGGAGGAAGATCTCCTCCATCACGAAGCTGAGCCGCTGGTGCGACTCGTCCAGCAGGTAGACCAGGGCGTGCGCGGCCCGCTCCGAGCGGCCGAGCAGCCGCACCCGCGCCGACATCCGGTCACCCGTGCGCATCTCGGACAGGTAGGTGAGGTGGTGCTCCGCCGAGAAGCAGGCGTGCCCCTGCGCCGGCCACATCTGCGGGATCCCCTGGGCGACCAGGGACTCGTCGAGCCCCTCGCTGGCGATGCCGGTGTAGTGGCGGACGTTGAGGTGGCCGTTGGCGTCCTCGAAGGCGATCGGGACCGGCTGCTCGACGTACGCCGGGAGCTCGACGAGCTGCTCGTAGGTGGGGTGCGGTGCGCTCACGGCCGCGAGCCTACGGGTGGTCGGGGGCGGTGAGTCCGTCGGGATCCTGGCGCACCGGCAGGTGGGCGAGGGCGGCCTGCACCAGTGCCGTCCGTGCCTTGACCGTGACCGCCCGGCGGACCTTGCCAGGCCGTCGTCCACCAGACCCTCGACGGTGTCCCGCACCTGGGCGTCGGTGAAGGTGGGCCGTGTCCCGGGCGCGACCTCGACGTCCGGCAGCGCCGTCAGCACCGGCAGCAGCTGGGTGCCGAGCCCGTCGAGGAGCTGGAAGCGCTGGTAGCGGTCCATCTCCTCCCACACGGTGTCGATGTCGGCCCGGCCGCGACGGACGTCCTTGCGCTGGGCTGCCAGGACCCCCTTGGCGGCGCCGGTCAGCGCCGCGGTGAGCTCGTGCTCGCTGAATCGCATGGCTCCAGCATGGCTGACGCCGCTCCGGTGACCCGGCACGGCACCCTCGTGGTGACTGGCGCGTAACCCCGGTCACACATGCCCGTTAGGGCTCCGGGAGGGATGACCAAGGAGTAGCCCATGCCCCAGGTCCGCCAGGCCGCCAGCCGCGCCCTGCCCAGGATCGCCCTGCTCGTCGGACCCGCCCTCGTGGTGGGCCTCAGCACCCCGGCCGTCGCCGCGAAGGCGCCCGAACCGGGAGAGATGCGCGGTGCGGGGGTCGTGCAGACCGGCTGGTGGTCGCGGGTCAACGAGCCGCCGCCCGAGACGGGCCTGCTGGCCCCGCCCGACGTCCCGGCTCCCGCCGCCCCGGCGGGCACGCTGCCCGTCGCGGTGGCCAACGGCGAGCGCGAACGGATCTCGGCGATCGAGTTCTCGCTGCGCGGCGAGCCTGAGGGCGTCGTCGACACGCTCCAGCTGTCCTTGCGCGAGTCCACCGAACCGGGGGCGCAGGTCAGTGCCCAGCTGGCGGCGATCTCGGCCTGCCCGGTGGCGGAGTCGTCGTGGATCGGCCGCGACAACAGCCGCTGGGCCAACCGCCCGCTCTTCGACTGCGACCTCGGGGCCGTCCCGGGCACCCGCGACGACAACGGCGTGTGGACCTTCGACCTGACCGTCCTCGCCACGCAGTGGCTCTCGTCGAGTCACACCGACTCGACAGCCGTGGTGCTGGTGGGCGAGCAGGCCGGGGCGAACGGCGAGCCGCTGACCTTCCAGGTCGCCTTCGACGGCGTGCAGGCCGATGGAGTCGGTGTCCTGGCGCGGACGTCGCCGCCGTTGGCGGCTGCCCCGGCCCCCGACGCCACGCCGGCGAGCCCGGGCGGGGGCGGGAGCGGTGACACCTACGCGGGTGGCGGCACGGCCGGGTCGGGACCCGTGAGCGACGCGGGTGGCCTGCCCGGCGCCGTCGACGGCCCGGCTCCTGAGCCGGCACCCGAGGCCGCCGCACCGGGTGAGGAGCAGCAGCTCGCGCCCGCCGCCGCGTCCCCGCTTCCCTGGTACTCCGGCATCCCACGCTCGGGGCTCCTGCTGCTGGTGCTGGGCCTCGCGCTGGCCTACCTGCTGATGCTGGCCAACGGCCCGGCCGCACAGCCCAGCGGCGTCTCCCAGCGCCGCGGCGTCAGCCGCGCCCTCGACCGGATGCGCGAGACGGGCGCCCGGCTGGCGGGGAGGTCCGGCTCGTGAGGACACCCAGGAAGCGGCTCGGTGCCGTCGCCCTCGCTGCGACCCTGGCGCTCACTGCCGCAGGCTGCGGACAGAAGGCCGGCGTCGAGCAGATGTACCCGGCCGGGGTCGCCGTCGCGCCCGACGGCACCGTCGTCGGCGGGGTGGACGCCCAGGGCAACCCGATCGGGGCGGGGGCTGCCGCGGGAGGCGGTGCCGGTGCCGGTGGGGCAGCCGGCGGGGCGTCGGCCGGCGGCGGCACGGGTGGCGTTGCCGGATCCGGCGGCGACGCCAGCGTGCCCACCGAGGGGGCGCCCGCCGGTGGTGGCGACACCACCGGGATCACCGCGGACACCATCCGGATCGGCGTCCACGCACCCGTGACCGGAGCGGCTGCCATCCCACAGCAGTCCTTCCAGCGCGCGGTCGGCGTGTACTTCGACATGGTCAACCGCAACGGGGGCTTCCACGGCCGCAAGGTCCAGGTCGTCTTCGAGGACGACCAGTTCCGGCCCGACGTCGCGCGGGCCAAGTGCAAGGAGATGGCCGAGCAGCAGAAGGTCTTCATGCTGATCGGCGGCGCCGGCTCGGACCAGATCGACGCGTGTGCCCGGTACGCCGCGAGCGTCGGCGTGCCCTACGTCTCGGCCGGCGTCCACGAGACCCGGCCCGGCCAGGCCGCGCTCGGCAGCCTGCCGACGTACTTCGCGGTGTCGCTGACCTACGAGCAGCAGGTGCCGCTCCTGGCCCGCCTCTACGCCAAGCAGTTCCGGGGCCAGCCCGTCGCCGTGCTGACCGCCGACAACGACTCGCTCAACGGCTACCACGCCGCGGCGGTCGGCGCCGTCCGCAAGGCGGCCGGCGGCAGCTTCGAGTACGAGGAGCGGGTTCCGAAGAACACCCAGGGGGAGGCCGTCAGCATCGGCACCCGGATCTGCAACAGCGGCGCCAAGGCCGTGGTCTGGAACGCCAGCCCCAGCACGCTGCTCAACGTCGTCAAGGCGATGCCCTGCACCACGACCTTCGTCGGCCCCGGTCTCACCAACGGCCTCAACGTGGTCGCCGAGGTGGGCTGCCCGAACATCGACGGAGCGATGTTCTACTCGACGTTCCCCGGCATGGACGTGATGCGCCAGAACGCCACGTTCGTCCGCGCCTACCAGCAGAAGAACGGTGGAGCGCAACCCGACGACATCGGGGCGGCGATCTATGCGATCGAGAGCGCGGTCGGCTCGATCCTGCAGGCCGCCGGGAAGAACCTGTCGCGCGAGGGCTTCATGTCGACGATCGGCCAGAAGAAGAGCTTCCAGCCGGGCGTGCTGCCCCCGATGAACTTCACCAGCCGGCTCGGCGGCACCGCCATGCACCTGCTCCAGGCCGACTGCGGCCGGCGGCAGTACGTCACGGTCCGGCAGAACGAGCGGCCCTGACCCGATGAGCGAGCTGCTCCAGGAGCTGGCGATCGCCCTCACCGCGGGGGTGCTGCGCGGCAGCGTCTACGCGTTGGTGGCGCTGGGCATCGTGCTGGTCTACCGCGCGTCCGGGGTCTTCAACTTCGCGCAGGCGGAGTTCGGGACGACCGCGCTGTTCGCGACGTACACCGCCATCGAGCTGTGGGGCTGGGGCTACCCGTCCGGCTTCGCCTTCGGGATGGCGGTCGGCATCGCGATGGGGCTGCTGACGGAGCGGCTGGTGATCCACCCGTTGCGCAACGCCTCCCGGGTCACGCTGCTGGTGGGCACGGCGGGGGTCGCGCTGGCGGCGATCGGGCTGCAGTTCTGGCTCTACAACGAGACGCTGATCATGACGGTCCGCAAGATCCACGACGGCTTCTACGTCACGCCGTGGGGGGCACCGGTCACCGTGCAGTCGGTGATCACGGCGGGTGTGCTCGCGGTGGTCGCCGTCGCCCTGGCGCTCTTCTTCCGCTCGCCCTCGGGCCTGGCGATCCAGGCGGCCCAGCAGGAGCCGGTCGCCTCCGAGCTCATCGGGGTCAGCGTGCGGCGGGTGTCGATGCTGACGTGGGGCATCGCGGCGGCGCTCGGCGCGCTGGCCGGCATCCTCACCGGCCCGATGACCACCTTCACGGCCGCCTTCCTCAGCTTCGGCGCGTACGCCGCCCTGCTGCCGGGCTTCATGGCGGCGGTGCTGGCGGGGATGCGCAGCATGCCGGGGGCCGTCGCCGGTGGCCTGGTGGTGGGCTGCGTGGAGCAGCTGGGCACCCTCAGCGTGCTCGGTGAGGCCGTGCCCGGGGCCGGGGCGGCCATCCTGTTCGTCTTCCTGCTGGGTGTGCTGCTCGTCCGCCCGCACGGGATCTTCGTCGGCCGGGCGGTCGCGGCATGAGCACCCTCGAGCGGCCGCCGGCGAGCGACGACGCGACGACGGTGATCGAGCCGGTCGAGCCGATGACCGAGGAGCTGCCGGCGGTCGACGACGAACCCGCGGTCGAGGAGGGGGCGCACCGTGCGTTCCGTCCCGGCCCGGCCGGCCGGGCCGCCCGAGGGCTGGTGTGGGCGCTGCTGTTGTGGTTCGTGCTGGCCTTCCCGGCGGGCGTGCTCTCGCCGTTCGAGCTGGGCGTGGCCGACGTCGGTGCGGCCACGGAAGCGGTGATCTTCGCGATCATCGCGCTCTCGCTCAACATCCTGCTCGGGTACGCCGGGCAGATCTCCCTGGGCCACCAGGCCTTCGTGGGGCTGGGGGCCTTCACCTCGGCGTACGTCGTGGTCGACCTGCAGCTCAGCTTCTGGTTCGCCCTCGCGGTCGCTGCCGGCATGGGCGCGCTGCAGGCAGGGCTGCTGGGGGCCGTGTCACTGCGGCTCACCGGCCTCTACTTCGCCCTGGTCACGCTGGCCTACGGCAAGTTCGCCGAGGAGACGCTGCTCGGGATCACCGCGCTCACCGGCGGCGAGGGCGGCAAGGAGGCGCCGCGCCCCACCGGGTTCCACGGCGAGGTGAGCTACTACTTCCTGTGCCTCGGCTTCCTGGCCGTGGTGCTCTTCCTCGACTGGCGGCTCACCCGCAGCAAGGCGGGGCGGGCGCTCCAGGCCCTCCGGGAGAACCCGCGGGTCGCCTCCTCCTACGGCATCGACGTCAACGCCTACATCCTGCTGGCCTTCGCCACGTCGGGCCTGTTCGCCGGCATCGCCGGGGCGCTGCTCGCCCACCACGAGGAGGTCATCGTCGGCAGCAAGTTCGACTTCCGGCTGGCCCTGCTCTTCGTGCTCATGACCGTGGTCGGCGGGCTCCGCAGCCGGTCCGGCGTCGTGATCGGGGCGGCGTTCTTCGCCCTGCTCGGCAGCGGCAAGCTGCTGGACCTGCTCGACCAGCCGCTCGGCCTGGTCGGGTTCAGCCTCACCGGCTTCATCGAGGGCACCATCGGGCTGCCGCAGGAGTTCGTCGCGCTCGTGGTCGGGCCGATCCTGCTGCTGCTCACGATCACCCTCTATCCCGGCGGCATCGGCCAGCAGATCGCCCCGGTCCGCGAGTGGCTGCTCGGGCGGCGGTTCGACCCCCACGCGGGGAAGGTCGAGGAGGTCGAGGTGAGCGATGTCCGTGCTTGAGATCGACGACCTGTCCATCCACTTCGGTGGCATCAAGGCGCTGCAACACGTGCGGATGCGCGCCGGCGAGTGGGAGATCGTCGGGATCATCGGCCCCAACGGCGCCGGGAAGACCACGCTCTTCAACTGCATCACCGGGTTCTACGAGCCGACTGTGGGCAGCATCCGCTACCGCGGGCAGGAGATCTCCCGGTTGCCGGTGCACCGGCGCACGGCGCTGGGGATCGGTCGCACGTTCCAGAACGTCGGCCTGGTCAAGAACGCCACGGTCCTCGAGAACCTGTTGACCGCCCAGCACCTCGAGGTCGACTACGGCGCCCTCGGCGGCATGCTCGGGCTGCCGGCCACGTTCGCCGAGGAGCGCCGGCTCTCCGACCGCGGTCACCAGATCCTGGAGCTGATGGACCTGCGGGCGGTCACCGATGCCCGGGTGGCCGACCTGCCCTACGGTGTGCTCAAGCGGGTCGAGATCGCGGCGGTGCTCGCCACCGACCCCGACCTGCTCCTCCTCGACGAGCCCGGCTCGGGCATGGGTCCGGAGGAGGCGCACGTCCTCGGCGACACGCTGCTGGAGATGCGGCGTGAGTTCGGGTTGACGATCGTGATGATCGACCACCACGTGCCACTGGTGACCCGCGTGTCCGACTACGTCTACTGCCTCAACTTCGGCGAGGTGCTCGCCGAGGGGTCCCCGCAGGCCGTGCGGAGCCATCCGGAGGTCGTCCGCGCCTACCTCGGCGACGACGCTGACGTGCCCACCGACCACCACCCGACCGAGGAGCTGGTCTGAGTGGCGATCCTCCAGATCCAGGACCTCGTCGTGGGCTACGGCCGGTTCCCGGTCCTCCACGGCATCGACGTCGCGGTCGAGGAGGGTGAGGTGTGTGTGCTGCTCGGCCTCAACGGGGCCGGCAAGACCACCACCGTCACCAGCGTGGCCGGGCTGCTCCGCCCGACATCGGGCCGCATCGTCTTCGACGGGAAGCCGCTCGGCCGGTCCTCACCCTCGGCCCGCGTCAAGGCCGGCATCTCGCTGTGCCCCGAGGGCCGCCGGGTGTTCCCCCGGCTCACGGTGGCGCAGAACCTCAGGCTCGGTGCCTGGAGCCGACGACGCAGCCACCGTGCCGTGCGCGCGCAGCTGCGGCTCGTGCTCGACCACTTCCCGCGCCTGGAGGAGCGCGAGGACCAGCTCGCCGGCACCCTCTCGGGTGGCGAGCAGCAGATGCTGGCGGTCGGGCGGGCGCTGATGTCCCGCCCCCGGTTGCTGATGATCGACGAGGCCTCCCTCGGGCTCAGCCCCACGCTGGCCCGCACGGTCTGGGAGGCCACCTCCCGGATCGCCCGGGAGGGCACCACCGTGCTGATGGTGGAGCAGAATGCCGGCGCGCTGCCGTTCGCGGACCGCGCGCTGATCATGGAGAAGGGCACCATCTCCCGCGTCGCGGTGGGCGACGAGGTGCAGCAGGTGAACCTCAGGGAGGCCTACCTCGGTGTGTGAGGTGGGACGGACAGGAGAAGGACGATGAGCACCAACAACACCACGGGCCCGACCGGCCGGTTCAGCAACTTCGGCAAGCTGGGAGGCCAGCTCGGCGTCCTGCTGTGCGTGATCGGTTTCGTCGCGCTCTTCCTCGGCTGGAACGGCGCCGCCAGCAAGAACGTGATCATGGCCCAGTTCCCGTTCCTGATCTCGGGCGGCATGGCGGGGCTCGCGATCGTGGTCATCGGCGGCGCCATGCTGGTCGTGCAGAACGCGCGTGAGGACCGGGCCCGGCTCGAGGCGAAGCTGGACCGGCTGATCACGGCGGTCGAGCACAGCGGCGGCGGTGGTCAGGCCGCGCGGCGGCCGGCCTCGGTCGCCGACGGGTCCATGGTCCTCGCCGGGCCCACGTCCTACCACCGCCTCGAGTGCTCCCTGCCCGCCGCACGCGACGAGGCCCACCTGCTCGGCCTCGACGACGCGCTCGCGCGGGGCATCGAGCCCTGCCGCGTCTGCCGGCCGCCGGCGATGGCGCCGCCGGCCTACGCGTGACGTTGCGCCGCCGGCTGGCGTCGGTCGACCCGGCCCCCGCGCTCGGCTGGGCGGCGCTCGCCCTCGTGGTCGGTGTGATGCTGACGGTGACGGCGCTCGGGGCCCGGGGTGGTACCGACCCGACGCCGGGCGCCGTGGCCAGTGCCCGCGACTCCTACGCCGTCGCCGGTCCGGGCCGGTTGCGGGCGCCGGTGCACGAGCCCGCCCTGCTCGTGGTGGCGCGCCGCGACGCGGTGCCCCGCCTCGCGCGGTCGGTGCGTCGCACGAGCGGGGTCGCGACTGTCGAACCCGTCGGCCTGGCCTCCCTGCAGCTGATGGGACGTACCGTCACGGCGGCGGCGGTCCGCCCGGCGTCGTACCGTCGGCTGGCGCCGGCCGGCACCGCCACGGCACAGGAGATCTGGGACGCTGTGGCCAGGGGGGACGCCGCCGTGGCCCATGGCATGGCCGAGGGCCTCGGGCTGGACCTGGGCGGCACGGTGCAGACCGGGACCGGCGGGTCACTGCGCCTCGGTGCCTTCGCCTCGACGGTCCCGGGGATCGACCTGGTGGTGAACCGTCCCCGTGGCCGGCAGCTGGGCCTGCCGCGCGCCAACGCCGTCGTCGCGACGTTGCGGCCGGACGCGGATGCCGCAGCAGCGCTCCGCGACGTACGGCGCCGGCTCGGTCGTGGGACGAGCGTGACCGACGTGACCGGCGACCCGAGCGACGGGCTCCTCGCGGCCACGCTGGTCGGCGGCGGGGTCGCGGACGCGGTGGGATCGTTCTCCTACCGGTGGTTCGCCGACGGCACCGTGGCGCCGGACCCTGCCTGGGTCCGCGCGCACCTCGTCACCGGTGAGGTGCCCATCCTCGGGACCGTCACCTGCCACCGCGTCATGCTGCCCCAGCTGCGCGGAGCCCTTGCAGAGCTCCAGGTGCGCGGTTTGGCGAGGACCATCGACCCGGCGGACTTCGGCGGCTGCTACGCGCCGCGCTTCATCGAGCGCGACCCGTCCCGGGGGCTGTCGCTGCACACCTGGGGGATCGCGGTCGACCTCAACGTCTCGGGCAACCAGGTCGGCACCGTCGGCACCATCGACCCGCGCGTGGTGGAGGTGTTCGACCGCTGGGGCTTCGCTTGGGGCGGCCGCTGGCGGGTGCCCGACCCGATGCACTTCGAGCTCGCCCGGCTCGTCTCGACGCCTGCCGGCCCCTGAGGCCGGGGCCGGTCCCGGCCGGCGTTGCGCACCGGGTGGTTGGCTGGGGCCATGCGCATCCTCTTCACCGGCGGCAGCGGCAAGGCCGGGCGGCACGTGGCGCCCTACCTCGCCGGGCTCGGCCACCAGGTCACCAACGCCGACCTCGTCCCCCTGGGCCACCCGGCCGTGACCGACCTCCGGGTCGACCTCACCGACGCCGGCGAGACCTGGTCGGCGCTGGCGGGGCTGGCGACGATGGACGAGCTCGACCTGCCCGAGAAGCCGTCCTACGACGCGGTCGTCCACTTCGCCGCCGTGCCGCGCATCCTGCTCGCACCCGACACGACGACCTACGCCACCAACGTGCTGAGCACCTACCACGTGCTCGAGGCCGCGACCCGGCTCGGGGTGCGCAAGGTCGTCTTCGCCTCCTCCGAGACCACCTACGGGATCTGCTTCGCCCAGGGCGAGCGGCGGCCCGACTACGTGCCCGTCGACGAGGAGCACCCGACGGTCCCCGAGGACTCCTACGCGATGTCGAAGGTGGCGGGGGAGGTCACGGCCAGGTCCTTCCAGGCCCGCTCCGGCCTCGACGTCTACGGGCTGCGCATCAACAACGTCATCGAGCCCCACGAGTACGCCGAGCTCTTCCCGGCCTACCTGGCCGACCCGGCCCTGCGCCGGCGCAACCTCTTCGCCTACATCGACGTGCGGGACCTCGGCCGGATGGTGGAGCGCTGCCTCGCGGTCGACGGGCTGGGGTACGAGGTGTTCAACGTCGCCAACGCCGACCTGTCGGTCGCGGTGACGGCGCAGGAGGTCCGCGAGCGCTTCTACGAGGGCGTGGAGCAGCGCCGGGAGATGGGGCGCGACGAGACCTTCTACGCCGTCGACAAGGCACGCGAGTTGCTCGGATGGACTCCCGAGCACTCGTGGCGCGAGGTGCTGTCCGCGGGATGACCCCGGGGGGTCCGGGCGGCCCGGGTCAGAGCGCCAGCAGGCCCTCCACGACCTCGACGAGGTCGTCACCGTGGACGTCCGCAGGGAGGAACACGTCGCCCGGCTCGCCCTCCAGGCGTGAGCACCACCCGGCCAGGGCGCCGGCCCGCTTGGCGCCGTGGCAGTCCCACGCGTGCACCGCGACGAGCGCCATCCGCTCGATCGGGCTCGCGAGGGCCGCGGCGGTGTGGTGGTAGACCGCCGGGGCGGGCTTCCACACCCCCACGACGTCGCAGGTCACGACGTGGTCGACGTAGGCGCCCAGGCCGGCCCCGTCCAGGAAGGAACGGGTGTAGGCGGGATCGCCGACGGTCAGGCAGCCGATGGTCACGCCGGCCTCCGAGAGACGTTCCAGCGCCGGTGCCGCGTCGGTGAACGCGGGGACGTTGCCGAACCCCTCCACGACATGGGCGACGGCCTCGTCCGTCATCGACTGGCGTGTCTCCGTACGCAGCGCCTGACGCGCGGTCGCGGTGAAGTCGGCGACGTCGCCGGCGAGCGTCAGGGCCATGGCGTCGCGCTGGAAGCGCATGAAGAACGGCCCGAGCACCTGAGCCGGTTGTCCGACCTCCTCGAGCCGGGCCTCGAGGGGCTCGAGGTCGAGCAGGGTCTCCAGGACGTCGAAGGCCACGGCCTCGACACGTCCGGTCACGGTGAACCACTCCCTCCATCGTGGGTGTCCTCGCCCCAGCATCACCCGTGGCGGGTCCGCAGGACCACCCATGCGGGGCCGCGACGAGGTGGGTGATCCGGGGGAAGCGGCGGCGCCGGAGCGCGACCTAGCGTCGAGGCATGGCCAGCGTCGCCGTCCTCGCGGGGATCACCTCGACGGTGATCTTCGCGGCGGCCGCACTGCCGATGCTCCGCAAGGCCCGCGCGACCCGCGACCTGGACTCCTACAGCCCGGGCAACATCGGGCTGGCCAACGTCGGCAACGCCGTGCACTCGGTCTACGTCCTCCACCTGCCACCAGGTCCGATCTGGGTCCTGCACGGCTTCTACGTCGTCTCCTCGGCGCTGATGCTGGTCTGGTACGTCCGGTACGCCGTCCGGGGGAGGGGCCGGCACGACCGGCACCGCGGCGCCGACCGCGCGGGGACGCGCGAAGGGACCGGGGCGCTGACGCGCCGGGTCGGCTCAGCGCCGTTCGTTGCCGCGGCGGTAGTTGCCCGTCGCGCGGGCGAGGAGCTGCTGCGCGCGATCCGGGTCGGCCTCGGCCAGCTGGGCGGCGAGCCTCGCCGCCGCCCTCCCGCCGACGGTCGCGACCGGCCGCCCACCCCGCGACACCAGGACCGCGCCCGCCTTGGTGACCTGCCACGCGAAGGGGTCGGCGGCCAGGGCGTCGTCACCGGTGGGTCGCGGGCTCACCCGGGGCAGCGTAGGGGCACTCCCGTCGCTGCTTCCGGGGGCTCGAACCATGTAACGCGCAGTTACCCGCACTCCCGCGCTGCTGGAACGGCGCACCAGCGCCGGTAACTGCGCGTTACAAGGAGCAAGCGCCCACCGCTGGACGGTCCCGGTTAACGATCGCTAACCTGTGCGGGTGGCCGAGATGAAGGAGCTCGTCGAGGAGCTGAGGGAGCGGCTGGCGAGGGCGCGGCAGGGCGGCTCGGAGAGCGCCCGCCGCAAGCACACCGACCGCGGCAAGCTGCTGGTGCGCGACCGGGTGGACCGGCTGCTCGACCCCGGCAGCCCGTTCCTGGAGCTCAGCCCGCTGGCGGCGTACGGCATGTACGGCAAGAGTGACGACGACGCGTACGCCGTCCCGAGCGCCGGCGTCGTCACCGGCATCGGCCGTGTGGCCGGCCGGGAGTGCGTGGTCGTCGCCAACGACGCCACCGTCAAGGGCGGCACCTACTATCCGATGACGGTCAAGAAGCACCTGCGGGCGCAGACCGTCGCCTCCGACAACCACCTGCCCTGCCTCTACCTCGTCGACTCGGGCGGCGCGTTCCTGCCGATGCAGGACGAGGTCTTCCCCGACCGGGAGCACTTCGGCCGGATCTTCTTCAACCAGGCCAACCTCTCCGGCCGCGGCATCCCCCAGATCGCCAGCGTCATGGGGTCCTGCACCGCGGGCGGCGCCTACGTGCCGGCGATGTCCGACGAGACGGTCATCGTCAAGGAGCAGGGCACGATCTTCCTGGGCGGCCCGCCCCTGGTGAAGGCCGCCACCGGCGAGGAGGTCACGGCCGAGGAGCTCGGCGGTGGCGACGTGCACGCGCGCACCTCCGGTGTGGTCGACCACCTGGCTCAGGACGACGACCACGCGCTGGCCATCGTCCGGTCGATCGTCGGCACCCTGCCCGAGGCGGCCCACGGCGGCCGCACCCCGGCTGCTCCCGAGGAGCCGGTCGAGGACCCGGCAGGGCTCTACGACGTGGTCCCGACCGACACCCGGACGCCGTACGACGTCCGCGAGGTGATCCGCCGGATCGTGGACGCCAGCCGCTTCCACGAGTTCAAGCAGCTCTACGGCGACACCCTGGTCTGCGGCTTCGCGCGGATCTGGGGCCACGAGGTCGGGATCGTCGCCAACAACGGCATCCTCTTCAGCGAGTCGGCCCTCAAGGGGGCCCACTTCATCCAGCTCTGCAACCAGCGGGGCACCCCGCTCGTGTTCCTCCAGAACATCACCGGCTTCATGGTCGGCAAGGAGTACGAGAACCGCGGCATCGCCCGTGACGGCGCCAAGCTGGTCACCGCGGTGGCCTGCAGCGTGGTGCCCAAGTTCACCGTCGTCATCGGCGGCTCGTTCGGTGCCGGCAACTACGGCATGTGCGGGCGCGCCTACGACCCGCGGTTCCTCTGGATGTGGCCCAACGCCCGGATCTCGGTGATGGGTGGCGAGCAGGCCGCCAACGTGCTCGCCACCGTCGCCGGCCGCGACGACGACGACGAGTTCAAGGCGCCGATCCGGGAGCAGTACGAGACGCAGGGCTCGCCCTACTACGCCTCCGCGCGCCTGTGGGACGACGGCATCATCGACCCGGCCGACACCCGACGGGTCCTCGGGATGGGCCTCGCCGCCGCCGCGCACGCGCCGGTGCCCGATCCCTCCTACGGCATCTTCCGGATGTGAACTCACCCCATGACGTTCTTCGCTCCCCCGCTTCGCTCCTCCGCGAACAACGCCACGGGGGCCCCGATGCCTCGAAGGGCTCACCCATGAAGACACTCCTGATCGCCAACCGTGGCGAGATCGCGCTGCGCGTGATGCGCACCGCCCACCGCCTGGGCATCCGCACCGTCGCGGTCCACACCGACCTCGACGAGCGGGCGCCGCACGTGCACGAGGCCAGCGAGGCGGTACGCGTCCCGAGCTACCTCGACGTCGAGGCCGTGGTGGCCGCGGCTGTCGACAGCGGTGCCGACGCCGTCCACCCCGGCTACGGCTTCCTCTCCGAGCGGGCGGTCTTCGCCGAGGCGCTCGAGGCTGCCGGCATCGCGCTCGTGGGACCGAGCGCGCGGGTGATGGAGCAGATGGGCCGCAAGGACGCCGCCCGCGAGCTCGCCGTCGCCGCCGGCGTCCCGGTGGTGCCGACCGGCGACGACGCGCCGTACCCCGTGCTGGTCAAGGCCGCGGCCGGCGGCGGCGGCAAGGGCATGCGGATCGTCCGCTCCGAGGCCGAGATGGCCGAGGCGGTCGCGGCCGCCAAGCGCGAGGCGCTCGCGGCGTTCGGCGACGACACGATGCTCGTGGAGAAGTACGTCGAGCGCGGCCGGCACATCGAGGTGCAGGTCATCGGCGACGGCCACGGCACCGTGCTCCACCTCCACGAGCGCGACTGCTCGACCCAGCGCCGCCACCAGAAGGTGCTCGAGGAGGCCCCGGCCCCCACGCTGACCGACGAGCAGCGCTCCGCGATCACCACCGCGGCGGTCGACCTCGCCCGCCACGTCGGCTACGTCAACGCCGGCACCGTCGAGTTCCTGCTCGACGACGAGACCGGGGAGTTCTACTTCCTGGAGATGAACACCCGGCTCCAGGTCGAGCACCCCGTCACCGAGATGGTGACCGGCCTCGACCTGGTCGAGCTCCAGCTTCGCGTCGCCGACGGCGAGCCCCTCGGGATCACCCAGGACGACGTCCGCTGCGAGGGCCACGCCATCGAGGCCCGGGTCTACGCCGAGGACTCCTTCGCGGGTTTCCTGCCGCAGGCGGGGACGGCCACCCACGTCCGCTGGCCGGAGTCGGCCCACGTCGAGCTCGCCGACGACGGCGCCCCGGCCAGGCGTCGCTACGCCTCGGCGGAGACGACCGTCCGCGTCGACCACGCTCTGGAGGACGGGCAGGTCGTCTCCACCGGCTTCGACCCGATGCTCGGCAAAGTGATCGTGCACGCGGCCGACCGCGAGACCGCGCGGCGCGGCCTCGTCGACGCGCTCGACCACACCGCGATCCTCGGGCTCACCACCAACACCGGCTTCCTGCGCGCCCTCGTCGCGGGCGACGAGTTCCGCGACGCCAGCATCGACACCGCCTGGCTCGACCGGCACGAGGTCCCGGCGCCCGCGGACGACCACGCCCGGGCCCTGGCCGGCGTCGTGCTGCGACTCGCCCTCGACAGCACCCCGCGCGAGCCCTTCCAGCCCGACGGGTTCCGCATGGGCGGTCCTCGCGGACCACTGTTCGAGCACGGCCGGGACCTGACCCCGCGTGGCGGGTGGTTCGCCAGCCCGCGGTCGGGCGAGGGGCTCCAGCACGTCGCCTTCGGCGGCAGTGACGGCTACGTGCTGCGGCAGCGCCACGGGACCGAGGTCGTCGTCCACGGCCAGCGGTTCGTGCTCGAGGAGCCCGACCCGACCCACGCCGTCGTCGACGGCGACGGCACCCTCACGGCGCCGATGCCCGGCACGGTGATCGACGTGCGCGTCTCCGTCGGCGACACCGTCGCCGAGGGGCAGGTGCTGGGCACCATGGAGGCGATGAAGATGGAGCTCGCCCTCAAGGCGCCCTTCGCGGGCACCGTCACCGAGGTGGGGGCCACCGCAGGGGCCGGCGTGGCGCTGGGCGCGACCCTCTTCGTGGTGGAGGAGACATGAGCCTGCCGATGGTGCAGCCGGCGCCGGGGCTGCCGGACCGGGTGAGGATCTACGAGGTCGGCCCCCGTGACGGCCTGCAGAACGAGAGCGGCCTGGTGCCGGTCGAGGCCAAGGCGGAGTTCATCCGGCGGCTGCTGGCGGCCGGACTGCCGGTGGTCGAGGCCACGAGCTTCGTCCACCCGAAGTGGGTCCCGCAGCTCGCGGACGCCGCCGAGCTGATGGGCCTCCTCGGCGAGGAGGGTCGCGACCTGCCCGTGCTGGTCCCCAACGAACGCGGCCTCGACCGCGCCCTCGAGCTCGGCCTGCGGCACGTGGCGATCTTCGGCTCGGCCACCGAGTCCTTCGCGCAGCGCAACCTCAACCGCAGCCTCGACGAGCAGTTCACGATGTTCGAGCCGACGGTGCGGCGGGCCCGCGACGCGGGGATGGACGTCCGTGCCTATGTCTCGATGTGCTTCGGCGACCCCTGGGAGGGTCCGGTGCCGGTCGAGCAGGTGGTGCAGGTCGGCAAGCGTCTCTTCGACCTGGGTGCCAGCCAGCTCAGCCTCGGCGACACCATCGGCACCGGCACGGCCGGCCACGTGACCGCCCTGCTGGCGGCGTACGTCGAGGCGGGCATGTCGGTCGACCAGCTGGCCATGCACTTCCACGACACCTACGGGCAGGCGCTGGCCAACGCCCACGCGGCGTTGCAGAGCGGAGTGACGACCTTCGACGCCAGCGCCGGCGGCCTCGGTGGCTGCCCCTACGCCCACAGCGCCACCGGCAACCTCGCCACGGAGGACCTGGTGTGGATGCTCGACGGGCTCGGCATCGAGCACGGCGTCGACCTGGCGGCCGCCGTCGAGACCTCGACCTGGATGGCGGGGGTCCTCGGACGGCCCAGCCCGTCCGCGGTCGTGCGCGCGCTGGCACAATCTCCGGCATGACACGCACGGTCTACCTCCACATCGGAGCTCCCAAGACCGGCACCACCTACCTGCAGGACCGCCTCACGCTCAACGCGACGAGCCTGGCCGACCACGACGTCCACTTCCCGACGCGCTCGCCGATGGTGAGCCCCGGGCTCTTCCAGTTCCGGGCAGCGCTCGACCTGCTCGGCCAGGACTGGGGCGGGCCCCGTGGCCACGCGGAGGGCAACTGGGAGGCGCTCGTACGCCGGATCCGGCGGCGCAGCGGCAGCGTGATCGTCAGCCACGAGATCCTGGCGCCCGCCCGTCCCGACGCCGTCGCCCGGGCGATGACCGACCTCCAAGGATCGGACGTGCACGTCGTCTACACCGCCCGCGACCTGGCCCGGCAGCTGCCGGCCGCCTGGCAGGAGAGCATCAAGCAGGGCCGGAAGTGGCGCTTCGCGCGCTTCCTCCAGAAGGCGCGCCAGGGCCGCACCTGGTTCTCCCGGGCCTTCGAGATCCCCTCCGTGCTCGGCACCTGGGGGACCCACGTGCCGCCGGAGAACATCCACCTCGTGACCGTTCCCCAGCGGCGTGCCGCGGCCGGGGAGGACCCGCTGTGGGACCGCTTCTGCGAGGCCACCGGCATCGACCCCGCCTGGGCCCCCGAGCAGAGCCACCGCGCCAACGAGTCCCTCGGGGTGGCCGAGGTCTCGGTGCTGCGCGGCCTCAACAAGCGGCTGGACCGCCAGACCCGCCGCGAGGCCCCGTACGACGCCCTGATCCGCGAGATGCTCGCCGAGCAGGAGCTGGTCGGCCGCGACTCGCGTCGGATCACGTTGCCCCCGGGCGACCGCGACTGGGTCGAGGAGCGGACCGGCCGCTGGCTGGAGTGGGTCGAGCAGTCCGGGATCCACGTCGTCGGCGACGTCGAAGATCTGCGACCCACGTGGCCCGCCGAGGACGAGAAGTGGCACGACCCCGACGGGGTCAAGCCCCGCAAGCGGCTGGCGGTCGCCATGGACGCGCTCGCGGCGATGACCGCCGAGGCCGCCTCCCGACCCGACCCGGAGCGGCACCTCACGGGCAAGCTGCGCAGGAACGCCGATCGGCTGCGGCCACGGTGATCGACGGCACCGCCCGGGCGTGGGGCTGGGTCGCCCACCTGCGCGACGGCGGCACCACCCCGTGGGCCGCCTGGTCCGGCACCGCCGACCCGGGCGGCGAGGTCGTCCCCGGTGCCCAGCAGCTCGAGCTGTTGCGCCGCCTCAACGACGGCGGACGCCCGTCCTCGGCGCTGGTCGACCGGGTGCTGGCCGCCGACCCGCCCCGCCGCAGCCGTCCCGCGCTCCCGCTCCTCGACGGTCACCCTGACCTCGGTCACGGCCCGCGGCCCGTCGACCCGGCCACGCTCGGCGACGTCGAGCTGGCCCGGCTCGCCGGGGTGCTGCTCGCCGGGGACCTGGTCACCCGGACGCCCCCGCCGCCGCCGCGGTCGTGGCGACGGCCCTGGCGGATCCGCTACGAGCTGCTCGGCGACCCCGAGCACGTCGGCGCGCTGCGGCGCCACCTCGCCGCGCGGGGTCGGCCCGAGGGTGGGGTCGGACCGGTCCTCGTCCTCGGCACGGCCACCGACCGGATGCTCGTCGACGTGTGGACAGCCCACTGCTTCCGGCACGGCAGCGTGCCGTGGTCGGACTGGCTCGACCGGCGGGCGAGCCGCGGTGCCCTGCCCTCATCGGTGCAGCTGGCGCGGCTGGCCCGGGTCGCCGCTGACCGCATCACGTCGCGCCGGGTCACCGTCGTCACGGACCCCTCGCGGGCCGCCCGGCTGCTCGGCGTACGCCGCGGGCCGGCCGTGACCCAGCCGGCCGCCGCCGCCGTCGACCTCGGCCGCCGGATCAGCGGCGCGCTGCGTCCGCTCGCCCGCCCGCAGGACCGGGCCCGGCTGGTCACCGGCGTGCTCCGTCCGGCCCTCGCCGACGCCCCGGGGCTCCCGCTGCTGGTGCCCGACCGGCACCGGGCGTGGGTCGCCGACGAGGCGGCGCGACTCCACGACCAGCTCCGCGCCGGTCGCTACCCTGTCCTCGGCGACCCGTCGCTGGTGCTGCCCGTCCAGCGCGCCGGCGTCGAGGAGCCCGACATCGCCGAGTCGCTGGCGCTGGCGCTGCGGATGCTCAGGTCCGAGGAGCTGCGCGAGCCCGTGAAGGAGGAGTCGTGAGCCGCCGGGTCCTGCTCCACGTCGGCACCCCCAAGACCGGCACCAGCCACCTCCAGGACGTGCTGTTCCGCAACCGGGAGAGGCTGAAGGACCAGGGGATCCTCTATGCCGCCGACCGCTTCGACGCCCACTTCCTCGCCGCCCTCGACCTGATGCAGCTCCCGTGGGGTGGCCTGGAGGACGAGGCGGTCGGAGCGTGGGACCGGCTCGCGGAGCGCGTCCGCGACTTCGACGGCACCGCCATCATCAGCCACGAGATCCTCGCCACGGCCTCCCACAACCAGGCGAAGCGGGCGCTGGCCTCGCTCGGCCACCCCGAGGCCGAGGTCCACGTCGTGCTCTCGGTGCGCGACCTGGTCCGGCAGATCCCGGCCGAGTGGCAGGAGAACGTCAAGCACCGCCGCGAGCTGCCCTACGCGCAGTTCCTCGCGCAGATCCGCGACCCGGCCCGGGAGAGCGCCATCGGCGCCTGGTTCTGGGGCGTGCAGGAGGTCCCCAACATCCTCGACCGGTGGGCCGGCGACCTGCCGCCCGAGCGGGTGCACCTGGTCACCGTGCCGCCGGTCGGCGGACGCCGCGAGCTGCTCTGGGAGCGTTTCAGCAGCACCTTCGGCCTCAGCGGCCTCGAGCTCGACGTGGAGGCGGAGCGGGCCAACCCCTCGCTCGGTGCCGCGGAGACGACGCTGGTGCGCCGGATCAACGTCAAGGCCAACAAGATCGTCCCGCCCTCGGCGTACCGGCCCCTGGTGCGTGAGCTGCTGGCCCACCAGACCCTCTCCCACCGCACCGGTTCGCCCCGGCTGACGCTGCCCCCGGCCGACCACGCGTGGGTGGCCGAGCGGCAGGCGGAGTGGACCCGGCTGGTCCGCGAGCGCGGGTACGACGTGGTCGGTGACCTCGACGACCTGGTCGGTCCACCGCCGGTCGTCGAGTGGGCCGATCCCGACCAGCCCGACGAGGCGCTGGTGGCCGACGCGGGTGTCGACGCCGTCGCCGCCTTGCTGGTGGAGAACGCCCGGCTGCTGCGGGCCGAGCACGACCTGAGGGGCGCGCTCGACGCCGCGCACGCCGAGCTGGAGCGTGCCTACCTCAGACCCACCTACCGGTGGCGGGAGAAGACAGTACGCCGACTGCAGGGCGGACGCGTCGGGCGGACGTTGCTGCGCGTCTACCGCGCGGTGCGGGGGAGGAGCTCGCGGTCGGCGTAGCGGCCGACCTTCCACGTCGAGAAGCCGTCGGCGCCCATGCCGACGAGGCCGCCGACCACCGGCACCCGCCGACCCAGGGTCGTGGCCAGCCGCTTGCCGGCGACCTTGGCGACGAGGTCGGAGGTCACCACCGTGGAGACGATGCGGTCGAGCTGCGCGTCGTGCGCCGGCGCGGTGGCCAGGGCCATCGGAGGCGCCGGCAGCTGCTTCTTGCGCACCAGCTCGGTCACCGTGTCCTCACCGAGCAGGCAGACCAGGATCGCGTTGCGGGTGCGGGGGTCGGCGAGGTCGTAGCCGCGCAGGTGCGCGATGCCCGCGATCATCCGGCAGCTGATGAGGGCGAGCCCGCTGATGTTGGCGGGGATGGTCACCGCCGCGGTCACGAGGCCACCGAGGTTGGTGACGAAGCCCTGCGCACCGGCCAGCCGGACGTGGTTCTCGATCACCTCGTGGACCGCGCGCTCCACGTTGCCGTCCTGCTCGGCCAGCTGCTTGTCGGCTGCCTGCGCGGCCGGCGGCAGCGGACCGACGCCCTCGATCGCGCGGTTCAGCGCCTCGCGGACGAACGTCGTGGTCAGCCCGGGAGCCAGCTCGGTCACCCGCGGGGCGAGCCGGCGGGAGATCGATCCCATCGCACCCATGCGGAGATCCTACGGCGGAGCCTGTAGGGCAGGTCCTTGACGCTAGGTTCGGAGCCGTGCCCGCCGTCGAACCACCCCCGTCCCGGTGGTCCTTCCCGCCGGCGGACCGGTGGCCCGACGACGACCTCGTGGCGGTGGGGGCCGACCTCGCCCCCGGCACCCTGCTGACGGCGTACCGGACAGGGCTGTTCCCGATGCCGTTTCCCGGCACCGACCAGCCGGGCTGGTGGAGCCCGGTCGTGCGGGGGGTGCTGCCGCTCCACGGACTGCGGGTCTCCCGGTCGCTGCGGGCGTCGCGGCGCCGCTTCGAGATCCGCGTCGACACCGCCGTCGCCGAGGTGATCGACGCCTGTGCCGACCGTCGTCGGCCCGACGGCTGGATCGACGACAGCATCCGGTCGGCGTACCTGCGCCTGCACGAGCTCGGCTGGGTCCACTCCGTCGAGGCCTGGCACGAGGGACGACTCGCCGGGGGGCTCTACGGGGTCGCGATCGGCGGCCTGTTCGCGGGCGAGTCGATGTTCCACCGGGAACGGGACGCCTCGAAGGTCGCGCTGTGGGCGCTGGTCGAGCTGCTCTCCGACGACCACAGCGGGCAGCGGGTGCTCGACACCCAGTGGCGCACCGACCACCTGGCCAGCCTCGGCGTCGTGGAGATCCCCCGCGCGGACTACCTGGCGCGGCTGGACCGGGCGGTGTCGTTGCCGCCGCCGGCCGGACTGTCCTGACCCCGACGGGGGCGAGCACCTCGGATGCGGGAGAGTGGGCGGACACCACGAGGAAGTGAGGATGCCGATGCGCACCACCAGGTCCCGCGCAGCCGGACTCGTGCTGCTCGCCGGTCTGCTGACCGGCTGCGGCGGTGAGGGCGGCCAGGACGGCCAGGGCGGCCAGGCGGCCCCTGACGACGCGACGCAGGAGGAGTTCTGCGACGCCTATGCCGGGCTGTTCTCCAACTTCGGGGAGATGGACCCGAACGACACCAGCGCCGGGATCCGCGCCTTCCAGGACTGGGCCGAGGAGATGGAGCAGGTCGGGACGCCCGAGGACATCCCTGAGGACGCCCGGCGCGGCTTCGAGGTGATGCTCGACTCGATCGCGGAGATCGACCCCGAGGCGAGCGAGGAGGAGCTCAACCGGCTCGGTGAGGACCTCAGCCCGGGTGACCAGGAGTCCGGCAACGCCTTCGTGACCTGGGCGACCCAGGAGTGCCCTGACGCCATGAAGGGCATGTTCGGAGACCTCGAGGGCCAGCTGGGCGAGCTGGACGAGGGCGAACTGGAGGACCAGCTGAGCGAGCTCGAGGGCCAGCTCACCGAATCGCCCGGCTGAGGCTCAGACCACCCGCGGGGCCTCGCCGTTCTCACTCACCATCGGACGACCGGCGTCCGCCCAGTCGACCATGCCACCCTCGAGGTTCACGGCGTCGTAGCCCTGCTGGTGCAGCCAGTCGACGGCCTGCATCGACCGGCCGCCTATCTTGCACACCACCAGCAGCCGTTGGTCGCGGGGCACCTCGTCGCGGCGGGCGACGAGCTCCATCAGCGGCAGGTGCAGCGCGCCGTCGATGTGGCCGTGGTCCCACTCACCGGGTTCCCGCACGTCGAGGACGGCCAGGCCGTCCGGGAGCGGGTTCGGCAGGTCCTGGACCGTGGTGGACGGGATCTCGGGATGCACGCGTCTCTCACTTCAGCAGTCGTGACATTCGGCGGTCTGCCAGCGGCTTGCCGCCGGTCTGGCAGGTGGGGCAGTACTGCAGGCTCGAGTCCGCGAAGCTGACCTCACGCACGGTGTCGCCGCAGACCGGGCACGCCTCGCCGGTCCGGCCGTGGACCGCGAGGTGCGACTTCTTCTCGCCCTTGAGCTCGCTGGCGGCCAGACCGCGGGACCGGGCGACGGCGTCGCCGATCACGTCACGGATGGCGGTGTGGAGCGTCTGCACCTCCTCGGCCGCGAGGCTCGACGCGGGCTTGAACGGCGACATGCGAGCGGCGTGGAGGACCTCGTCGGAGTAGGCGTTGCCGATCCCGGCGATGGTGCCCTGGTGGCGCAGCACGCCCTTGACCTGTGCGCGGCCGGCGTCCTCGAGGATCCCGGCGAGGGTCTCGACCGTGAACCCGTCCGCCAGCGGGTCGGGACCGAGGGAGGCGATCCCGGGCACGTCGGCGGGGTCGCGCACGACGTACATGGCCAGGCTCTTGCGGGTGCCGGCCTCGGTGACGTCGAGACCGGTGTCGTCGTCGAGCACGACCCGGATCGCCAGCGGCGACTTGTTGCTGGGCTTCGGGGGCAGCGCAGGCACCTCGTCACGCCACCGGACCCACCCGGCGCGCGCCAGGTGGAGGACGAGGTGGAGCCCGCCCACGCCGATGTCGAGGAACTTGCCGTGACGGGTCACGTCGTCGACGAAGCTCCCCTCCAGCGCGTGCACCGGGGGGTCGAAGGTCTTGAGCGCCGAGAACGCGACGACGTGGACCTTCGCGACGGCACGGTCGGTCAGGCGGCCCCCCAGGTCGAGGGCCAGCGCCTCCACCTCGGGCAGCTCCGGCACGGTGCTGAGTCTAGGCGCAGGCCGCGACCCGCCTCGTTACTGTCATGGGTCGGGGACCCCCTTGACCGCACCACCGGTCCGGTGAAAGGTTTTCCGGGTCAGGCAACGTCTAGTTGCTCATTCACCAACGCCGGGCATCTCGGGAGGAAGCCATGCGTCACACCTCGAAGACCCGTCGGCTGGCCGTCGGGCTGGCCGCCCTGCTCGGCACCAGCCTGGTGGCGACGGTGCCCGCCCACACCGCCGCGGCGGAGGACGGCCCCCGGCACGGCCACCAGCGCGACGACGACCACGACGACGACCACGACGACGACCACGACGACGAGCAGGCCGGCGACAGCAAGGATCGCAGGCGCTGGGTCAAGCGCACCGTCCGCTCGATGGATCTGCAGCAACGCGTCGGGCAGCTCTTCATGACCCACGCCTACGGCGAGACCGCCGACACCACCAACCCCGCAGACGTCGCCGCGAACCAGAAGAAGTACGGCGTCGACAACGCGGCCGGGCTGATGGAGAAGTACCAGCTCGGTGGCGTCATCTACTTCGCGTGGTCCAACAACGTCAACAACCCCCAGCAGATCGCGGGCCTGTCCAACGGCGTGCAGGACGCCGCGCTCGCGCAGCCGCCCGAGGTGCCTGCCCTGGTCGGGATCGACCAGGAGGGCGGGATCGTCGCCCGGGTCGGGCCGCCGGCCACCGTCCTGCCCGGCAACATGGCGCTGGGTGCGACCCGCTCCGCGGCCGACGCCCACCGGGCGGCGGAGATCACCGGCCACGAGCTCGACGCGCTCGGCGTCAACTGGAACTTCGCTCCGGTCGCCGACGTCAACGTCAACCCCGCCAACCCCGTCATCGGCGTGCGCTCCTTCAGCGAGGACCCGCGGCTCGCCGCCGAGCTGACCGTCGCCCAGGTGCGGGGCTACACCGGCGCCGGCGTCGCCGGGGCCGCCAAGCACTTCCCGGGCCACGGCGACACCGATGTCGACAGCCACACCGGGATCCCCACCATCGACCACACGCGGCAGGAGTGGGAGCAGCTCGACCGGCCGCCGTTCGAGGCCGCCATCGACGCCGGGGTGAAGGCGATCATGACCGCCCACATCACGGTCCCCTCCCTGGATCCCTCCGGCGACCCGGCCACGCTCTCGCGCCCGATCCTCACCGGCATCCTCCGCGAGGAGATGGGCTTCGACGGCGTCGTCATCACCGACGCCCTCGAGATGGCCGGTGTCCGCGAGAAGTACGGCGACGACCGGGTGCCCGTGCTGGCCCTCAAGGCCGGCGCGGACATGCTGCTGATGCCGCCCGACCTGGAGCTCGCCCGCACGGAGGTGCTCGAGGCGGTCCGGACTCGGGAGCTGAGCCGGAAACGGATCCGCCAGTCCGTCGAGCGGATCCTCGGGCTGAAGTGGGACCTCGGTCTGGTGGCCGACCCCTACACCGACGAGGCGGCGGTGCCGACCAGGGTGGGCACACCGGACCACCTCGCCGACGCGCAGGCGCTCACGGACCGCTCGACCACCCTGGTCAAGAACGACGGCGTGCTGCCCCTGGACCCCGCAGCCGACCGGCGCGTCCTCGTGACCGGCTGGGGAGTGGGCACGACCCAGACCATCGCCGACAAGATGGCCGCGCGGGGTGCCGACACGACCGTGCGCCAGACCGGCACCGCGCCGTCGGACGCCGCGATCGAGGCTGCCGTCACCGAGGCCCGGGCCCACGACGTCACCGTCGTGGTCTCCTACCGGGCCTGGCAGGACGGCTACGCCCAGCAGCGCAAGCTGGTGCGCCGCCTCACCGAGACCGGCAAGCCGGTGGTCGCGGTCGCCGCCCGCGACGCCTACGACATCGCCCACTTCCCGGAGGTGCCGTCCTACGTGGCGACGTACGGGTGGATGGGGGTGTCCCTGGAGTCGCTGGTCCGGGTGCTCTACGGCGAGGTCGACCCCACCGGCCGGCTGCCGGTGACGATCCCCACCGCCGAAGACCCCGACACCACGCTCTACCCCTTCGGGCACGGGCTCGGATACGGAGGCTGAGACATGACCGGCATCAACAGGCGCAACCTGTTCCGTACCGTCGGCGTCTCCGCGGGGGCCGCCACGCTGACCGGCGCCGCGGCCGTGGCCGCCCGGGGGGACGACGACGACCGCGGTCGTCGCGTCCTCACCGGCATCGAGGTGCTGCACCGCGACGACTACCGGCAGGTCCGCGGCGAGCGGGTGGGGCTGATCTCCAACCCCACGGGGACCGTTCCCGACCTGCGACACGAGATCGACCTGATCGCCGAGACCGGCCTGGTCGACCTGGTGGCCGCCTTTGGGCCCGAGCACGGCTTCCGCGGCTCCTCCCAGGCCGGCGGCTCGGAGGGTGACTACACCGACCCGCGGACCGGGGTGCCCGTCTACGACACCTACGGCAAGGGCCCCGACAAGATCGCCGACTACTTCCGTGACTCGGGGGTCGAGACGGTGCTCTTCGACATCCAGGACGTCGGCGCCCGGTTCTACACCTACATCTGGACCATGTACGACTGCATGGTGGCTGCAGCCCGCACGGGGGTGAGGTTCGTGGTGCTCGACCGGCCCAACCCCATCAGCGGCGTGGCGGCGTACGGCCCGGTCATGCACCCCGAGCACGCCAGCTTCGTGGGCCGCAAGGCGATCTCGCAGCAGCACGGGATGACGGTGGCCGAGCTCGCCGGGCTGTTCAACGCCGAGTTCGTGCCCGCCGACGCCGGTGGTCCGGCCGAGCTCGACGTCGTCCGGATGAAGGGCTGGCGGCGCGACCTCTACCACGAGCAGACGGGCCAGACCTTCGTCATGCCCTCGCCCAACATGCCCCGGGTCGAGACCGCGGTGGTCTACCCCGGGACCTGCCTGTTCGAGGCGACGAACCTGTCCGAGGGCCGCGGGACGACCCGACCGTTCGAGCTGATCGGCGCCCCCTACCTCGACCACGCGTGGGCGGACGCCCTGCGGTCGCAGGAGCTGCCGGGGGTGGAGTTCCGCGAGGCCTACTTCACGCCCGTCTACTCCAAGCACCAGTGGAAGCCCTGCGCGGGCGTGCAGCTCCACGTCACCGACCGCCGGGACTTCGACGCCATCCGGACGGCGATCGCGATGATCATCAGCGCCAAGCGGGTGGCGCCCGAGTTCGCGTGGCGGGAGAGCAAGGCGCCGTACTGGATCGACCGGCTCACCGGCACCGACCAGGTGCGCCGCGACATCGACGCCGGAGCCGGTGTCGACGACGTGGTCGCCGGCTGGCAGCAGGACCTGCGGTCCTTCCGCCGGCTGCGCGCACAGCACCTGATCTACCGGTCGGGCGACCGGTGAGGAGGACGCTGCTCGCCGTCGTCTCGACCCTCGGCCTCGTGGCCGCGACGGGGGCGGCGGCCACGGGAGCGCGTCCGCAGGAGCCGGGGCCGGAGCGGTCGGAGCGCCCGGCACTGGCCGGCACGCTCACGACGTCGGCGGCCACGGCGGCCGCCGACGACGAGGACCGCCCACCTCACCACCGGCTGCGCCACGGGAGCCCGCGCGAGGCCGACCTGGTTCCCCGCCACCTCGACCAGGTGGGCACCAGCCTGCGCCGCTTCCTGGAGCCCTCGCCCGACCACCCGCTCTATGCCGGCGGCGTGGTCCTCGCCGCGCGGCACGGGGTGGTCGCGGTGCACGAGGCGGCGGGGGACGCGGTCCGCTACACCGACCGCGACACCGAGCTGCCGCCGCAGGACCGGGTCGCAGCGCGACGCGACACGATCTACGACCTCGCCTCGGTCACCAAGACGTTCACGACGATCGCGGTGATGCAGCAGGTCGAGTCGGGGGCTGTCGACCTCGACGAGCCGGTGGCGACGTACCTGCCGGACTTCGCGGCCGAGGGCAAGGCCTCGGTGACCGTGCGCCACCTGCTCACCCACACCGGCGGCCTGCCGGCCTGGGTGCCGCTCTACCGCCGCCACGACACGGTCGCGGAGCGCCGGGCCGCGGTGCTCGCGGCGAAGCCGACCGCGCCCCCGGGCACGGCCTACGTCTACTCCGACCTCGGCATGATCACCCTCGGCATGCTCGTCGAGGAGGTCACCGGCCGGGGCCTGGACGCGGTGGTCGCCGACGGCATCACGCGGCCGCTGGGGATGACGGACACCATGTTCGACCCGCCGGAGTCGCTGCGGCACCGGATCGCGGCGACGGAGGAGCAGCCCTGGGCGGGCCGACCGATGATCCGCGGCGAGGTGCACGACGAGAACGCGTGGTCCCTCGGCGGGGTCGCCGGGCACGCGGGGCTGTTCTCCACCGCCCACGACCTGGCGCTGCTGGCCCAGACGCTGCTCAACGGGGGCCGCCACGGCCGGGCCCGGATCCTCGAGGAGGAGACCGTCGAGGCGATGCTGACCGACGAGAACACCGAGTTCCCGGGGGACAGCCACGGCCTGGGGTTCGAGCTCGACCAACGCTGGTACATGGACGCGATGAGCTCGCCCTCGACGTTCGGGCACACCGGCTTCACCGGGACCTCGCTCGTCATCGACCCGGTCGCTGACACCTTCGTCGTCCTGCTCACCAACCGGGTGCACCCGACACGCGACCGGGGCAGCAACAACCCGGCACGTCGCGCCGTCGCCCAGGGCGTGGCCCGCGCGGTCGCCGTGTCCCCGCGCCACGGTCGCACGGCCTGGTTCTCCGGCCTCGGCGACGCACGCACCGCCACGCTGACGACCACGGTGGATCCCGAGGGTGCCCGGCGGATGGCCGTCGGGTTCGACCTCTGGTACGACACGGAGGCGGGCCGCGACGTCGCCCGCCTGGAGCTCTCCGACGACGGGGGCGAGACCTGGCGCGCCGTACCCTTCCACCTGTGGAGCGGCGGGTCGGTCACCCCGACCGACGGCGAGGTGTCCGGCTACGGTGGCCGGGTGTGGCACCACGCGGTCGCGCTGGTCGACGTCACCGACGGCGAGCAGCGGCTGCGGTGGACCTACACCACGGACAGTCGCTACCAGGGCCGCGGTGTCTACGTCGACGGGGTCCGGGTGATGGGGCCCGACGGCGAACGGCTCGACAGCACGGGGTTCTCGGCCGACGGCTGGAGCCCCTCGCGTGACTGAGTCGACCACCGTCCGGATCCGGTCCCTGATGCCGGCGCTCGCGCCGGCCGAGCGACGTGTGGCGCAGCGCGTGTGCGAGGACCCCTCGGTGGTGGCGGCCTCGACGATCAGCGCCCTCGCGGCGGAGTGCGGGACGTCGGAGACCACCGTCACCCGGTTCTGCCGGGCCGTCGGGTTCACCGGCTACCCCGCGCTGCGGCTCGCCCTCGCCACCGAGCTCGGGCGCGCCGAGGGCTTCGGCGCCCGGACCGTGGGTGGCGACATCGGGCCCGGCGACAGCCTCGACGAGGTGGTCGAGAAGGTCGCCTGGGCCGACGCGCGGGCCGTGGAGGAGACCGCGGAGCAGCTCGACGTCTCGACGCTGCGGGCGGTGGTGGCGGCGATCGCCGCTGCGCCGCGGGTGGACATCTACGGCGTCGGTGCCAGCGCCTTCGTCGCGCTCGACCTGCAGCAGAAGCTGCACCGCATCGGGCGGGTGGTGTTCGCGTGGGCCGACCCCCACGTGGCGGTGACCAGTGCGGCGCTGCTCGGCCCCGGCGACGTTGCGATCGGGCTCTCCCACAGCGGCGTCACCCAGGACACGGTCGACGCGCTGGCGCGGGCGGGTGCGAACGGCGCCACCTCGATCGCCATCACCAACTTCCCCCGGTCGCCGCTGGCCGACCTCGCCGACCACGTGCTGACCACGGCCGCGCGCGAGACCACCTTCCGGTCGGGGGCCACGGCGAGCCGGCTCGCCCAGCTGACCGTCGTCGACTGCGTCTTCGTCGGGGTTGCCCAGCAGACCTACGAGACCTCCCAGCAGCTGCTGGAGGCGACCCACGAGGCGGTCGCCACGTGGCGGCAGGCGCGCCGTCCCCCGCGTTCCCGCTGAGCGCGTCGCGCCCCGGGACAGGGTCTGGGTCGGCCCTGGTCGCGCTGGTGGCACGGGTGGTACGAGGCGCAACGCGCCGCCGGCAATCTAGGGAGACCGCTAGACACGCCGATACCGTCGGATCGTGGACCCGATCCGGAACCCCTACGCCCCCGGCGCGGGGCAGCGCCCGCCCGAGCTCGCCGGGCGCGACGAACAGCTGCGCGCCTTCGACGTGGTGCTCGAGCGGGTCGCCGCGGGCCGTCCGGAGCGGTCGCTGGTGCTGACCGGGCTGCGGGGCGTCGGCAAGACGGTGCTCCTCAACGCGCTCCGCTCCGCCGCCGTACGCCGGCAGTGGGGCACCGGCAAGCTCGAGGCGCGCCCCGACCAGTCGCTGCGACGCCCGCTGGCCTCCGCCCTCCACCAGGCGGTGCGCGAGCTCGGCCACCCCGACGTGGAATCGGTCTCCCACGTCCTCGGCGTGGTCCGGTCCTTCGCCCAGCGCGAGGCCGGCGCCGGTGCCAGGCTGCGCGAGCAGTGGAACCCCGGCATCGACGCGCCCGCGGTCAAGGGGCGGGCCGACTCCGGCGACGTCGAGATCGACCTGGTCGAGCTCTTCACCGACCTCGGCGGGTTGGCAGCCGACGTCGGCAAGGGCATCGCCGTCTTCATCGACGAGATGCAGGACCTCGGGCCCGACGACGTCTCCGCCCTCTGCGCCGCCTGCCACGAGATCAGCCAGTCGGGGCTCCCGGTCATCGTCGTGGGTGCGGGCCTGCCGCACCTGCCAGCCGTGCTCAGCGCCAGCAAGTCCTACTCCGAGCGGCTCTTCCGCTACCAGCGGATCGACCGACTGCCGCGCGACGCCGCCGACCGGGCGCTGGCGGCGCCGGCGGCCGACGAGGAGGCGGCCTACGACGAGGCGGCGCTGAGCGCCATGTACGTCGCCACCGGTGGCTACCCCTACTTCATCCAGGCCTACGGCAAGGCGGTGTGGGACCAGGCACCCCGCTCGCCCATCACTGCCGCCGACGTCGCGGTCGCCGCCCCCGAGGCCGAGGGCGAGCTCGCCGTCGGCTTCTTCGGCTCCCGCTTCGAGCGGGCCACGCCGGGGGAGCGTGACTACCTGCGCGCCATGGCGGACGTGGCCCACAAGCTCGCCGAGAGCGGCGAGGACGTCCTCGACGACGTCGAGAGCGTGCCCACCGCCGACGTCGCCGCCGTGCTCGGCAAGAAGCCGCAGTCACTCTCACCCGCCCGCGACGCCCTGCTCAAGAAGGGGCTGATCTACGCCTCCGAGCGCGGCCGCATCGCCTTCACCGTCCCCCACTTCGGCCGCTACCTCCGCGAGCACGCCTGACGCGGCCACGACTGCGCGCAGTCCCTACGATGAGCCGGTGCAGCTGCAGTCCTTCGACCCGTCCCTCGCCGCCACGGTGAGCAGCTGGGCCCCCTCGGCCGAGGAGGTCCGGTCCTGGTGCGCCCGCAGCGAGGCGCCGGTGCCGCCGGAGGTCGTGGCCGGCTGGGGCGAGGCCGACGACGTCGAGGCCTACCTGCTGGTCGACGACGGCACCCCTGCGGCCTACGGCGAGCTGTGGCTCGACGAGGAGGAGGGTGAGGTGGAGCTCGCCCGACTGCTGGTCGACCCCGCCGGGCGGGGGAGGGGCCTCGGCCGCCGGCTGACCCGGCTGCTCGCCGAGCGCGCCCGCGAGGCGCACCCGGCGCTGGCCACCGTCTGCCTGCGGGTGCTGCCCGACAACGTCGCCGGGCACCGCGCCTACCTCGCGGCGGGTTTCGCCTTCGTCGACGCCGAGACCGAGCAGGCCTGGAACGCCGGACAGCCGACGGCGTACCGCTGGATGGTGCTGTCGGCGGACGCCTAGGCCAGGACCCCTCCGACCGGGGCGGAGCCGCCGCTCGGCCCCCTCCGGTCGGAGGTCTCGTCGGTCAGCGGTCGTCGCAGACCGCCCAGCCGTAGACGGTGATGGTCCCGTCGAGGGCGGTGTCGAGGCGGACCACCTCGCCGACCCCGTCGTCGAGGGGGAAGGACTCGAGGAGGCGGACCCCGGTGTCGGTGTCACTGACGACCTCCTCGCCGGCGGGACAGTCGACGACCCATGGCTGGGCGACTCCGTCGTGGACGACGCGCTCGGCGACGCTGTAGTCCGCCGGGTCGCCGGCCGCGATGGGCAGGTTCGCCGCGGGGTCGATCCCGCGTCGGGCATCGTCGTGGTCCTGGACGAACCCTGCGCCGGCGGCCGCCGCGACGACCGCCATGGCCGCGGTCGTGAGCAGCAGCGCGGAGCGGGAGGCGCTCGGTCTGGCGCGTCCGGGTTCGGATGTGGTGCTCATGGTGATCTCCTTCAGGTACTGGTGTCTGGTGTGTGGTGTCTGGGTGGGTCGGCGAGCGTGGTCAGCCGCGCCGGGCGGTCAGGAGCAGGTACTCCCACCCCGTGACGTGGCCGTCCCGCTCGTGGCGCCGGCCGAGCTCCAGCAGGGCGTGGTCCAGCTCCGCGGTGCGCCCGGGATCGTCGGCCAGGTGGGCGTAGGCCGCGATCGTCGGGCCGTAGCTGGCCTTGAAGAACTCCAGGAAGCCCTCGGCGTCGGTGAAGTGGTGGTCGGCGAGCTGCCGGCGCTCCCAGGCCACGTCGGTGACCCGGTCGCCCAGCAGTGCCAGCACGTGGTCGGGGTCGCCCCACAACGGCGGCGGCTGGGCCCCTGCCGGCGGTGCCGGGACGAAGGGGCGCATGGTCGCGAACATCTGGCCGATGAAGCCGGTGGGCGTCCAGCTGAGCAGTCCGATCCGGCCGCCGGGCCTGGTGACCCGGACCAGCTCGTCCGCAGCGACCTGGTGGTGCGGGGCGAACATGACCCCCACGCAGGACATCGCGACGTCGAAGGACGCGTCGGCGTAGGGAAGGGCCTCGGCGTCGCCCTGCTCCCAGCGGAGCGCGACCCCCGCCCGGGTGGCCTCGGCCTGCCCCTGCTCGAGCAGCCGCGGGACCAGGTCGCTGGCCACGACGTCCGCCCCACGCCGGGCAGCCGGGATGGCGGCGTTGCCGCTGCCGGCGGCGACGTCGAGGACCCGCTCGCCCGGCTCGACCCCGAGGGCCTCGACGAGGGCCGGGCCCAGGGAGGGGATGACCTCGCGGGCGACGGAGGCGTAGTCGCCGGACGCCCAGACGGCCTCGTGCTTGGCCTTCAGCGGGTCGGCGAGGACCTCGGGCCGGGTGACGACGGTGGTGCTCATGACGGGTTCCTTCCGGTAGCGAGTGCGGTGTCGACGGCGGCGTACCGGTTCCCGGTACGCCGCCGCCCACGGAGGAGCTGGTGGACAGCGCCGAGCCCGCGGGGTGCGTGCCGGGAGGGCCTGGCGCCGGCCGTACGCCGACGGGCCTCGGCCTCCTCCAGGCGCCGGGTCATGTGGGCCCGGACGACCAGCGGGTCGGTGAGGTGGTTCATGACCGAGACGCTAGGAACCGGCAGGGGTCGTGGACTTCGCTCGAACCGGCCATTTCGGCGCGGCGGGGGATGGCCCGCTCGGGCCAGCGTCACGGGAACCCGGCACCGGACGGTCGTCGGCTCGACCGCCACCTGCCGGCACCCCGGGTGCGTGGCCCTACTCGGTGGCGATCGCCTCGAGCACCTTCATCCGCGAGGCGCGGACGGCCGGCACGATCGCCGCCAGCACCCCGAACAGCACTGCGATCAGCAGGAACACCACGAGGTTCTGCAGCGGCAGGGCGAGCTCGGTCAGGTCGTCGGAGAGCGACTGCCGCAGCAGCACGCCGATCAGCAGGCCCACGGCCATGCCGAGGACCGAGCCGAGCACGGCGATGGTCACCGACTCCAGGGTCACCATCCGCCGCAGCCGCGGCCGCGAGAGGCCGACGGCGCGGAGCAGGCCGATCTCCCGGGTGCGCTCGATGACGCTGAGGCTCAGCGTGTTGATGATGCCGATCACCGCGATCACGATCGCCAGGGCCAGCAGCCCGTAGATCATGTTGAGCAGCAGGTTGATCTGGTCCTTGATGCTCTCGGCGAACTGCTCCTTGTCGAGGACGGTGACGATCGGCACGTCGGCCACGACCTCGTCGAGCTCCGCCTGCACCGTCGCCGGGTCCGCCCCCGATGCGAGGGTGATGCTGACGCTGGTGTCGGTGCGCTTCACCCCGACGTCGGCGAGCACCGTCAGGGGCACGTTGACCGGTCCGATGACCGGGGTGCGCTCGGTGATGCCGATGACCTCGACGCTGGTGGCCCTGCCGCCGGGGAACGCCAGGTCCAGCGTGTCTCCCACCCAGACCCCGTAGTCGTTGGCGGCGTCGACGGTGAGCAGCGCCTCCTCGCCGGCCAGCGCCTGGGCGCCGGCCACCATCTCCAGCTCGTAGATCTCGTCGTAGCCCTCGGACAGGCCGACGAGCAGCTGTGGCTCCTCGTTGATCAGGGCCGGCGTCCACTGGTCGCGCGAGATCGCACCCACGCCGTCGACCCCCGCCATGTCGTCGCCGATGCCGGTCGGGAAGCTCTGGAAGTTCGCGGACTGCACGAGGAAGTCGGCGGCGAACTGGTCCTCGACCAGCTGGTCGGTCGTCTTGCTCATCGACGCCGCCAGGGTGCCGACCGCCGAGACCAGGGCGAGTCCGATCATCAGCGCCGACGCGGTGGCGCCGGTACGCCGCGGGTTGCGCAGCGCGTTCTCGCCGGCCAGTCGGCCCGTGGTCCCGAAGACCCGGCCGAACAGGCTGCGGCACGCGACGAGCAGGGGGTGGCCGATGACCGGGCTCAGGGCCGCGGCGGTGAGGATCCACAGCACCGCGGCGGCACCGATCCACGCGGCGTCGGGGCCGGGCGGCTCCATCAGCCCGATGGCGGCCAGGATCCCGCCGAGCAGCGCGACCCCGAGCCCGATGAGCGCGCGGCGGCGCAGCGACCCCTCGGCCGGGGCGGCCACCTCGTCGCGCATCGCGGCCACCGGGGCGGTGCGCGAGGCCCGACGGGCGGGGAGGTACGCCGAGGTGAGGGTCACGGCCAGGGCGACGGCGTACGCGAGGGCGACGGTCGTGGGAGTCAGCCCGAGCACGTCGCCGTTGATGTCGAGCCCCACCGCCCGGAACAGCTGCGCCAGCCCGCGCGCGAGCAGCAGCCCGAGCCCGATGCCGACGGAGGCGCCGATCAACGCCATCAGGGCAGCCTCGAGCAGCACCGAGCGGCGGACCTGGGCGGCGGCCGCCCCGAGGGCGCGGAGCAGCGCCAGCTCGCGCACGCGCTGGGCCACGAGGATGTTGAAGGTGTTGGCGATGATGAACCCGCCGACCAGGATCGCGATCACCGCGAAGGCCACCAGGAACGTGGAGATGACGTCGAGGAACTGGCCGACGGTCTCCTGCGACTCCTTCGCCACGGTGTCGCCCTCCACCGCGTCGTACTCGCGCGGCAGCACCGCCTCGGCGGCGTCGACGAGCTCGGCCTGGCTGACGCCGGGGCCGGCCGTGAGCGCTGCGCTCGTGAACACGTCGCGACCACCGAGGAACAGCTCCTGCGCCCCGTCCTCGGAGAAGATCAGCAGCACCGCCCCCGCCGTGCCGCCGCCGTTGAACTCCGCGGTGCCGGTCATCCGCAGGGTCTTGCGGACCGTGTCGATGGAGTCCCCCGCCGGGGCGATCACCCTGACCTCGTCACCCACCTCGTAGCCGGAGGCCTCCGCGGCGCCGGTGTCGAGCACGACGTCCGTGGGGCTCGTCGGCCACTCGCCCTCCACGAGGACCAGCGATGGCTCCCCGAGCAGGTTGGGGGTGTCGTTGTAGTTGAACGCGATGGTGGGGGCCCCTTGGCCGCCGACCAGCTTGTCGTCGGTGTCGAGCAGGTACATGCCGAGCCCGTCGACCTGTCCGTCGGCTCGGTCCACCTCCGGCAGGGCGGCGAGCTCCTCGATCACCGCCGGTTCGAGGACGGAGGTGTTGCCGATGCCGATCGACTCGAAGGACTCGGTGCCGGTGGGACGGACGAGGGCATCGGGGGTCGAGCCCTCGATGATCCCGTCGAAGGTCGCCCCGAGGCCGTTGCTGAAGGTGAGGACACCGGTCAGGAACCCCATGCCGAGCACGATCGCGAGCGTGCTCATGAACAGCCGGACCTTGCGGGCCAGCAGGTTCCGCAGCGTCAGGCGGAGCACCTCAGCCGGCCTGCGGGGTCAGCCGGGCCATCTTCTCCAGGATCCCGTCGCGGTCGGGGTCGTGGAGCTCCTCGACGATCCGGCCGTCGGCCAGGAAGACGACGCGGTCGGTCCACGCCGCGGCCACCGGGTCGTGGGTGACCATCACGATCGTCTGGCCGAAGTCGTCGACGCTGCGCCGCAGGAAGCCGAGCACCTCGGCGCCGCTGGTGCTGTCGAGGTTGCCGGTCGGCTCGTCGGCGAAGACGATCGAGGGCTGGCTCACCAGCGCACGGGCGCACGCCGCCCGCTGCTGCTGCCCACCCGACATCTCGCTCGGCTTGTGGTGCAGCCGGTCACGCAGCCCGACGGCGTCGACCACGCGGTCGAACCACTCCGGGTCCGGCTTCCGGCCGGCTAGCGCCAGCGGCAGCGTGATGTTCTCCTCGGCGGTCAGCGTCGGCACGAGGTTGAAGGCCTGGAAGACGAAGCCGATCTGCTCGCGCCGCAGCGTGGTGAGGGCCTTGTCCTTGAGCTGTCCGAGCGGGGTGCCGTCGACGTACGCCTCCCCGCTGGTCGGGGTGTCCAGGGCCGCCAGGCAGTGCATGAGCGTCGACTTCCCCGACCCGGAGGGGCCCATCACGGCGGTGAACTCCCCGGCGTACAGCTCGATCGAGACCCCGTCGAGCGCCCGCACCTCCGCCTCGTCGCGCCCGTAGATCTTCACCAGATCCTGCGCACTGGCGGCGACCGTGCGGGTCCCCTCCCTCATCGTCGTCATGGGGAAAGCCTCCCGCGGCGCGCAAGCGGCGGCAATCGGGTGTCGACCGGAGGCCGACCCTGAGTCGAACCCTGACCCGGCCCCCGACGTGGCCCCACGCCTACGATCCGGGCCATGACGGAGCAGCAGGGCAGGCTGGTCCTCGTCGTCGGGATGCCGGGGTCGGGCAAGACCACGCTGGCGCGGCGGCTGGCGCCGGACCTCGGGGCGGTGCGCCTCGACCCCGACGCGTGGCTGGTCGGGCTCGGCCTCGATCCCCACGACCTGCCACGCCGGGGACGGCTCGAGGCGCTGATGTGGGACCACACCCGGGACCTGCTGCGTCTCGGGGCGGCCGTGATCCTCGAGTCGGGTCTGTGGGTGCGGTCCCGGCGCGACGCGACCCTGGCCGGTGCCCGGGAGGTCGGTGCCGCCGTGGACCTGCACCTGGTCGACGTGCCGCTGGAGGAGAGGTGGCGCCGCATCGAGGCCCGCAACCACGAGCCGGGAGCGGTCGTGATCACCCGCGACCAGCTCGAGACGTGGGCCGCCCACTGGGAGCGACCCACGGACGAGGAGCTGTCCGGATACGACCTCGTGGAGTGGCATCGCGACTTCTGACCACCTCGTGTGGGCACAATGGAGGCATGGCTCCGCTCGTCGTGGCGCATCGCGGGGCGAGCCACGGGGTCGCCGAGCACACCCTGGGTGCCTACCTCGAGGCCCTCGACGTCGGCGCCGACGGCCTCGAGTGCGACGTGCGGCTGACCGCCGACGGCCATCTGGTCTGCTACCACGACCGGAGCCTGTGGCGGACCGGCAGCACCCGCAGCGTGCTGTCGACGATGGACCTCGCCGACCTCGACCAGCTCGAGTTCGCGTCGTGGAAGAACCCCTGGGCCGACCTCGACGACGAGGCACCGGTCCGCGACACCCAGCTGGACCGGATGCTGACGCTGCGCAAGCTCCTGGAGACCGTCGCTGACTGCGGTCGCCGGGTCGAGCTGGCGATCGAGACCAAGCACCCCACGCGCTACGCGGGCCTGGTCGAGCGGCGCCTGGTGGAGGAGCTGCGCCGCTTCGGCTGGGACCGTCCCGACAGCCCCGTGCGGGTCATGAGCTTCTCCTACGTCGCGCTGCAGCGCGTCGAACGGCTGGCACCCGGCCTGCGGCTGGTGATGCTGATCGACCGCGCCCGCCACTGGCCGGTGCTCAAGCCCGTGCTGGGCCGGACGTGGGAGCTCGGCCCCGGCATCGACCAGCTGACCCGCCACCCCCAGTTCGCGCGGCGGATGCAGCGCAGCGGCCGCCGGCTGAACGTGTGGACGGTCAACGACGACGCCCAGCTGCAGCTCTGCCTCGACCTGGGCGTGACCACCCTCATCACCGACCGCCCGGCGTACCTCCTGGAGCAGCTGGGTCGCTGACCATGGCCTAGCCTCCGGGGCATGGGAAAGCGTTCACGCACCAGGAGCCGGGAGCAGGCAGCCGACGGGGAGGTCGGGCCGCGGCAGCCGTGCCCCTGCGGCTCGGGCCGCCGCTACAAGCACTGCCACGGGGCGCCCGGCGGTGCCGCCCCGGTCTTCGTGCAGCGGCCCCTCGAGGGGATGCCGTCGGAGTGCGACCTGGTGGCACTGCGCGAGCTGGTGCCGGCGGCGACCGCGCCTCTCCCGCTCACGGGGGAGCACGCCGACCGGTCGGTGCAGCTGTGCACGTTGCTCCCCGGCGCTGCGCCGGCGATGGTGCGCGAGAGCGGGGAGGTGTGGCTGGGCCTGCAGGTGGTGCACAACTTCGGTGACCCCTCGCGCGACCTCGCGGCGGTGCTGCTGGAGGCCCTGGGGCAGTCGGAGGCGGGACCGGTCGGCCTGGGCAGCGACCCCGGCGAGGGTCCGCGGCTGCAGGACCTGGTCGCCGACGAGCCGCTGCGGATCACGGTCCACGACGGCTTCGACTACTGGGTGGCCGACCTGCCGGACTCCTCCGAGCTGGCCGCCGCCCTGGAGCAGGCCAACGACCAGGTGGACCCCACCGACCGGTTGACCTCGGTGGAGGCGGCGTACTGGACCAACGTCGGGAGCAAGGAACACCTGCGCTGGGTGATGCCGGAGCCCGAGGGGCAGCTGCTGGACGCCCTCGCGCGCCTCCACGAGGCCGACCGCGACCGGCTGGTCCCGGACTCCCGCCTCGTCGGCATGTTCCGGGCGCACGGGCTGCTCGCGCCGGTCTGGGACCTGCCCGTCGGGACCGGCGCAGAGGCGCTGGAGGAGCCCGCGGAGCGGTTCGCGAAGGACCTCGCCGAGGCCCTCGCGGAGCCTGCGGACCTCACGGCCGAGCAGCGCTCGGCCCGCAACGGGCTGGCCAACCGCCAGGTCACGATCCGCTGAGGTCCAGACCAGTCGAAATGCGACGTAGGACACACAGAACTCGCAGTTGTGCGGTCCCTTGGGTGGCAGGTAGCGTTGGTCTCGACCCGGTCGTTGTTGTCTCCCCCGTCGGCAACGGCCGGGTCGTTCTATGCCCGAGCGCGGCGCTGAGCTCGCGAAGCGCCGATCCGCGAGGGGTTGAGGAGCGCTCGGCTCGGGCCGGAGCCCGCGACGGCCAGAGCGACGCGTCTCGAAACCCCAGCCGTCGAAGCGGATGACCCACCCGCCCCAACAGCCCCAGCAGCCTCAGTCGACCGGCAGCGGCTCCCGCGACACGGGGCAGCTCATGCACCTCGGCCCGCCGCGGCCCGAGCCCAGCTCCGAGCCGGCGATCCGGACCACCTCGATCCCGGCCGCCTCGAGCCGGTCGTTGGTGCCGTCGTTGCGCTCGTAGGCGACCGCGATCCGCGGCCCGAGGGCGAGGGTGTTGTTGCCGTCGTCCCACTGCTCCCGCTCCGCGGTGACGGGGTCGAGCCCGGTGTCGATCTGGTGGAGGGTGTCGATCTCCATCGCCTTGGCGGCCGCGACCAGGAACGGCTCGGCGTCGGCCACCTGCAGCGTGAGGGTGTCCTCGGACTCGTCGGGGTCGGGCGCCGTGACCGCGTGGGCCTGCAGCGAGTCGGCGACGTTCGGGTACATGACGATCTTGTCGACGTCGACCATCGTGCAGACGGTGTCGAGGTGCATGGTCGCCCGCTCCTGCGCGATCGGCACCGCGAGCACGGTGTGGGCCAGCCGGGCGTGGAAGACCTGCCGGGCAAACCGCTCCACGCCGGCGGGCGTGGTCCGCTCGCCGACCCCGACCGCGATCACGCCGGGCGCGAGCAGCAGCACGTCACCGCCCTCGACGTGCTCGTGGTGCCAGCCGTGGATCTTGCGGGTGCCGACGAAGCGTGGGTGCTCGGTGTAGATCAGCTCGGTGAGCTGGGTCTCGCGGGTCCGGGCCGGCATCGCCAGCGACGTCACGGCCACCCGGTCGCGCACCCACACGCTGGAGTCGCGGGTGAACAGCAGGTTGGGGAGCGGGTCGATGAGGAAGTCGTGCGGGTCCAGCAGCGAGGTGACCAGACCGTGACCGCCGCGCACCTCGTCGTTGCGGATGCCCGCGGTGAGGTAGGACGTGAGCTCGGCCGGGCTGGCGTCGCGGAGCGCGTGTGCGAGGTAGGCGCGCAACGTGTCGCCGAGGTGCAGCCCGGAGAGGGCGGTGGTGATCGCGTGGTTGCGGGCGTGCTCCTGCTCCAGGGTCTCGGTGAGCAGCTCGGTGAGGTAGAGGACCTCGACGTCGCGGGACCGCAGCGCGTCGGCGAAGGCGTCGTGCTCCTCCTGGGCGCGCGCCACCCAGGGGATGCCGTCGAACAGCAGCCGGTCGTTGTTGCGGGGCGTCAACCGCTTGAGCTCGTCGCCGGGGCGGTGCAGCATCACGGTCTGCAGCCGCCCGACCTCGCTGTCGGCACCGTGGGGCAGGTGGGTCATGGGTCGCACTCTAGTTGCCCCCCCACGACGCCGGCCCGTCACTCCGGCCGGTCGCCCTCCTGCCACTGGCGGCGGCGCACCAGCCAGGGCTCGAGGTGCCGGTAACCCTTCACCGACTGGCGTCGCAGCCGCCGGAACTTCAGGTCGCCACGCTCGGCGTACGGCGAGAGCTCGGCGAGCTCGTCGGCGGCCCGGTCGATGAGGCGTGCGAGCGGGGTGCCGTCGGGGGCGGTGTCGGGAGGCTCGTCGTGGCCGGTCAGCGCGTCGAAGGCGCCGCGGTCCACCAGCACCGCACCTGGTCGCGCGATCGAGGTCAGCCGCGAGGCGATGTTGACGGTCGGTCCGAAGACGTCACCCAGCCGGCTCGTGACGTCGCCGAAGGCGACGCCGGCGCGCACCCGCGGGAAGTCGTCGTCGCCGTCCTCGCCCCGCTCGGTGAGCGACAGCGCCACGTCGACGGTGGCGCGGGGCTCGTCGGTCACGAAGAGGACCTCGTCGCCGATGGTCTTGATCACCCGACCGCCGACGTCGACGACGCGGCGCGTCACCTCGTCCTCGAAGCGTTCGACCAGGTCGACCAGCTCCGACTCGGTGAGGTTCTTGCTCTGGCTGGTGTATCCGACGATGTCGGTGAAGCAGACGGCCTGCCGGCTCTGCGTCGCCCCGTCGGCCTGCGGCAGCAGGCGCTGCGCGGCGCTGACGAGGTGGCGGCGCCACACGTAGTCCTGCAGCTTGCCGACGTTGGGGAGCACGCTGCCGAGCAGCTCGTCGAGGCGCTGCTCCGGCTCGTCGTCGGACAGCGCGATCCCGGCGAGCAGGCTGACCTGCCACTCCGCGAGCCGGGCGAAGCTGCGACCCCAGGTGCGGACGAGGGCTGCCTGCGAGTCGGGCTCGAGGATGCCCAGCGAGACCAGCTCGGCGGTCCGCTTGAGCGCCTTGACGTCGTGACGGGTGAACGCCACGTCGTCGTCGTCGGTGTGGGGGAACCCGAGCTGGCCCCAGAGCTCCTCGGCCAGCTCCAGGGGGACGCCGGCCTTGTCGGCGACCTGGACCCGGGTCAGGGTGCGCCGTGCCCCGAGCAGGTGGTGCTCGAGGTCGCCCGGGTCGAGGCCGTCGGCCTCCGGCTGCTCGTCCTCAGTGCCCACGGCGGGCCACCGGCGTCACTGCCCCAGCCGTTCCTTCGCCGTCCGGTCCAGCGCCTCGGCGAACGCCGGGACCTCGTCGCGCAGCTGGTTGACCTGGTCGCGCGTGAAGTGGATCAGCTCGACCTTGGTCAGCGTCACGATCGAGGCGTTGCGGAGCTTGTTGGCGACGATCGCTCCCTCGCCGAAGATGTCGCCGGCGCCGAGCCGGGCGATCTCCTCACCCTCGCGGCGGACCGACGCCTCGCCGCTGAGGATGATGTAGGCCTTGTCCGCCGGGGTCTTCTCCCAGATGGGGGACCAGTCGGCGGGGAGCGTCACGTGGGTGCCGGTGTTCTTGATCTGGTCGACCTCACGGTCGGTGAAGCCTTCGAAGATCGCCATGTCCTGCGGTGCCTCCTCGTCGTGCCCTCCCGCTGCAGCCGATACTCCCGAAGCCGGCGGACGCTGTCCAGCGATCCCGGTGTGACGTGTAACTCCGGGTTACACCACCTCAGCCGAGGAGCTCGTACGCCGTCAGGCCGGCCAGCAGCAGGCAGACCGCGGCACCGGCGTAGTGGAGGGTGTGCAACGGCACGACGCGGAGCAGCGCCCGCCCGACCAGCACGGCGAGCCCGCTGACGGCGAGCAGGGCCGTGAGCGCGCCCGCGAACACGCTCAGCGGGTCGTCGTAGCGGGCGACCAGGGTCAGGGTGAGCAGCTGTGACAGGTCGCCCCACTCGGCGGCGAACAGCACGAGGAAGCTCACCCCGACGGCGCGCAGACCGGTTGCCGGGGTCGCCCGCACCTCGAAATCCTCCTGCGAGGCCACGTGTCGGCTGCGTCCCTCACGGAAGAGCAGGACCGCCCCGCCCAGGAACAGCAGCAGCGCCAGCCCCCGGACCGCCGTGGTCGGCAGCAGCGAGACCGCCGTCCCGAGCCCGACGGCGACCGCTGTCTGCACCGTGAAGGCGAGCGCGACACCCACCCACACGAGCACCGGCCGGAGCCGTGTCGACAGCACGAGGGTGGCGATGAACGTCTTGTCGGGCAGCTCGACGACGAAGACGGTGCCGAGCGCGACCGCCGCGACGACCAGGTCCATCAGCCGAGGAACCGACGGCTCGCGGCCACGGCCTCGGCGAGGACGTCCGCGACGGGCCGGTCGAGCGCGACCGCTGCGCGGACCACCTCGTCGTACTCCGGCATCGCGTTGACGACCTCGCCGCCCTGGCGGGCGAGCTTCACCGAGATCGTGTGGCCCGCCACGACGACGTGCGTGGTCTCGCGGTCGAGCGCGTGCTTGCGCAGCACCGTCTCCCGCAGCCCGATGGTCGAGGTGTGGCGGAAGAACGTGGCCCGGACCGCCTCGGCGCGGGCCGCGTCGACCAGCACCGAGAGCGTGTGGGCGGGGCGGCCCTTCTTCATGAGGATGGGGGTCAGCCACGCGTCGCTGGCGCCCGCCGCCAGCAGCGCCGCGATCACCTGCGGCCACACCCGCGGGTCTAGGTCGTCGACGTTGGCCTCGAGGAGCAGGGGTGCGTCGGCGGGCCGGTCGGCGGGCTCGCCGAGGAGGAGGCGGAGCACGTTGGCGTGGCCCTCCGGGTCGCGGCCGCCGGCGCCGGTGCCGACCCTGTCGACGACCATCGCGGGCTGGGGGCCCCAACCGGTGGCGAGGCCGGTCAGCAGTGCCGCACCGGTGGGGGTGCACAGCTCGGTGGCGGGCGCACCCGCCGGCCCGGCGTACGACGGGACGCCGCGGAGCAGCTCCACCACCGCAGGCGGCGGCACCGGCAGGGTCCCGTGGGCGCCCTGGACCGAGCCTGACCCGACCGCCACCGGTGAGACGACCACGTCGTCCGCGCCCACCCACGCGAGCCCGGCACACACCCCCACCACGTCGGCGATCGAGTCCAGCGCCCCCACCTCGTGGAAGGCGACCTCGAGCGGGTCGCTGCCGTGGACCGCGCCCTCGGCGGCGGCGAGCCGCTCGAAGACGGCCGTGGCGCGCCGCCGGACGGATTCGTCGAGGTCGGCGTCGTCGAGCAGCTGCCGGATGTCGCGCCACGTCCGGTGGTGGACCGAGTCGGCGACCTCGACGTGGCAGCGGGTGGCGGCGAAGCCGTTGCGGTCCACCTGCTCCACCCGCAGCGTGACCGGCTCGGGGCTGACCGCGTCGACCGCGGCCTGCAGCACCTCCAGGGGTGTCCCCGCGCCGAGCAGCGCGCCGAGCAGCATGTCGCCGCTGGCTCCCGAGGAGGCGTCGATCCAGGCCCTCACCGGGCCGCCTGCCGGGCCACCCGGGCCGCGAAGACGCCGGCGCCGTAGCCGTTGTCGATGTTGACGACCGTGACGCCCGGCGCGCAGGAGTTGAGCATGCCGAGCAGGGCGGCGATCCCGCCGAGGGAGGCGCCGTAGCCGATGCTGGTCGGCACCGCCACGAGGGGTACGCCGACCAGGCCGCCGACCACGGAGGGCAGGGCGCCCTCCATGCCGGCGACGACCACGAGGCAGTCGGCCCGTTCGAGCCGGTCGCGCACGCCGAGGATCCGGTGGAGCCCGGCGACGCCGACGTCGGTGACCTGGTCGACCGCGGCCCCGTGGACGCGCGCCGTGAGCGCCACCTCGGCAGCCACGGGCCCGTCGGAGGTGCCGGCACTGACGACGGCGACCGTGCCGCGGGCGGTCGGCAGCGGGCCGAGCGTCGCCGCCCGGGCGAGCCGGTCGACGGTGGCGCCGGCCCGTTCGACGGCGTGGAGCGCCTCGTCGGAGAGCCGGGTCGCGAGCACGGCGCGGTCGGGGTGGTGCTCGTGCAGGGTCTGCAGGATCGCGACCACCTGCTCGGGGGTCTTGCCGGCGCCGTAGACGACCTCGGCGTCGCCGGTGCGGGCCGCGCGGTCGACGTCGACGCGCGCGAACCCGAGGTCCTCGACACGGGGGTCCGGGCGGGGGTCGCGGTGGTCGGGGCTCACTCGCCGCGCTCCCGGGCGGCGGGGTAGACCCCGAGGATCTTCACGTCGTCGGTGAAGAAGCGCAGCTCCTCCAGGGCCCGCGCCAGGGGAGGGTCGCTCGGGTGGCCGTCGACCTCGGCGAGGAACTGGGTGGCGGCGAAGTGGCCGCCGACCATGTAGCTCTCGAGCTTGGTCATGTTGACCCCGTTGGTCGCGAACCCGCCCAGCGCCTTGTAGAGCGCGGCGGGGATGTTGCGCACGTTGAAGACGAACGACGTCACGACCGGACCGTTGCCCGCGGGGGCCTCGACCAGCTCGCGCGAGAGCACCACGAACCGGGTCGTGTTGTGGTCCTCGTCCTCGACGTCCTCGCGCAGCACCTCGAGGCCGTAGATCTCGGCGGCGAGCGGCGGGGAGATCGCGGCCTGGCTCGGGTCACCCATCTCGGCGACCTCGCGGGCGGCGCCGGCGGTGTCGCCGGACACCACGGCCGAGAGGCCCAGCTCCCGGATCGCCTTGCGGCACTGGCCGAGCGCGTGCACGTGACTGTGGACGGTCTTCACCGAGTCGAGCGTGGAGCCGGGGACGCCGAGCAGCACGAACTGGATGCGCAGGAAGTGCTCGGCGACGATGTGCAGGGTCGAGCCGGGCAGGAAGTGGTGGATGTCGGCGACGCGGCCCGCGATCGAGTTGTCGATCGGGATCATCGCCAGGGCAGCCTCGCCCGTCTCGACGGCGGCGAAGACGTCCTCGAACGACGCACAGGCGAGTGCGTCGTGGTCGGGGTAGTGCTGCCGGCACACCAGGTGCGAGTTGGCGCCGGGCTCGCCCTGGTAGGCGATGCGTGGAGCGGTCACCGGGGCAGTTTCCCACGCGGTGCTCGCGCTTCCACCGGCCGACCGGCTCTCGGCCCTAGGGTCTGCCTCGTGGAGATCGTGTCGGTGCTCGCACTCGTCGTCGCGTCGCTGGCTCTGCTGCTGACCGTCGTGGCGCTCCGGCGTACCCAGCGCGGTCGCGGCGCGGGGGCGGACGCCCTCCCGGACGACGTGCACGGGCTGCGGCAGGAGGTCGCCGCACTCAAGCGGGAGGCCGGTGACGCACTGCGCCACCTGGCGGTCGTGCGCTACGACGCGTTCGGCGACATGGGGGGCCACCTGTCCTGGTCGCTGGCGCTCCTCGACGACGGCGGGCACGGCGTCGTGGTCACCTCCATCCACGGCCGCAGCGAGGCCCGTACCTACGCCAAGAACATCTCCGGCTGGGCGTGCGAGCAGCAGCTGTCGCCGGAGGAGGAGGAGGCCATCACCCATGCCCGTCCCGGGTGAGGCCGGCCCGCCCGACATGAATCCGCTGCGACGTACGGCGACCCGGGTCGGGGCCACGGACCGACTGCGTGACCATGCCGACCGGCTGGTCCGGGTCGACCGGGCCGTGCGCCGGGTCTCCGGCGGACGGGTGACGCTGCTCGCCCTCGCCGGGCTTCCCGAGATCTACCTGACCGTGCCCGGCCGGGGGTCTGGGACGCCGCGCACACGGGCGCTGCTCGGGGTGCGCAGCAACGGCGGCTGGCTGGTGGTCGACTCCAACTGGGGCCGCGACGAGCCACCGGCCTGGGCGGGCGACCTCGTCGCGGCCGGACGCGCCACCGTCGAGCACCGTGGGCACCACACGACCGTCGTCCCCCGCCTGCTGTGCGGGGAGGAGCGTGCCGGGGCCTGGCGGCGGCTGGTCGACGCCTGGCCACCCTTCGAGTCCGACGCGGCGCGCACCGCTCGGGAGCTCGACGTCTTCTTCCTCGAGCCCGCGCCCTGAACGGAGCGCTCAGGTCAGCGGGTCAGCGGGTCAGCGGGGGACCCGCACCAGCAGTCGCCCGTGCAGGCACTCCATCCGCAGCGTCCGGCCGGGTCCGACGGCGTCGCCGTCGAGCTGGCGCGGGGTGTCGGAGTGGGCACGGATCTCGACGGTCCGGCCGGTCATCCGGTTGATGGTCTCGTCGGTGCGCGACCGCTTGGCCAGCACGCGGAACGCCAGCGGCACCCACGACAGGAACCGCTTGGGATGGAGGATCACGACGTCGAGGAGGCCGTCGTCGATGGCTGCGTCGGGGAGCAGCGGCATGCCGGCCTGGAGGAAGCCGACGTTGCCGACCACGACGGTCCGGGCTCGGTGGCGCGTGAACTCCCCGCCGTCGACGGAGACGTCGACGCGCACCGCCGGGAACATCAGCGCCTTGAGCGCGGAGAAGACGTAGGCGATCCACCCCACCTTCTTCTTGATGTCCTCGTTGACGCCCTCCATGATCGCCGCGTCGAAGCCCATCCCCGCCATCACCATGAAGTGGGTGCCGGCCTCGATGCCGTCGCCCTCGACGCGGACGAGGTCGATCGCCCGGTCCTGGCCGTTGAGCGCGACGTCGACGGCCGAGCGCAGGTAGAGCGGGATGTCGAGGTTGCGGGCCAGCAGGTTGCCGGTCCCGGCCGGGACGACGCCCACGGGGATGCCGGTGCCGGCGAGCTCCGCGCAGACCTCGCGCACGGTCCCGTCGCCGCCGCACACCAGGACCAGGTCGGCCCCACTGATCGCGGCCGCCTCGGCCATGCCGGTGCCGGAGTCCTCGACGGTGGTGAAGTGCCACGTGGGGGGTGACCAGCCGGACTCGGCGGCCATCCCGGAGACCAGGGCGCGGAACTGTCCGACGTCCTCGACCTTGGAGGGGTTGAGGATCACCGCGACCCGGCGTCCGGTGGTGATCACGTCCGGCAGGGGGTCGGCCTTGACGGCGTGGCCGGGCGGCTCGGGAGGAAGGAAGGCCAGCACGAGCAGGACGGTGCCGACCCCGAGCAGCGTCCCGCCCACGACGTCGGTCGGGAAGTGGCGTCCCAGCAGCACCCGGTCGAGGGCAACGACCAGCCACAGCGCGGTCATGGAGACCAGCACGGCGCGCCGCATGGACGCCCGGCGTACGAAGATCCACGCGAGGACCACGAGGACGCCGGCGAACGCCGTGACCGAGGAGGTGTGACCTGACGGGAACGACTTGGTGGTCAGCGCCTCGAGGGCGTTCTGCCACTCGGGTCGGTCCCGGCTGAGCCCCAGCTTGACGGCGGTCGTGACCGCAGCAGTCAGCCCCATCACCACGCCCGCGTAGAGGCCCGCCCGGACCTGACGACGCAGCAGCAGCACACCGGCGACGAGGATGGTCGCGACCGTCATCGCCACGGTGGCGGTGAGGACCTCGGTCCAGCGGAGCACCGTGATGATCCAGTCGTGGTCGTCGGCCCAGTTCTCGGCCTGCCGACCGAGCTGGTCGAAGCCGTCCAGGGGGGAGCGGTCGCGGGTGACCAGCAGCGCCAGCACCGCGAACAGGCCCAGGAGCGCACCGCTCCACGCCAGCAGGCGGGGTCGGGAGCGCTCGATCACGCGGGACAGTATGGCCGCAACCGGCGCGCGGACCGGCATCGCCTCCGCGTACCCTTCACGCCATGATCGACCCCCGCATCCTGCGCGAGGAACCCGACCGCGTGCGCGCCGCCCAGGCCAAGCGCGGCCTCTCCGCGGACGTCGTCGACCAGGCGCTCGCGGCCGACGTGGCGCGGCGGCAGGCGATCGCGGAGTTCGAGTCCAGGCGGGCCGAGCAGAAGCAGATGGGCAAGCAGGTGGCCCAGGCCCAGGGTGAGGAGAAGCAACGGCTGCTCGCGGAGGTCAAGGAGCTCGCGGGGGCCGTCAAGGACGCCGAGGCCGCCCAGGGCCGGGCCGAGGCCGCGTGGCGCGAGGCCGTGATGAGCATCCCCAACCTGGCCGCGGACGAGGCGCCGGCCGGGGGCGAGGACGACTACGTGGTGCTCGAGCACGTCGGCGAGCCCCGCGAGTTCGACTTCGAGCCCCGCGACCACGTCGAGCTCGGGCGGCTGCTCGGCGCGATCGACCTCGAGCGCGGCGCGAAGGTCTCGGGTTCCCGTTTCTACTTCCTCACCGGTGTCGGCGCCCAGCTGGAGTTCGCGCTGGTCAACCTCGCCCTCGACCAGGCGCGCGACGCCGGGTTCACCCAGGTCGTGGCACCGTCACTGGTCAAGCCGCGGGCCATGGAGGGCACCGGCTTCCTCGGCCAGGCCGCCGACGACGTCTACCGGATCGAGGGCGAGGACATGTACCTCGTCGGGACCTCCGAGGTCGCGATGGCCGCCTACCACTCCGACGAGATCCTCGACGCCGACCGCTTCCCGCTGCGCTACGCCGCCTTCAGCCCCTGCTTCCGCAAGGAGGCGGGGTCCCACGGCAAGGACACCCGCGGGATCATCCGCGTGCACTGGTTCGACAAGGTCGAGATGTTCGTCTACACCACGCTCGAGGAGTCCTTCGCCGAGCACCAGCGGCTGCTGGCCTGGGAGAAGGAGTTCCTCGACAAGCTCGAGCTGTCCTACCGCGTCATCGACACCGCGGCCGGCGACCTGGGCCTGTCGGCCCAGCGCAAGTTCGACTGCGAGGCCTGGATCCCCACCCAGGGCCGCTACCGCGAGCTGACGTCGACGTCGAACTGCACCGACTTCCAGTCGCGGCGGCTCGACATCCGGACCCGGGCCGACGGCCAGACGGTCCCCGTCGCGACCCTCAACGGCACGCTGACGGCGATCCCGCGCGCGATCGTCGCCGTGCTCGAGACCCACCAGAACGAGGACGGCTCCGTGACGGTCCCGCAGGCCCTGCGGCCCTACCTCGGCGGTGTGGAGGTGCTGAAGCCCGTTGTCTGAGCGCTGGCAGCCGCGCCTGGTCGCGCTGGACATCGACGGCACCCTCCTCAAGTGGGTCGAGGGTGCCGGCGCGACCTACGAGCAGATCCCCGAGGTGACCTACGACGCCGTACGCCGCGCCCAGGCCGCCGGCGCCCACGTCGTGCTCGCGAGCGGCCGGTCGCCCCACGGCATGACGCGGATCGCGGACCTCCTCGGCCTCCACACCGACGGCCTCGACCCGTTGTGGGTGGTGGCCTCCAACGGCGCCGTGGTCTTCCGCTACCCACCGGTCGAGGTCGTCCACGAGGACACCTTCGACGCGCGGCCCGCGGTCGAGGCGGTGCTGCGCGAGCACCCCGGCGCGCTCGTCGCCGTGGAGGAGCGCGGGGTGGGCTACCGGGTCAACCGTCACTTCCCCGACGGCGAGCTCTCCGGCCGGATGATCCTCACGAAGGTCGAGGAGCTGGTGGCCCAGGAGGTCAGCCGCGTCATCATCCGCGACCCCGACGCGACGGCCGAGGACTTCGTCGAGCTGGCAGCCCGGCTCGGGCTCCACGGCACCGACTACGTCGTGGGCTGGACCGCGTGGCTGGACCTCTCGCCCGTGGGGGTGTCCAAGGCCTCCGGGCTGGAGCACGTCGCGCGCGAGCTCGGTGTGGACCGGTCCGAGGTGCTCGCGGTCGGCGACGGGCGCAACGACATCGAGATGCTCCGGTGGGCCGGCCGCGGCGTGGCCATGGGCCAGGCCGTGGAGGAGGTCCAGGCGGCCGCCGACGCCGTCACCGGCACCGTCTACGACGACGGGCTCGCCACCGAGCTCGACCGGCACTTCCGATGACCCTCCCGGAGCGCATCGCCACCGCGCGGCTGCGCCTCGTGCTCGTCACCCCGCAGGACGCCGCCGACATGCGCGCGGGCCGCCGCCAGGACCGGTGGCACCCGGCGTACCCCCGCACCGACGACGTCGACGCCGCCACGCTGGTCCGCGCCGACGACCCGTGGGGCCCGCGGCACGTCGTGCTCGGCCACGAGGCGGTCGGCACCATCGGCTGCTTCGGGCCGCCGGAGGACGGCGAGGTCGAGGTCGGCCTCGGGCTCGTGGAACCCGTGCGCCGGCAGGGTGTCGCGAGCGAGGCGCTGCGCGGCCTGGCCGCCGCGACCGACGCGCTCGGGGTGCGGCTCCGGGCGACCGTCGCGCCCACCAACACGGCCGCGCTGCGGCTGCTGGCGGGCTGCGGCTTCACCCAGCTGCGGCCGGGCACCCCGGAGGGCGAGCTCGTGATGGCACGCCCGCTGCCCGACGGTGGCTGAGGTGCGGCTGCCCCGGCTGGTCGCCACCGACCTCGACGGCACCCTGGTCCGGTCCGACGGCACCGTGTCGGCCTACACCCATGACGTCATCGCCGAGCTCGACGCCCGTGGCGTGCCGGTCGTCTTCGTCACCGGACGCCCGCTGCGGTGGGCCGAGGAGGTCTTCGACTACGTGGGCCACCACGGGCTGGCCGTGATCAGCAACGGCGCGCTCGTCTGGGACGTGGCGCGCGACCGGGTCGACCTCACCCGCAGCATCGCCGTCGACGACGGGGTGGCGGCCTGCGAGCTGATCCGGAGCGCCATCCCTGACACGTCCTTCGCCGTGGAAACCCTCGCCGGGATCGCCCTGGAGCCGGGGTTCCTCGAGCGCCACCGGCTGCCCGAGGGCAGCCCGCGCGGCCCGCTGGCCGACATCTTCGACGCGCCGGCGCTGAAGCTGCTCGCCCGGCACGAGCGGCTGGGACCCCAGGAGTTCTGGGACGCCGCGCAGGAGGCCGTCGGCGACCGGCTCGTGGTCACCTGGTCCTCGACCGGGTCGCTGCTGGAGATGAGCGCCCCCGGCGTCACCAAGGCCTCGACGCTGGCCCAGGTCTGCGACCGGCTCGGGGTCGACCGCCTCGACGTGGTGGCCTTCGGCGACATGCCGAACGACCTACCGATGCTGGAGTGGGCCGGCACGGCGTACGCGATGGCGAACGCCCACCCGTCCGTCCTCGCCGCCGCCGACCACGTGGCTCCCGACCACGACGAGGACGGGGTCGCACGGGTGCTGGCTGGCCTCTACGAACCGTGATCTGTGACGATGTGCGCGTGTCGCGCCTCCCACGACTGCTGCCTGCCGTGCTGCTCGCCTGCACCGCGCCGGTGCTGGTGCCGTCCCCGGCGTCGGCTGCCTGCACCTGCCAGGACGCCAGCGTCCGCGAGGCCGCCAACCGTGCCGACGTGGTCTTCCGCGGCACGCTGGAGCAGCAGTCGGTCTCCGGGCAGACGCGCCGCTACTCCTTCGACGTGAGCCGGATCTACCGCGGCCGGGTGGCCGAGACCCCGGTGGTGGTCGAGAGCCCGCGCCAGGCCGCCGACTGCGGGCTCGGTGCGCTGCAGGCCGACCGGTCCTACCTGGTGTTCGGCCGCGAGAGCCGCACCACCCTGGTCACCGACAGCTGTGACGGCACCGGTCGGGCGACGCCCCCCTACGTCCAGCAGGTCGAGGGCGTGCTCGGCGAGGGCAACCCGCTGCCGCGGGAGACGCCCCCGCCGGGCGAGCCGCCGGAGGTGGAGTTCACGGGCGTCGACGACACCGCCCCGCCCGACCTCACCCGGCTCGCCGCCCCCGGCGCCGCGCTGGTGCTGGCCGGGCTGCTGGGGCTGCTCGTCTTCGGCCGGCGCCGCTGACGGGGCTGCGGTTTCCCCGGTCGGCCGGGGAAACCGCACGTTGTCAGGCGTTGCAACGCCCGACAACCTGCAGCATTCCCTGACAACCAGCCTCAGAGGTACATGCCGGACTGGCCCGGCTTGGGACCGTCGGGCCCCTCGCCCTCCTCGCCGGGGGTGCCGGCGCTGACGCCGGGGGGCAGCTGGCGACGCATCTGCTCCAGCTGGGCGCGCGCGGCGACCTGCTGGGCGTAGATCGCGGTCTGGATGCCGTGGAAGAGCCCCTCGAGCCACCCGACCAGCTGCGCCTGGGCGATCCGCAGCTCGCCCTCCGACGGCGTGCCGTCCTCGGTGAACGGCAGGGAGAGTCGCTCGAGCTCCTCGACCAGCTCGGGGGCCAGCCCGCTCTCGAGCTCCTTGATCGAGGAACGGTGGATCTCCTTGAGCCGGTTGCGGCTCGCCTCGTCGAGCGGGGCGGCCTTCACCTCGTCGAGCAGCTGGCGGATCATGCTGCCGATCCGCATCACCTTGGCCGGCTGCTCCACGAGGTCGGCGACGCCTCGTTCACCCTCGTCGTCGCCCTCGCCGCCGCCGGCGGCGCCGGCCGCGGCCGCGGCGACCATGCTGGCCGGCACCGACCCGACCGGTTGCCCGTCAGGACCGACGACGACGACGTGCTGCTCGTTCTCGGAGGACTGGCTCATGCCCCCACCCTACGGTCGGACCGAGAGCAGGATCTTGCCCACGTTGTCGCCGGCCTCCATCAGCTCGTGCGCGCGGGTGACCTCCTCCAGCGGCAGGGTGGCGTGGACGACCGGCCGGACCCGGCCCTCGGCGACCAGCGGCCAGACGTGCTCGACGACGGCGGCGCAGATGGCGGCCTTGTCCGCCGGCGGCCGGGGGCGCAGCGACGTGGCGATGACGGCGCCTCGCTTGCGCAGCAGCTTCGCGATGTCGAGCTCGCCCTTCGTGCCGCCCTGCATGCCGATGATCACGAGCCGACCCTCGGTGGCGAGGGCGTCGAGGTTGCGGCCGAGGTACTTCGCGCCCATGTTGTCGAGGACCACGTCGGCGCCGTGACCGTCGGTCTCGCGTCGTACGACGTCGACGAAGTCGTCCTCGCGGTAGTTGATCAGCACGTCGGCGCCGAGCTCGGCGCAGCGCTCGAGCTTCTCCGGCGACCCGGCGGTGGTGAGCACCCGCGCACCGACTGCGGAAGCGAGCTGGATCGCGAGGGTTCCGATCCCGCCGGCTCCGCCGTGGACGAGGAACTGCTCACCGGGCCGGAGGCCGGCCACCATGAACACGTTGGACCAGACGGTGCACGCGACCTCCGGGAGGGCGGCCGCCGTGACCAGGTCGATCCCGGCCGGCACCGGCATCAGCTGGCCGGCGGGGACGACCACCTGCTCGGCGTACCCACCCCCGGCGAGCAGGGCGCAGGCGGCGTCGCCGACCTGCCAGCCCTCGACGTCCTCGCCCAGGGCGGCCACCGTGCCGCTGCACTCGAGGCCGATCGTCTCCGACGCCCCGGGCGGCGGCGGGTAGTGACCCTGCCGCTGCAGCAGGTCAGCGCGGTTGACCGCGGTGGCAGCGACCTCGAGCAGCACCTCGCCGGCGCCGGGCTCGAGGTCGGGCACGTCGGCGAGCGCGAGGACCTCCGGGCCCCCGGACCCGGACGTGACGACCGCCCTCACTCTTCCTCGTCGAAGGAGTCGTGGCTGTGGTCGACCGCGCTGTCGTCGGGGACCTCGTCGTCGATGTCGTCGGGGTCGGGGGCATCAGCGGGCCGGTCCCACCCGTCGGCCAGCACCTGGGCGCGGGCCGCGAGGTCCTCGACGTCCTCCGGGTCAGCTCCTTGCAGGCCGGCGGCGTAGCCGAGCAGGTAGGTCGTGATGGGCGCGGCCACCTTGGTCACGTTGTGGGCTGCCGACCGTGCCAGGTCGAGCACCAGGGCCTCGTCGACCTCAGCCTCGACGTCGAGCGCGTCGCACAGCTCGTCGATCCAGTCGTGCAGGTTCACGGATCCAACATTCGCGCAAGATCCTGCCAGGTGTCCACGTCCTGCGCCTCCGCGTTCCGTGCCGGTACGTCGACGAGGTCCAGCTCCGACAGCAGCCGGTGGAGCGGGAAGCCGTGGGGGTCCTGCGGCAGCGCCCGGTCCAGCCCACCTGCCGCCAGCGCGAGGGCGAGCTGGCGGCGGCCGTCCGCGTCGCAGAGCACGGCGCCGTCGTGCCCGGGCAGGGCCGCCAGCAGCCGGTCGAAGGTCGCCGCCGTGACCCGCGGCATGTCGACCGCAAGCACCAGCAGGAGACCGGGGTCGTGGGCGAGGGCGGCGCGGCCGGCCGCGAGACCCGCCACCGGACCGCCCAGCGGCGGGTCCTCACGCACGAACGTCGCCGGTCGGCTGGTCGGCACCGGCGCCCCGACGACCACGACCTCGCCGGCAGCGCCGGTCGCCGCCAGCGCCCGCTCGAGGAACGTCGTGCCGGCGTACTCGATGGACGCCTTGTCGGCTCCGTCGAGGCGCGCGGCGGTGCCGCCGGCGAGGATCACTGCCGCGAGGTCCACGCGTGCAGTCTCCCAGCCATCGACGGCGGATCCGCGGGTGGCAGGCTGGGGGCGTGGACGGACGACTGCGCGTGGCCCTGGTCCAGCACGCCTCCGGGCTGGAGCCGGCCGACAACCGCGACCTGCTGGAGGAGCTCACCCCGGAGGGGGTCGACCTGACGGTGTTCCCGGAAGCGTTCGCCCGCGACTTCGGCAAGCCCGGCTCCGACGTGAGCGGGTTCGCGGAGCCGCTCGACGGGCCGTTCGCGACCGAGCTGGAGCGGGTGGCGCAGGCGCGGGACGCCACCCTGCTGGCAGGGCTCTTCGAGACCTCCGAGGACCTCCAGCGGCCCTTCAACACCCTCGTCCTCCGTGGCCGCGCGCGCGCCGACTACCGCAAGGTCCACCTCTACGACTCCTTCGGCTACCGCGAGTCCGACCGGCTGACCGCCGGCCCGATCTCTGCGCCGGTGGTCGAGCTCGGGGGTCTGGCCGTCGGCCTGATGACCTGCTACGACCTGCGGTTCCCCGAGCAGTCCCGGGCCCTGGTCGACGCCGGCGCTGAGGTGCTCGTGATCCCCGCCGCCTGGGTCGCCGGGGAGCGGAAGGTCGACCACTGGCGCACCCTGGTGCGGGCGCGGGCCATCGAGAACACGGTCTACGTCGTCGCCGTCGGTCAGCCCGCGCCGCGCTACACCGGCCACTCGATGGTCGTGGACCCGCTCGGTGACGTGATCGCGGAGGCGGGCGAGGAGCCGGCGGTCCTGACCGCGACCCTCGAGCGCGAGGTGCTCGTCGAGGCCCGCCGGACCAACCCCTCGCTCGCCAACCGGCGGCGGTAGCCTTCGACCCCGTGGCCCGGACAACGCCCCGCCGACGCGCCGAACCGGCGCGTCCGTGGTCGCGCCGCCGGGAGCAGCAACCCGGGGCCCGGCGCCAGGTCGGGGTCGACGGCCGGGCCGGCTCTGCGTCCGCGCCGGTCACGCCGCCGCCTGACCGGTCCCCGCAGCGGGGGACGCAGCGCGCGGAGGCCCCGCCGCCACCCGCACCGGCGCTGCGGGCCGAGCCGGTCGAGGAGACCGCTGACACCGCACTGCTGGTCCCGCCCAGCACCGCCCCCGAGCCCGCCGTGGTTCCCGCGCGGTCGCGCGTGGTGCTGCGCCTGCTGGCGGCTCTGTGGCTGCTGATCACCCTGCTCGGGACCGGCCTGCTGGTCGTCGGGCTCTTCGACGTGCTGCCTCGCACTGAGGTCGACCTCGCCGCAGGACTGGTGCTCGACCTCGACGCACCGTGGGTGCCCCAGCTCGGCGCGGTGGCTGTGGCCACGACGTACGTGTGGGCGCTGGCAGCGCGGACCGGTGGCCGCCCGGCCGTCTTCGGCCTGCTCACCCTGGGCGTCGCGGTCGCGGTGCTGGTCCTCGACAACGGGTTGCTCCGCAACGGGGCGGCCGTCATGACGTGCGTGGTCGCGGCCGTGCTGGCGGTGGTCGCGACCGTGCCCGCCGTAGGACTGCGCCACACGGTGCGTGAGGTGGTGGTGGCGACCCTGATCGCCGCCGTCGGCGGCCTCGCGACGGTGGGGCTGGCGCCCGACGTCGACCCGCTGCGCTTCCAGTACACGACCCTGGGCCTCGCGCTCCTCGGGGCCTTCGGCCTGATCTACCGGCTCGGGGCGGGCCTCCACGGCCTCGGCCGCCGCGGGGTGGTCATCGTCGTCTTCGGCGCGGTCGTCCTCGCCCTCACCCTCGCGTACGCCGAGCTCCTGCGCCGTTACGGGACACCGGTGCTCGTCGAGTGGCTCTTCGACGGCGTCGACCGGGTACGCGCCCTGATCGGTGCCTCGCCGCGACCCATCGTGGCGCTGCTGGGCGTTCCCGCCCTGGTGTGGGGCACCCACATGCGCGCCCGGCGCCGCCAGGGCTGGTGGGTGTGCGCCTTCGGGGTCGGGGCGACCGTCCCGGTCGCGCAGGCGTTGCTCGACCCCGAGCCGTCGCGGGCGGCCGCGGCACTCGGCCTGGGCTACGGCGTCGTGGTCGGCCTGGTGCTGGGAGCGGTGCTGGTGCTGGTCGACCTCGCGCTCACCGGCAACCGCGGGCGCCGGGGCCGGCGGGCCGAGTCGTCCTCGGCCGTACGCCCTGAACCCTCGCGCGTCGAGGCCCTGCTCTGACCGGTTCCCCACGCCCGTCGGGGTCGATGCGGCGTACGGACGGGTAACGGATACGGTCGCCACCATGGCCCGCTCCCAGGAGATCGAGATCGTCGCGGAGATGGTGGCGAACGTGATGAGCGTCGACGTCGCCACCGGCGACAGCGTCGCCCCGGGCGACACCGTCGTGCTGCTCGAGTCGATGAAGATGGAGATCCCCGTCATCCTCGAGCGCGGCGGCACCATCAGCGGCGTCTGGGTCAGCCCCGGCGACGTCGTCCAGGAGGGCGACGCCCTGGTCACCGTCACGACCTGAGTCCGGCGTCGAGCAGCGGGTCGCGGCCTCGCAGGCGCTGCCGCGGCGCTCTGGTGTTTCGAGACGCGCTACTGCCTCCCTCGCTGCGCTCGGGTGCCACTCGGCGCTCCTCAACCCTCTCGCGCTGCGGGACCTCGCAGGCTCGGTCCCGGCGCTCGAGCAGAGGGGGCGGGATTCGAACCCGCGGCTGACATCACTGCCAGCGACCGCTTTCAAGGCGGTTCCGATAGGCCACTCCGGCACCCCTCCGAGCCGCCCGCAGGCGACACGCAGGAGTGTACGGGCGGGGTCGGGTGCTACTCCGACCCGCCGAGCTCCAGCTCCACCTCGTCCCAGACCAGGTCGCGGCGCCGCTGCAGGTGGTGCTCGACGTCCACCAGCAACCGGCGTACGTCGGCACGCACGCCCTCGAGACCGGGCTCGCGGAACACCCGGGGACCCAGCGCGGCCAGCCGCTCGAGGAGGGCGTCGCGCTCGCGGAGCATCCCCGCTCCGCGGGCGGCCAGCCAGCCGTCGTCGGAGGCCTGCGACTCTGCGGTCAGGAGGTCGCGGACGTCCCCGAGCGTGCGTCGGGCCTGCCACCGCCAAGCGGCAGGGTTGCGTGCGTCCGAGAGGCGGCTCTGGAGCTGCTGCAGCGTCGCGGGCATGGCGACCTCCGGCGGTTCCGGCAGGGTTTCCGGCAGGGGTTCGAGTGTCGCCCCGCGGCGAGGTCGGCGACAAGACCCGGGGGTCCGGCGGTTTCGGTGATTCGGGACAATCGGACCATGTCGTCCGGATACCGCCTCGCCCCCGCGGTGGCTGCCCGGTTGCTGGGACTGCTCCTGGTCGTGCTCGCCGCGGCGGTCGTGGCCCTCACCGTGCTCGCGAGCGCACTCGCGTGGCCACCGGCGGTGATCCTCGTGGCCGCGATCGGCGGCGTGGCGCTGGGTCTGGTGGCCGCGTGGTGGTTGCTGCGGGGCCTCCGGGTCGTGGTGCTCGACGAGCGGGGATACCGGGTCCGGATGGTCCGGGGTGCGGGTGTGAGGGACGCCGCGTGGCTGGAGGTGGGCGACGCGGTGACCGCGGACGTCCGCGGGGTCGACTGCGTGGTGCTGCGGCTCAAGGACGGGCGCGCCACCAGCATCCCCGTCGCGGTCCTGGCCGCTGACCGCAACGCCTTCGTGGCCGAGGTGCGACAACGCCTCAAGGACGCCGAGGGCCTGCGCCCGCTGTGAGCCGATCGCCCGATTCGGCCCCTCCCGGCAGCGCCTAGTAGCCTGACCCCGCGGTCGCGCTCCGTCGTGCCGTGTGGAGGCGTCGCCTAGTCCGGTCTATGGCGCCCGCCTGCTAAGCGGGTTGAGGGCAAACCCCTCTCGCGGGTTCAAATCCCGCCGCCTCCGCCAGTCTTCGTCGGTCCCCTTCCGGTCTCTGCGGGAGGGGACCGACGTTCTTCCGGCGGGTGGCCGACTGCAGGTTCGTGCACTGCACGTTTCTGAGCCAGGCAACCGCTGTCGCGCCACCCGTACCTCCCACCAGACTTGCCTCGTTGGAACTTCCGACGACTGTTCGACGACGTAGGTGGAGACGGAGACATGAAGATCGCCAAGAAGCTCGCCATTGTCCTGACGACGGCTGTGCTGGGTGTGGGTCTTCTCGGGGGCCCCGCCACCGCACGTGACAGCAGCTGGGGGTGCGGCGGCTGCGCCATCGCCATCGACTGACGACCCCGGCAACCCGACCTGAGACGGGGAACGCGTAGCCCCCCAGCCGCGATCCCGGTGCCGAACCCCCCTCGGCCGTCTCACCACAGCACGAGGGCAGTGACCTGGTCACTGCCCTCGTGCTGTGTCTGCATCTCCTAGGAGCCCTCCGACGAGCCCCCCGACGAGCCGTGCGGCGGGGCCGGGTCGTCCTTCCCGCCGCTGATGCCGCGCCGACCCATCGTGTAGCCGAGCTGGAAGCGCGTCTCGGCCTCGTACTCCCGCTTGAGGTCGGCGACGTAGCCGGCGTACGTGCGGGGACTGACGCCGAGCCGCTTGGCGCTCACCGGGTCGGCGTGCCCCTCGATGAGCATCCGGATCGTCATCGCCCGCTGCTCGGCAGCGATGTCCTTGAGCATGCCTTCCTCGCGGTTCGTGAACGGGCGGCCGCGCTCCCACGCCCGCTCGAAGACGTCCACGAGGTAATCGACGATCGAGGGCTCCCGGATCACGATGGCGGTCGTCAGGTCCTCGGCCTTGCCGGGGATCACCACCACCCGGTGGTCGATGGCGATCATCCGGTTGAAGAACTCGTCGAGCGTGCGGACCTCGGCACCCCGGGCCGTCACCGCGGCGACGTACTTGTGGGTGATCGAGCTGCGTCGCGCGCTGTGCTGGTAGAGCGTGCGCATCCGGGTCCCGCGCTCGAGCATCGCGGTGTCGCGCTCGGCGGCCGCCGCCAGGGTCGGCGCGTCACGGCCCGCCTGCGGCTGGGCGGTGAGCATCTCCTCCTCGCACTCGGCCACGAGGCCGGCGATGAAGGGGTCGATGGCACTCCCGTGCAGCATCGTGAAGGGGCCCTGCGTCTCGGTCGGGGCCCTGCGCCACGCCTGGGCGAGCGGGCCGAACGCCGCGGCCCAGCCGGAGGACTCCTGCAGCAGCCGGGTGCCCTGCTGGGTGAGGGGCGAGACGATCCGCGACTGGACCGAGGCCGGGTCGATCGCGACGTACCGCTCCTGGTCTGGCTGCTGCGTCAGCAGGCCGATCTCCAGGAGCAGGTCGAACGCCGCGCGCTCCTTCGACCCCTCCGCGAGCCGTGGGTCGTGGGACTCGATCCCGCCCGCGGCGACGATGTCCTCGTAGAGAGCCGTCGCCGCCGACTCGAACAGCGCGCGGTCCTCTGGTTCCAGCTGACGCACGTCCTGCCTCTCTCCCTCCCCCTCTGCCGGGCCCCCTCTGCCGGCTCAGACTCCCACATGGCGAGACGCCAGCGGCCCCGTCCTCGGGGGACGGGGCCGCTGGTCGGGGTCAGATCAGAGGCCCAGGCGCGCCTTGAGGCCGTCGAGCTCGGTCCAGAGCACCGCGGGCAGCTGCTCGCCGAAGGTCTCGAACCACTCCTGGATCTGGGGCACCTCGGCACGCCACTCCTCGACGTCGACCTGGAGCGCACGGGCCAGCCGGTCCGCGTCGAGGTCGAGCCCCTCGGTGTCGAGGGCGCCGGGAGCCGGCACGTGGCCGACGGGGGTCTCGACCGCGGCGGCCTGGCCGTCGATCCGCTCCACGACCCACTTGAGGACGCGGCTGTTCTCACCGAAGCCGGGCCACAGGAACCCGCCGTCGTCGTCGCGCCGGAACCAGTTGACGTAGAAGATCCGCGGCAGCTTGGCGGCGTCGTTCTCCTTGCCCATGGTGATCCAGTGGTTGAAGTAATCGCCGGCGTGGTAGCCGATGAAGGGCAGCATCGCCATCGGGTCGCGGCGGACGACCCCGACCTGGCCGACGGCCGCCGCGGTGGTCTCGCTCGAGAGGGTCGCGCCGAGGAAGGTGCCGTGGGTCCAGTCGCGGGCCTCGAAGACCAGCGGCACCGTGGTCTTGCGGCGGCCGCCGAAGAGGATCGCGTCGATCGGGACACCGCGCGGGTCGTCGTACTCCGGCGCGAGGATGTCGCACTGCGTGATCGGCGTGCAGTAGCGGCTGTTGGGGTGGCTGGAGAGCTCCTCGCTGTCGGGCGTCCAGGGCTGGCCCTTCCAGCTGGTGGCGCGCGCCGGCGGGTTCTCCAGCCCCTCCCACCACACGTCGCCGTCCTCGGTCAGCGCCACGTTGGTGAAGACCGAGTTGCCCTTGTTGATGGTCCGCATGGCGTTGGGGTTGGTGTGCTCGTTGGTGCCGGGGGCGACGCCGAAGAAGCCGTACTCCGGGTTGACCGCCCACAGTCGCCCGTCCTCACCGATCCGCATCCAGGCGATGTCGTCGCCGAGCGTCTCGACCTTCCAGCCGGGGATGGTCGGCTGGAGCATCGCGAGGTTGGTCTTGCCGCACGCGGACGGGAAGGCGGCGGCGACGTACTTCACGACGCCCTCGGGCGAGGTGAGCTTGAGGATCAGCATGTGCTCGGCGAGCCAGCCCTCGTCGCGGGCCATGACGCTGGCGATGCGCAGCGCGTAGCACTTCTTACCGAGCAGGGCGTTGCCGCCGTAGCCCGAGCCGAAGGACCAGATCGCGCGCTCCTCGGGGAACTGCACGATGTACTTGGTGTCGTTGCAGGGCCACGCGACGTCGGCCTGGCCCTCCTCGAGCGGCATGCCGACCGAGTGGATCGCCGGCACGAAGTCCGCGTCGAGCTCGGTCATCCGCTCCAGGACGTGCGTGCCCATCCGGGCCATGACGCGCATGCTGACGGTGACGTAGGCCGAGTCGGTGACCTCGACGCCGAACATCGGCCGCTCCGCCTCGAGGTGGCCCATCACGAAGGGGATGACGTACATGGTGCGTCCCCGCATGCAGCCGGCGTAGAGCCCGCGCATGATGTCCTTCATCTGCTCGGGGTCCATCCAGTTGTTGGTGGGCCCGCAGTCCTTCTCGTCGACCGAGCAGATGTAGGTGCGGTCCTCGACCCGCGCGACGTCGGTGGGGTCGGAGGCTGCGTGGAAGCTGTTGGGCTTCCGCGTGGGGTCGAGACGTGTGAAGGTGCCGGTGGCCTCGAGCGCACGGGTGAGCTCGTCCCACTCCTCGTCGGAGCCCGTGCACCAGTGGAGCCGGTCGGGCTGGGTGAGCTCGGCCACCTCGGCGACGAAGTCGAGGATGCCCTGGTGCGTGGTGGGCGCGTCGGCGAGCGAGGTGTCAGCGGTCGTGGTCATACCGGACCTCCGTGGTCGAGGTGCGAGGCGCAGCGGGCCGGGAGACCCGCGGGCGCAGGTGGCGTCGGCCGGCGTCGTCGTCGGGCCAACGGGATGCCGGGAGGCTAACCGCGCCCGCGGGGTCCGCATATTGGATCGATCTACGCGCTGTGACCCAGGTCTCAGTGCTCCGGTCGGTCCCGCTCCACGCGATGGCGGACCCGGTCGGGCCGGAACCCGTGGTCGATGCCCCACAGCACCGCTCGGGTACGGCTGTCGGCGTCGATCTTGCGGTAGAGCGTCCGCAGGTAGCTCTTCACGGTGTTGAGCCCGAGGAACGCCCGCTCCCCGATCTCCTGGTTGCTCAGGCCCTGGCACAGCAGGGCGAGCACCTCCGCCTCGCGGGGGCTGAGACCTTCGGCGTCACCCGGCCAGTGGCCGAACGCTCCGTCGCTGTCCGCCTCTGCCTGTGGTGTCACCGTCTCCCCTGCGTGCACCCGCTCGAGGGCCGCCACGAGCTCGGCACCCGAGACGCCCTTGGAGACGTAGCCGGAGGCGCCGGCCCGCATCGACTGCTCCACCAGCTCCGGCTGGGTGTTCCAGCTGAAGACGACGAGTCGCGCACCCGAGCTGCCGAGGATCGACCTGACGTCGAGGGCCTCGCCCTGCGGTTGGCCGAAGGAGTCGTAGAGGACGAGGTCGACCTCGGTGGCGACGGGCAGGCCGCTGTCGAGCTCGACGACGGCCACCCGCTCGGCGTACGGCGCGAGCACGCCGGCGATGCCCACGACCACGATCTCGTAGTCGTTGACGACCGCCACCCGCACGGGTCCCTCACCCATGGGCCGGAGCATAGGCAGCGTCGCAACACGCGCGCCCGGTGGAACACACCTTCGGGTGTGGTGCGGAGCCGGCAAGCCTGTTGGAGTGGAGGTTGGCGGTCTGTGACCGTCGAGCAGGGCGTCCCCGGGGCTCACGCAGTCCCGACTCGGTGGGGCGCCCTGCTTCATGAGGACGAGCTGACGACGACGAGGAGGAGGGTCGCGTGCCCTCGAGCGCCGTGACGCTGTGGCCGGCCACCGGTGACCCGACGCCCCCTCACGTCGTCGACCTCGTCGCGACTGCCGCGGCCGGGACCCCGGGTCCCGTCGAGCAGGGACTCGAGCTCGCGCCGCGCATCGCCGAGCTCTGCCCGACCCCCGGCGAGGGCGCGACCGCGGTGCTCTGGGAGGTGCTGGCCTCCCTGGGTGCGGCGGACCTGCAGCTGGCGCGGGCGGTGGAGCCGCACCTCGACGCTCGCAACATCCTCGTCGAGGCGGCGGGCGCCGGCCACGACGTCCCGGGCCCCGGCGGATCGCGCTGGGGTGTCTTCGCCGCGGAGGGCCCCGGGGTGCGGCTGGAGGCCAGCGCCCACGACGGTGGCTGGCGGCTCTCGGGCACCAAGCCGTGGTGCTCGCTGGCGGGCAGGCTCGACCGGGCCCTGGTGACGGCCTGGGTCGACGAGGAGCGCCGCGGTCTCTTCGCGGTCGACCTGCACGCCCCGGGGGTGCGGGTCGACGGTGATGACGCCTGGTGTGCGCGCGGGCTGCCTGAGGTGGTCAGCCTCCCGGTCGCCCTCGACGACGTGCCCGCGCAGCCCGTCGGGCCCCCCGGGTGGTACCTCACGCGCGACGGCTTCGCCTGGGGCGGCATCGGCGTGGCCGCCGTCTGGTACGGCGGCGCGGTCGGGCTCGCCCGACGGGTGGCCGCGCCGCGGCGCCGGCCGCGCGACCAGCTGTCGCACCTCCACCTCGGTGAGATCGACCGGCACCTCGCGGCCGGTGCCGCCGTCCTGGCCTCGGCAGCGGGCGACGTCGACGCGGGGCGGGCCTCCGGTGCGGCGGGGGCAGTCCTGGCCTTGCGTGTGCGTGCCGTCGTCGCGGACACGTGCGAGGCCGTGCTGGCCGCAGCCGAGCACGAGCTCGGACCGGGGCCGCAGGTCTCCGAGCCCGAGTACGCCGCCCGGCTGGCGGACCTGCGGCTCTACTTGCGTCAGCACCACGCCGAGCGGGACCTGGCGGCGCTCGGTCGCGAGCTGGAGGAGGGCCGGGCGCCGTGGTGACCGCACCGGCCTTCCGTCACGACGCCCCCGGCACCCCCGCCCAGCGTTGGTGGCACCACCCCGACCGCGGCCGGGTGGCCGAGCTGGACCTCGTCGACGCCGACGGGGGGCGGCTTCGGCACGTCGTCGTCGTCGCCGCCCACCCCGATGACGAGACCATGGGCGCCGGTGGGCTGCTGGCGCAGCTGGCGGTGATGCCGGAGGACGTGCGGCCCCGCCTGTCGGTCGTGCTGCTCACCGACGGCGAGGCCAGTCACCCCGCCTCGCCCACGCACGCCCCTTCCGCCCTGGCCGAGGTGCGGCTCGCGGAGTGCCGGGAGGCCCTCGACCGGCTGGGCGCCGAGATCGCCCTGGTCCGCCGGGGACTGCCCGACGGCGAGGTCGCGGCGGCCGAGGACCGCTGCGTCGCCGACCTCTGCCGCCTCGTGGGCGACGGCCGCGGGGTGCTCCTGCTCGCGCCGTGGCGCCGCGACGGGCACCCGGACCACGAAGCAGCCGGGCGGGCCGCGGCGGCGGCCGCGGCGCGGACCGGGGCACGGCTGCTGGAGTACCCCGTGTGGTTCTGGCACTGGGGTCGGCCGGACGACGCGCCGTGGTCGACCATGCGCCGGGTGTCCCTCCCGCCCGACGCGCTGGCCGCGAAGGACCGGGCGATCGCCTCGCACCGCAGCCAGGTCCGCGGTCTGTCGGTGCAGGAGGGTGACGAGCCCCTTCTCGGGCCCGACCTGCTCGCCCACTTCCTGTGCCCGCAGGAGCTCTTCGTCGAGGAGCCGGGCGTCGACGCCGCCCTGGACCGGCTCCACCGGGAGCGTCCGGAGCCCTGGGGTGCGCCCACCCGCTGGTACGAGGAGCGCAAGCGGCAGCTGGTGCTGGCGATGCTCCCCGACCGCGAGCACGGGCGGGCGCTCGACATCGGGTGCTCGACCGGCGTGCTGACCGAGGCCCTCGCCGACCGCTGCTCCCACGTCCTCGCGGTCGACAGCAGCCCCGCCGCGGTCCGGACCGCGCGTGCCCGCCTGGAGGGACTGGCCCACGTCGACGTGGAGCTGCGCGCACTCCCCCGGGAGTGGCCACCGGGTCGGTTCGACCTCGTCGTGGTCAGCGAGGTCGGCTACTTCCTGAGCCCGCGCGACCTCGAGCGGCTGGTCGTCGAGGTCGACGCCTGCCTGGCCGACGACGGCGTCGTCGTGCTGTGCCACTGGCGCCACCCGGTGGCGGGATGGCTCCTCGACGGTGGCGACGTCCACGCCGCGTTCGAGGCGGGCGTGGGGTGGCCGCGGCTGGCGGCGTACCGGGACGACGACGTGGAGATCCTGCTGCTCGGACCGTCGTCGCGGATGCCGGAGCCGACCTCGTGACGCGCGGCATCGACAGGATCAACGTGGTGGTCCCCGCCCACGACGAGGCCGTGCTGCTGGGTCGGTGCCTGACCCACGTCCGGGCGGCCGTCGACGCGCTCGGCCCGCAAGGCCCCGACGTCAGGGTCGTGGTGGTGCTCGACGCGTGCGGCGACAGTAGTGCGGCCGTGGCGGCACGCGCCGGGGTCACGGTGGTGGAGTGCGCGGCGCGCAACGTGGGCGTGGCACGGGCGGTCGGGGTGGAGGCCGCCGGGGCGGGGGCCGATCCGGCCGCCACCTGGCTGGCCACGACGGACGCCGACAGCGTCGTGCCGCGAGGCTGGCTCCTGGACCACCTGGCGGCCTCACTGGCCCACGACGTGCTGGTGGGTGGGGTCCGGCCGGACCCGGCGGACCTGCCCGACGAGGTGCTCGGCGCGTGGCTGGCCGCCCACACCCGCGTCGGGCACCACGTCCACGGCGCCAACCTCGGCGTCCGGCTCTCGGCGTACCGGGCCGTGGGCGGGTTCCGCCCGATCCCCACGGGGGAGGACGTGGCGCTGGTGGCCGACCTCCGCTCCCTCGGCGTCGCGGTCGCCGGGGGCGGCCACCCCGTGGTCACCTCGGGGCGGGTCCAGGGCCGGGCGCCCGACGGCTTCGCCGGCTACCTCCGCACCCTCGTCGCCGCCCGCGAACCTGCGTGACGCGGATTCGGCTCGCTCCTCGCGGTCGGCTATCCTCGTCCAGTCGTCCGGCGGGTCCGGGCGGCGGGCGCCTGTAGCTCAACGGATAGAGCATCTGACTACGGATCAGAAGGTTTGGGGTTCGAATCCCTACAGGCGCGCAGGACAGGACCGCAGGCACCGTCAGGTGGCTGCGGTCCTCTCGACTCTCCGGACCGGGTCGGTCGCGGGGCCGACGCATCAGGGATGTTCCTTCACTGCGCGTGAATCGAGCGTGAATCGGTGCGAGAATGGTCGGACGCAAGAGTCGGTGCACCGCTGCTCGTGTGATGGACCGACACCCCCCGGATGCGGAAGACAGGAGCAGCTCGGTGCTGGACGCGACGGCTGCGCGCGAGGTCGGAGACCGCGACAGCGACGTGCCGCCCGGACGTCGTGCCCCTGTCCGGCGCCACCTCGACCTGCGCACCCTCGACGTGCGCCAGCTGGCGACCTACGCGGTGCTCTACGCCGGCTGCATCGCGCTCGGCCGGCTCTCGCTGCAGCCCGAGACCGGTCTCGCCTTCTTCTGGCCGGCGGCCGGCGTCGGCCTCCTCTGGGCCCTGATCTGCCGTAGCCGCGCCGATCTCGTCGCGTGCCTCGTCGCGATCTTCGTCATCGCGACGGTCGGCAACTCCGTCACCGGGACCGCGTGGCTCCCGGGAACCGTTCTCGGCGTGGCCAACGTCGTGATGGTGCTGCTGCCCCGGCTCCTGCTGCGACTGCCCGACGCCCCGTGGCGGCGACGGTGGCACCTGCCGCCGTGGTCGCGCCTGAACTCCGCCGGCTCGCTGGTGCAGCTGCTGCTGGCCGTGGCCGCGGGTTCGATGGCCTCCGGGGCGGTCGGCATGGTGGGCGTCGCCCTGCTCGGGGGCGAGCCCGGCTGGGTCGCCTGGCTGAGCTGGATCACGCGCAACGGTGCGGCCGCGGTCGTCATCGCCTTCCCGCTGCTCGCCTGCCCGGTCTTCATGGGCGAGGGCGGCAGCCAGCGCGAGCTCGCACAGTGGCTCTGGACGAGCCGTCGGGCCGAGCTGGCCACCCTGCTCGTGCTCACCGTCGCAGTCGAGTGGTGGGTCTTCGGTCCCGGTGGGGGGCTGCCCCTGACCTTCCTGCCCTTCGCCCTGGTGGCGTGGGCGGGGCTCCGCTTCCCGCCACTGCTCGCCGGGCTCCACGGCTCCATGCTGGCGGTGGCCACCCTCGTGCTGGTCCTGGTCACGGACGGGGGCCCCATCGGCGAGATCGTCGACCCGGGACGACAGGCCTTCACCCTGCAGTCCTTCATGGTGCTGACGGTGGCGCTGGCCCTGCTGGTGGCGCTCGTCATCGCCGAGCGGGACGCGCTCTCCGCGCGGCTGACCGCCTCGGAGCGGCACGCCCGGGAGCGGGCGGTGGACCTGGAGACCATCACCGACACCATCCCCGAGGGTCTGGTCGTGATGCGGGCGGACGGACGCCCCGTCCGGGCCAACCGCGCCGCCCAGCAGATGCTGGGCGAGGACGTGGGGCGCTACTTCGACAACCTCCGGGAGGTGCACCTGCGACGGCTCGACGGGGAACCCGTCCCCGCGGAGGACCGGCCGGCGGCCCAGGCCCTCGCGGGTCGTACGGTCCGCGACCTGCGCCTGCTCATGGACGACCCGCGCTCCGGCGAGGACCGGGTGTGGTCGTTCACCGCCGTGCCGCTGCTCGGCCCGGACGGTCGCACCCACGACCGCGCCGTCGTGCTGTTCCGCGACGTCACCGACGAGCACGAGCGCACCACCCAGCTGGAGAACTTCGCGGGTGTCGTCGCCCACGACCTGCAGAACCCCATCACCGCCATCGAGGGCTGGACGCACGTGCTCGCCGACGCGCTGGACGACCTCGACCCGGAGGACCGGGCCGGTACCCGGAAGGCGCTCAGCCACGTCCAGCGGGCGACCCGGCGCGGGACCCAGCTCATCGGTGACCTCCTCGACTACTCCGTGGCGCGGACCTCGGACATCAACCCGGCACCGGTCGACCTCGACCGGCTCGTGGAGCAGCTCGCGGAGACGATGACGTCCGCCGACCCCGAGCGCGGCACCCGGATCAGCCACCGCGACCTCGGGTCGGTGACGGCGGACCCGGTGCTGATGCGCCAGCTCTTCGCCAACCTCATCGGGAACGCCGTGAAGTACACCCCGCCCGGCCGCGAGCCACGGGTGGACGTGGGGGCACAGCGCACCAACGGCCACGTGCGGCTGACCGTGACCGACAACGGCGTCGGCATCCCGGCTGCTTCCCGGGACCGGATCTTCGAGCCCTTCCACCGGGCCCACTCGGGCGACGCCCGCTTCACCGGGACCGGCCTCGGACTCGCGATCTGCGCCCGCGCCGTCGAGCGGCACGGTGGGACCCTCGAGGTCGACGACAACCCCGGCGGACCCGGCACCCGCTTCACGGTCTCGCTCCCGGCCTGAGCCGGTGGGGGGCGCTCAGTCCCCCTCGGCCTCGTCGTCGTTCGCCAGCGGCTCGGTCCGCCACAGGTCGGGGTGGGACGCCACCCACGCCTCCGCGTCCTGCCGCCCCACCGCGGCGGCCGCCTCGAAGAAGTCCGGGTCGAAGAGCAGGTAGGACAGCAGCTCGCCCTGGAGCGGGCTGTCGCTGCCCAGCAGCCGGTGCACCAGGTGCAGGTCCGGGTCGCCGAGCGTGCGGCGCAGCGAGCGGTGGTTGGACCGGAAGACCTCCATCGCGATGTCGGCGAGCACCTCGCTCCGGCTGGGTGAGACGGCGACGTACGGGATGACCCGGAGCGGCTCGCGACCGGAGCCGCTGCGGTGCTGGTCGAGGTGCCTGGCGAGCACCGAGTCGCCCGCCCACTGGTTGACCTCGCCGAGCCGGCGCAGGTCGTGGCGCAGCGGGTCGTCCATGACGGCGCCGAGCAGGGTGGCGGCCCCGTCGGCGAGGTCGACCTCGACCCGGTCGCGCTCCGGGTCGTCGAGCGGTGGGTGGAGGCTGCCCGTGCCGATCGCCACCAGGCGGGCACCGCCGAGCTCGACCGCAGGGGCGAGCGGGACCCGCCTGCGGGTCGCGCCGTCGACGTACCAGCCGGCCGCCTCGGGCGGCTCGCTCACCCGCACCGAGGGGAACAGGGCGGGGATCGCGGCAGAGGCCATGAGGTGCTCGACGTCGAGCCGGGTGTCGACGTAGCGGCGGTGGTGCCCCGCGGCCGGCCGGGGCAACGGCGCGGCGTCTGGCGAGCGCTCGGCGAAGACGGTGACGCGACCACTGCGGACCGAGGTGCTGACGACTGCCGAGACGTCGACCCTGGCCTCGGCGACGTTGCGGTGCAGCTGGTCCCAGTCGATGGCCTCACCCAGGGTGCGCCCGAGTGGTCCGGTCCCGAACAGACCGCGCAGGCGGAACCGGGAGACGCCCAGGGTCTCGGAGGCGTAGCGCAGTGCCACGACCGGCACCTGCCGCCACAACGGCTGCATCACGGCGTCCTTGGTGGCCTGGCCGAGCACGTCGAGCAGGCGCGCCGCCTGCTCCTCGGCGTCGAGGTGGGCGGTGGCGGTGAGGGCGCCGGTGAGCAGCGCGCCCGCACTCGTCCCGACGAGCAGGGTCGGGCGCTGGTCGGCTGCCGCTAGCTCGGGCAGCAGCACCTGCAGCGCGCCCACCTGGTAGGCCGACCGCGCTCCGCCCGCGTCGAGGGCGAGGGCCACGGGCCCTGGTGCCGACGCGGTCACACCAACCGCTCCGCGGCCAGCTCGACGTGGCTGAGGAGCTCCTCGACCTCGGCGTCGACGCGCCGGGCCCGGCGCGTCTCCTCGGCGTGGAGCACCCCGTAGGTGAAGGCGTTCTCCCCCTCCTCGGCGGCGGCGCGGGCCAGCGTCAGCAGCTCGGTCCGGGCGACGACCGAGTCCTGCCGGGTGCCGAGGCGCGAGGTCATCCGCGTGGCGGCCCCCACGAGACGGCTCGCCTCGGAGCCCCATGCCGGTTCCAGTGCCTCCGCGGCGTAACGCAGCCGCTTCGTCGCTCGCCGGGCCGCATGGATGCCGGCGTCGTGCTCGACCGGGTCATCGGTGGAGCTCGCCCGGTCGACCCGGCGCCGCACCCGCTGCAGCTCCTTCGCCAGGCGCGCCGGGAGGACGTCGCGGGCGTCGCGGGTCGCCACCTCGGTCCACGGAGGTGCGTCCGCGAGCTGGTCGAGGCCGATCCGGAGGGAGCGGTACCGCGGGGAATCGAGCACCTCGCGCACCCGCGCGTGCGCATCCTCGTGGCGCTCGGCGAAGTGGCGGTCGATCCGGCGCCGGACCGGGCCCAGGACCAGCTCCTCGGGCTCCTCGTCCACCAGGCCCCGGAGCCGGTCGTGCACGACGTCGAGGTCGCGGGCCTCGCCGAGGCCGCGTGCCAGCCAGCGGAGCTCCCCGCGCAGCGGCTCGGTCACCGAACGGTCGACGAGCGGCCGGTACGTCGCCAGCACCCCGCGCAGCCGCCGGCAGGCGACCCGCATCTCGTGCAGGCCCTCCGGGGACCCGCGCCGCACCTCGCCGTCGCGGCGGCCGAGCTCGGCCACCTGCTCGATGATGCGCACGTGGACGACGCGGCTGGCCGCGCGGTCGCGCCGCGGTGGCCGGACGCGCGCCGGCGCGACGGCCGTCTCGATCTCGCCGGCCATCACGGCGGTCCAGGGCGTCGAGGTGCCATCACGCCAGCGGCCCGCGTCAGCGCCGGCGGGCCAGCGTCAGGGCGAAGTCGCCGTCGGGGTCGGTCCAGGTCCGGGTCACCTCCAGGCCGGCCTCGGCGAGCTCTTCGGCGATCCGGCCCGGCCGGAACTTGGTGGAGATCTCGACCTGGATCTCCTCGCCGCCGGCGACGTCCACGACCAGGTCGGCACCGGGGACGGTCACGCGCTGCGGCACCTCGGCACGCAGCCGCAGGTCCATGCGCTCTTCGTGGGGGTCCCAGAAGGCGACGTAGCGGTAGCAGTCGGGGTCGAAGTCGGCGTCGAGCTCGCGGTTGAGCACGGTCAGGCAGTTGCCGACGAAGGCGGCCGTCACCCCGTCGGGGTCGTCGTAGGCGGCCACCATCCGGTCGACGCTCTTGACCAGGTCGGTGCCGAGGAGCACCCACTCCCCGGGCTCGAGGGTGTCGGCCAGCGCGCCGAGGAAGGCAGCGCGCTCCTCGACGTAGAGGTTGCCGATGGTGCCGCCGAGGAAGGCCACCAGCCGGCGGTCACCACCGGGCAGATGGCGCAGGTGGAGCGTGAAGTCGCCGACGACCGCCTCGACCGCGAGCTCGGGGTAGCGGGCGGTGAGCGACGCGGCCGCCTCGCGCAGCGTCCCCTCCGAGACGTCGACCGGCACGAACCGGCGCAGCCGGCCGGTGGCGTCGAGGGCGTCGAGCAGCAGCCGGGTCTTCTCGCTGGTACCGCTGCCGAGCTCGACGAGGGTGGTGGCGTCGCACGCGGCCGCGATGTCGTCGGCGTACCGCTCGAGGATCGTGTGCTCGGCCCGGAACGGGTAGTAGACCGGCAGCCGGGTGATCTGGTCGAACAGCGCCGAGCCGCGGTCGTCGTACAGCCACTTGGGCGGCAGCCGGAGCGGGCGGCTGCCGAGGCCGCGGCGTACGTCGTCGACCAGCGAGCCGGAGGCCCAGTCGGGGTCGAGGAGGACGTTGACCGTGGGCTCGGGTGCGTTCACGTGACCGATCCTGCCGGAGCGCCGCCGTCGGCCAGCCGGAGCCCCGTCAGCGCCCACCGCGAGCGGTGGGGGAAGAAGTTGCGGTAGGTGGCGCGGGCGTGGCCGGGTGGGGTCAGCGCGCAGCCGCCGCGGAGCACCTGCTGGTTGGACATGAACTTGCCGTTGTACTCCCCGATCGCACCGGTCGGCGGCGTGAAGCCGGGGTAGGGGTGGTAGGCCGACTGGGTCCACTCCCAGCAGTCGCCGTAGACCTGCCGCAGCCGTGCGCCGGTGGGCGCCGGACCGGCCGGACGCGGGTGGAAGGTCTCGCGGTCGGCGAGGTTGCCGGCGACCGACTGCTCCTGGCCGTCCGCGACCACCGCGTGCTCCCACTCCGCCTCCGTCGGCAGCCGCTTCCCGGCCCAGGTGGCGAAGGCGTCGGCCTCGTAGAAGCTGATGTGACTGACCGGCAGGCCGGGGTCGACCGGCCAGGTCCCGTGGAGGGTGTGCTCGAGCCACACCCCGTCGTGGGAGGACCAGTAGAACGGTGCTGCCCACTCCTCCGCGCGGGCGAGGTTCCACCCGTCGGAGAGCCACAGCTCCGCGCGGTCGTAGCCACCGTCGGCCATGAAGTCGAGCCACTCGCCGTTGGTGACCAGGCGGTCGGCGAGCCGGTAGGGCTCCAGCCACTGCTGGTGGCGGGGGAGCTCGTTGTCGAAGCCGAAGCCGCCGCCACGGTGGCCGATCTCGACCAGTCCGCCGTCGACGTCGACCCACCCGAGCTCGTCGGGCTCGCTGCGGTCCAGCGGCGAGCCGGCGTACACGGGCTGGAGGGGGTTGCGGGACAGCACGTGCTTGATGTCCATGAGCAGCAGCTCCTGGTGCTGCTGCTCATGGTGGAACCCCAGCTCGATGGTCGGGGTCAGCTGGTCGAGGGCGCCGCCGTCGAGCGTGGTCACGAGGTCACGCACCCGGTCGTCGACGTTGCTGCGGTAGACGCCGACGTCGTGGGCGCCCGGTCGGGAGATCAGGCCGCGGTCGGGTCGGCTGTAGCGCGGGCCGACGGCCTCGTAGTAGCTGTTGAAGAGGAACCAGTACTGGTCCTGGAACGGCGCGAAGCCCTGCTCGTGCTCGGCCAGCACGAAGGTCTCGAAGAACCAGGTGACGTGAGCGCGGTGCCACTTGGTCGGCGAGACGTCGGGCATCGACTGCACCGTCTGGTCCTCGGGTGACAGCGGGGCGGCCAGGCTCTCGGTGTGGCTGCGCACCTCGTCGAAGCGGCGCACCAGCCCGTCCGCGTCCCACGCGGTGGTGACCGGGACGGACGGCGCGTGGCCAGCCTCGTCGAGGTGCTGCTCCGGCCGGGTGGCAGTGCTCATCACGGCTCCTCCGCTCAGGTCCGACGCCTCCACCCTTGCGCAGGTCGCCAAACGCTGTCGACCACCAGCCGGGTGAACAACCGGCGACCCGGGAAGCAGGGGACGGCGCTCGGCGTTGCGCCTGCGTGGAGATCAGGACCGAACGCCTCCTCCTGCGCCCGTGGCGGGTCGCGGACGCCACGGACGCGCTGCGCGTCTACGGGGACGGCGACGTGGCGCGCTGGTTGGCGCCCGCGATGCAGCGGGTCACCGACCTCGCGCAGATGGAGGAGCTGCTCGCCGGCTGGGCTGCCGACGCCGGCGAGCTGGACCCGCCGGCGGGGCGCTGGGCGGTCGAGCGGCAGTCCGACGGCCGCGTCGTCGGGGGGATGGCGCTGATGGTCATCCCGCCGTGGGAGCAGGACCTCGAGTTCGCGTGGCAGCTCGCCGCCGACGCGCGCGGTCAGGGGTACGCCGTGGAAGCGGCCCGCGCCCTGGCGCACTGGGCGTTCAGGGTGCCCGGCACCGTCGAGGTCTTCGCCGTCGTCCACGCCACCAACGACCGGGGGGCCGCGATGGCGCGGCGGCTCGGGATGGAGTGGGTCGGCGAGACCGACAAGTACTACGAGCGCACGCTGCAGGTCTACCGACTCCGCCAGGCCGACCTGGTCGAGTGACGTGGGCCCGGTGATCGGCTTCGACGGCCTGGTCGAGCCCCTCGAGTGGGGGCGCAGCACCTACACCGTGCTGCGGGTGCCACCCGAGCTCGTGTCCGCGGCCCGGGACCGCGGGACCCGCCGCGTCGCGGGGACGATCGAGGGCGGTCGGGTCAACCTCGCGCTGACCACCGCACCGGTGATCGACGACCACTTCGTCTGGTTCGGACGGACGTTGCAGCGACGGCTGGGTGTCGCGGTCGGCGAGCCCGTGCGGGCCGAGCTGGGACCGGTCGACCCCGACGTCGTCGAGCTGCCGGACGACGTCGCCTCCGCGCTGGCGGAGGCGGGGTGCCGACCTGCCTGGGACGACCTGCCGGCCGGTCGGCGGCGGTCGCTGCTCTACCGGGTCGAGAGCGCAGGGACGGAGCGGACGCGCCGCTCGCGCATCGCGGAGCTGGTCGTCGAGGTGGGGTGACGCGACGACCGGCAGGCGGGGGACCTGCCGGTCGTCGCGGGGGACCGGGATGGGGGGGTGTACCCCGGTCGGCTCAGGCGGCGGCGTAGGCCTCCTCGAGGCGCTGGATCTCGCGCGACCTGCGTTCCTGGGCGACGGCCCACGCGATGCCCGAGATCCACAGCACCGCGACCACGGCGGCGGTGACGGCGACCGTGGTCCCGCCGGCGCCCAGGGCCTCCGCGATGGTCCGGGTGTTGGTGAGGATGATCAGGCCACCGGCGGCGACACCGAGGACACGTGCGGGCAGGTGCTTGGCCAGCCACGCCGCGATCGGGGCGGCGATCACGCCACCGGCGAGCAGCGCGAGGGCGATGTCCCAGGGGATGCCGGCCGTGCTGAGGGCGAAGAGGAAGCCCAGCGAGCCGCCGACCGCGACCACGAACTCCGAGGTGTCGATCGATCCGACCACCTTGCGGGGCTCGAGCCGCCCCGACGACAGCAGCGTCGTGGTGCCGACCGGGCCCCAGCCGCCGCCACCGATGGAGTCGAGGGTGCCGCCGACCAGGCCCATCGGCACCAGGAACCGGACACCGGGGCGGGCCTTGAAGGTGGGGCGGCGGCCGCCCAGCACCAGGAAGCGGTAGATGACGTAGGCACCGAGGCCCAGCAGCAGACCCGCGACCCAGGGCTTGGCGACGTCGCCGGGGATGCTCGCCAGGAACGTGGCGCCGGCGAAGGCGCCGACGAAGCCCGGGACGGCGAGGATCGAGACCGTCTTCCAGTCGACGTTGCCGAGCTTGTGGTGGGAGAAGCCGGACACCATCGAGGTGCCGATCTCGGAGAAGTGGACGGCGGCGGATGCGGCCGCGGGAGCGATGCCGGTGGCCAGCAGCAGGGTGGAGGAGGTGACGCCGTACGCCATGCCCAGGGAGCCGTCGACGAGCTGGGCCAGCAGGCCCACCACGCCGAGGACGATCAGCTTGCGCATGTTGGTCTTCTTTCTCGATCTATTCAACAAACTCGACTCAAACAGTAGAGATAATGCAGATCGGGCGCAGGCGCGTCAACTCGGCGGACCCGTGGCGGCGTGTCGGGCAGGATGAGGCCCATGTCAGGTCTGTCGAAGTGGCTGGAGTCGCTCAGCACGCTGCAGGTGCTGCTCCTGGTGCTGGCACTGATCGTCGGTACGTCGGTCGCCGCGGCGATCCTCGGCGCCGTCCTGGTCCGGATGGGGATGCGGCGGCCAGCAACGGTCGAACGCGCCTCCCGGCTCGCCGAGCGGCTGCTCGACACCATCAAGCGGCCGCTGACGATCGTGGTGCTCGACGAGGTGGCAGCGGTGATCCAGACCGGCCACTACACCCGCAACATCTCCGACGCGCTCAAGGAGAACCACGACGAGCTCAAGGCCCTCGTGGCGGAGAAGGTGCGGCAGGACCCGAACGTGCGCCTGATCGGTCGGCTGCCGGGCTACGACACGCTGATCGGCGAGGTCACCGAGACCACGCTGCGGGTGCTCATCGAGATGCTCGACGACCCTCGCACCGACGAGCTGATCAGCGACCTGCTCCGCAACAACATCGTGCAGATCAAGCAGGCGGTGCGGAACCTGGCCCACGAGGACGTCGTCCCGCACGCACCGCCCGACCCGATCCCGCCGCGACTACGGTGACCGGGTGAAGCGACAGCTGCCGAAGCGCCACGACCTCGCGCCGCTCCTGCGGTTCAAGGAGCCGACCTGGTCGGCGAAGGAGCGGCGCCTCGCCAGGGCGCTGACGGTCGAGGACCTGCGACGGATCGCGCGGCGGCGTACGCCGAAGGCCGCCTTCGACTACACCGACGGGGCGGCCGACGGCGAGGTGTCGCTGGCGCGGGCCCGCGAGGCGTTCGCCGACGTCGAGTTCCGGCCGGCGATCCTGCGCGACGTCTCGGAGGTCGACACCTCCCGCGAGGTGCTGGGGGAGCGGGTGGCGCTGCCGTTCGGGATCGCGCCGACCGGCTTCACCCGGATGATGCAGGCCGAGGGCGAGATCGCCGGTGCCACGGCCGCAGCCGCGGCCGGGATCCCGTTCGCGTTGTCGACCATGGGCACCACATCCATCGAGGACGTGGCTGCCGCGGCGCCCGAGGGCCGCCACTGGTTCCAGCTCTACATGTGGAAGGACCGCGACCGCTCGATGGCGCTGGTCGACCGGGCCGCCGCGGCGGGCTTCGACACCCTGCTGGTGACCGTCGACGTGCCGGTCGCCGGTGCCCGGCTCCGCGACGTCCGCAACGGGATGACGATCCCGCCGACCCTGACGCCGCGCACCGTCGCCAACGCGATCCCCCGACCGGCGTGGTGGTTCAACTTCCTCACCACCGAGCCCCTGGCCTTCGCCTCGCTGGACTCGTGGTCGGGCACCGTCGCGGAGCTGCTGGACACGATGTTCGACCCGACCGTCACCTACGACGACCTGGCCTGGATCAAGGAGCAGTGGCCCGGCAAGGTCGTCGTGAAGGGCGTGCAGACCGTCGACGACGCCTGCCGCTGCGCCGACGTGGGTGTCGACGCGCTGCTGCTCTCCAACCACGGCGGCCGCCAGCTCGACCGGGCGCCGGTGCCGTTCCACCTGCTGCCCGACGTGGTCGCGGCGGTCGGCGACCGGGTCGAGGTCCACCTCGACACCGGCATCATGTCCGGCCAGGACATCGTGGCCGCGGTCGCCCACGGCGCCCACTTCACGCTGATCGGCCGGGCCTACCTCTACGGGCTCATGGCCGGCGGCCGCGAAGGCGTCGACCGGGTCATCGACATCCTGGCCGGTCAGGTCGAGCGGACCATGAAGCTGCTCGGCGTCCGGACCCTCGACGAGCTGAACCCCGAGCACGTGGTGCAGCTGCGCCGGCTGGAGCCGCGGGCCTGACATGCTCCCCGGGTGAGCACACGACGGATCGGGGTGATCGGCGGCGGCATCGTCGGTCTCGCCGTCGCCCGCGAGCTCGGCCGTCGTGACCCCGACGCCGAGGTGGTGGTGCTCGAGAAGGAGGGCCGTGTCGGCGCCCACCAGACCGGGCACAACTCCGGCGTGGTCCACGCGGGCATCTACTACCGGCCGGGGAGCCTGAAGGCGGCGCTGTGCACCCGCGGCCGGGCCCTGCTGCGGGACTACTGTGCCGAGCGCGGCCTCCCCTACGACGAGTGCGGCAAGCTCGTGGTGGCCGTCGACCCGGGCGAGCTCGGGCGCCTCGACGCGCTGGAGCGGACGGCGCGCGAGAACGGCGTGCCCGGGCTGCGCCGCGTGGCTGGCGCCGGCATCGCGGAGGTCGAGCCCCATGCCGTGGGACTGGCCGCCCTGCACTCGCCAGCCACGGCGACCACCGACTTCGTCGCGGTCGCCCGGGCCTACGCCGACGACGTGGTCGCCGCCGGGGGGCAGGTGCGGCTCTCGACGCGGGTCACCGGGATCCGGCGTACGGCGACAGGGGTCTCGGTGGCCACCCCGGCCGGCTCGCACCGCTTCGACCGGCTCGTGGTCTGCGCGGGGCTGCAGTCCGACCGCGTCTCCCGGCTGGCCGACGGCCGGGACGGGCCGCGGATCGTGCCGTTCCGCGGCGAGTACCTCACCGTCACCGCCGCCAAGCGGGACCAGGTGAGCGGCATGGTCTACCCGGTGCCCGACCCGCGCTACCCCTTCCTCGGCGTGCACTTCACCCGCCGGGTATCCGGCGAGCTCGAGGTGGGGCCGAACGCCGTGCTGGCACTGCGGAGGGAGGGCTACCAGCGACGCGACGTCAGCGCGGTCGACGTCCGCGACCTGGTGGCCTGGCCGGGGTTCTGGCGGATGGCGCGCACCCACTGGCGGACCGGGCTCACCGAGCTGCGGGGGAGCCTGTCGGTTGCGGCCTACATGCGGACCGCGAGCCGCTACGTCCCCGCGATCGGGCCGTCCGACGTGGTCCGCGCGGGTGCCGGGGTCCGGGCGCAGGCGGTGGACCGCGACGGCTCGCTGGTCGACGACTTCCGGATCGGCCACGAGGACGGCATCACCACGGTGCGGAACGCTCCGTCGCCGGCGGCCACCTCGAGCCTCGCGATCGCCGAGCACGTGGTCGAGCGGATGGAGAGCCATGCTTGAGGCACCCCGTCCCGACGGGCCCGCCGCCGTCCGGCAGCTGGCCTTCATCTCCGTCGTGCAGGTGCTCGCGCTCACCACGTGGTTCGCGGCGTCGGCGGCGGCCCCGGCACTGCGGTCGGAGTGGGCGATCGGCCAAGTGGGCGAGGCGCTGCTGACGATCGGCGTGCAGCTCGGCTTCGTCACCGGGGCGCTCGCCTCGGCGGTCACGAACCTGCCCGACCGGGTGCACCCCCCGCGGCTGATGGCGCTCGGCGCGCTCGTCGCCGCGCTCGCCACCGCCGCGACGGCCGTCGTGGCGAACGGTCCCGAGGTGGCGGTCGTGCTGCGGGTGGTGACGGGGATGGCGCTGGCGCTGGTCTACCCGGTCGGGATGAAGCTCGTGGTGAGCTGGTTCGCGGTCCGGCGCGGGCTGGCGGTCAGCGTCATGGTGGGGGCGCTGACGCTCGGCAGCATCCTGCCGCAGCTGGTCGCCGGGTCCCTGGGCCCGGCCTGGCGCGCGGCCCTGCTGGTCTCGGCGGGCCTGGCGCTGGCCGGCGCGACGCTGCAGCGCTGGATCCGGGTCGGCCCCCTGGTGACGCGGGCCGAGGGGTTCCACCCGCGGGTCGTGCTCGACGTGTGGCGGGACCGGGCGCCGCGGCTGGCCAACCTCGGCTACCTCGGTCACATGTGGGAGCTCTACGCCGTGTGGGCCTGGGCACCGGCGTACCTCACCGCGAGCGTGGTGGCCCGGGGCGAGACGGTGTCGCGCTCGGTGGTCGGCGTGGTGGCGTTCGTCGCGCTGGGCGTCTGCGGCGCGCTGGGGTGCTTCCTCGCCGGCTGGCTGGGTGACCGGATTGGCCGGGCGCGCGCGGCGACGGCGGCCATGGTGGTGAGCGGGTCGTGCTGCCTGCTCGCGGCGGTGGCGTTCGGCGGACCGCTGTGGCTGCTGGTGCCGCTGCTGATGGTGTGGGGGGCTTCGGTGATCGCCGACTCCGCGATGTTCTCGGCGTGCCTGGGCACCGTCGTGGACAGCCGGTACGTCGGCACGGCCCTCACCCTGCAGACCGCGCTCGGCTTCCTGCTCACCGTGGTCACGATCCAGCTGGTCCCGGTGGTGGCCGCGTCGGCCTCGTGGCCGGTGGCGGTGGCGCTGCTCGCGCCGGGTCCCCTGCTCGGGGCGGTCGCCATGGTGCGGCTCAGCCCGCTGCTGCCGGCACGGGTCTGACCCTCGCCGGGTTGTCGGGCAGAACTGCCGGTCAAGGGGTTCGGTCTTCCCTGACAACCGTCGGTTTCCCCGGCCGACCGGGGAAACCGCGGCCGACCGGGGAAACCGCGGCCGCCCCTACGCCCAGTCGTCGAGGGCCTTCGCCACCCGCCGGTGTGCCTCCCAGATCTCCTCCGGGAGGCCGTCGAACTGCTCGAGGTGCTGCTGCCGGAAGCCCATCTCCTCGCGCCAGCGCGTGACGTCGATGTCGAGGATCCGGTCGAGGTCCTCGCGGGGCAGGTCGAGGCCGGTCAGGTCGAGCTCCTCCTCGGTCGGCAGGACCCCGACGGGGGTCGGCCGGCCCGACACGGTGCCGTCGCGCAGCTGCATCAGCCACAGCAGCGGCCGGAGGTTCTCGCGGTAGCCCGGCCAGAGGAAGTGGCCGTCCTCGGCATCCTTCTGGAACCAGTTGACGTGGGCGAAGATCGGCTGGTCGGTCGCGGCGCCGACGATGCGCAGCCAGTGCGCGGCGTACTCGCCCTCGGCGTAGGACATGAAGGGCCGCATCGACATCGGGTCGTAGCGCAGCTGGCCCTCGACCCCCTCGGCGGCGTAGGTCGCCTCCGCTCCGAGCGTCAGGCCGTCGTAGACGCCCTCGGCGAGGTCGGTGATGGCGCGAACCAGAGGCTCGCGGTCGCTCGTGCGACCCCCGAAGATGATGCCGTCGATCGGGACGCCGGCCGGGTCCTCGAAGTCGGGCGCGATGTTGGGGACGTTGGCCAGCGTCGTGGTGAACCGGCTGTTGGGGTGGGCCCACGGGGAGTCGTCGCGGGCCGACCGGTCGGAGATCTTCTCGCCCTTCCAGTCGTGCCACCCGGCGACGTCGGCCGGAGGTGTCGGGGTCTTGCCCTCCCACCACACCTCGTGGGTGTCCTCGTTCCAGGCGACGTTGGTGAAGAGCACCTGAGTGCCCTCGGCGATCGAGTCGACCGCGGTCGGGTTGGTCTTCTCGTTGGTGTCCTTGGCGACCCCGAACACGCCGAACTCGGGGTTCAGGCCGTAGAGGCGGCCATCGGCGGGGTTGACCCAGAGCCAGGCGATGTCGTCGCCGTAGAAGGACACGTGGTAGCGGTCGCCGAGGCCGTCGGGGGGCAGCATCATCGCCAGGTTGGTCTTGCCCGACGCGCTCGGGAAGCCGCCGCAGATGTGCCAGGTCTTCCCCGTCTCCTTGTCGGTGATGCCGATGAGCATGAACTGCTCGGAGAGGAACTGTCGGGACGCCCAACCGTCGTAGGCCGCCTGCCGCAGGCCGTGGGCGATCTTGCCGAGCAGCGCGTTGCCGCCGTAGGAGGAGCCGAAGTGGAGGATGGTGCGCTCGTCGGCCACGGTCACGAACCAGCGCTGGTCCTCCGGGGTGCCCTGGCCGAGGTTGGGCAGGTCGCCGGTGACGTGGACCGCGCGGACGAACGAGTCGGGGTCGTCGAGCTCGTTGATGAGCGAGATGCCGACGCGCGCCATCCGGATCATGTGGAGCACCACCGTGCGGTTGTCGGTCAGCTCGACGCCCGCGGCGTAGCGCTCCAGCGGTGATCCCGGGGGCGCCATCAGGTAGGGGATGACGTACATCGTCTTGCCCGCGAGCTGGCCGCGCATCTTGCCCTCGAGCAGCGGCTTCATCTCCGAGGAGGGCTTCCAGTTGTTGTAGACGCCGCGGTCGGCGGGGTCGCTGGTCGCGACGACGGTGCGTTCCTCGGAGCGGGCGGTGTCCTTGTAGTAGCTGCGGGAGTAGTAGCGGCCCTCGCCCGCGGGCAGGATCTCGCCGGCGTCGAGCGACTCCTGGATCAGCCGCGCGTCGTCGGCGGCACTGACCACCTCGATCCGCGCGGCGCCGGTGACCTCGGCCCAGTGGCGCACGTAGTCGCGCACCGCCTGGTTGGTCAGCCCGGCAGCATCCAGCACTGCGTCGACGTCGGCCATGGTCCCGCCTCTCCGCCGCAGGCACGCGGCTCGCGTTGGTAGACGCACCGTACAAGCGGGCCCGCTGGTCCGCGACCTTCACCTGTGCGGGTGAACATCGGCGCAGCGGTGGCTGCGAGGGTGGGGGGTCGAGGTCGCCGGACGTGCGGCCCGAAGGAGGAGGGACCGATGGCATTCGTGCTGTGGATCCTCGCCGTGATCCTGGTGATCGCGGGCATCGTCTCCCTGATCCGGGGAGCGGTGCTGCAGGGGATCGTCCTGATCGTGGTCGGGCTGCTGGTCGGCGCGGGAGGCGTCAGCATCTTCACCTGACGATCCTCCGTGTCGGCGGCGGGCCCTATGTTGGGGTCCGTCGCCGACCCATGTCCTGCGGAAGGGGGGCCACCTCGGGTGACGCTCTTCTGGCACCGGGCTCCGCGGGCCGACCAGCTGGCCGACGGCCTGGGTCGGCTGCTCGCCACGCCGCTGCCCGACCCGTTCGCCACCGAGGTGGTGGCCGTTCCGGCCCGCGGGGTGGAGCGGTGGCTCTCCCAGCGGCTCTCCCACCGTCTCGGCGAGGGCCCCCGGGGCGGCGACGGCGTGTGTGCGGGGGTCCGGTTCCTCAGCCCCCGGTCGCTGGTCTCCCTGCTGCTGGGCCGTGACCGTGACGACCCCTGGGACCCCGACCGGCTGGTGTGGCCGGTGCTCGCGGCGATCGACGCCGCGCTCGACGAGCCGTGGGCCGAGACCCTGGCCCGCCACCTCGGTCACGGGGTGGCCGGCGACGAGGGCGAGCTGCGGCGCAGTCGCCGGTGGTCGGTGGCGCGGCGCCTGGCCGGCATCCTGGCGTCGTACGCCGTCCAGCGGCCCGCCCTGGTCGCCGACTGGCGCGCAGGGCGCGACACCGACGGGACCGGCCAGCCGCTCGACGCCGACCTGAGGTGGCAGCCCGAGCTGTGGCGGCGCGTGCTCGACCTGGTGGGCGAGACCCCGCCCGACGTCCGTCACGCCGAGACCCTGGTCCGGCTGCGGGCCGGTGACGACGGGCTCGACCTCCCCGACCGTCTCTCCCTCTTCGGCCACACCCGGCTGCCGGTCACCGAGGTCGAGCTGCTCGCCGCCCTCGGGGAGCGGCGCGACGTCCACCTCTGGACGCCGCAGCCCTCGATCACGCTCGCCGAGGCGCTGCAGGACCTCGACGGGGTGGTGCCTCGTGACGAGGACGACTCGACCTCGCGCGTCGGCCACCCGCTGCTCGGGTCGCTGGGTCGCGACAGCCGCGAGCTCGTCCGCGCCCTGCAGGCGAGGGCGACCGAGGTCGACCACGTGCCCGACCCGACGGCGCCGGACACCCTGCTCGGCTGGCTCCAGGCCGACGTCCGCGCCAACCGTGCCCCCGAACCCGCGACCCGCGCCGGCCGCGAGCTGCGTCCCGACGACCGCAGCCTCCAGGTCCACGCCTGCCACGGCGCTGCCCGTCAGGTCGAGGTCCTGCGCGAGGTGCTGGTCGGGCTGCTCGCCGACGACCCCACGCTGGAGCCGCGCGACATCCTCGTGATGTGCCCCGACATCGAGGCCTTCGCCCCGCTGGTGGCGGCCGGCTTCGGGCTCGAGGGCGTGGTCGACGACGGCCACCCCGCCCACCGGCTCCGGGTCCGGCTGGCCGACCGGGCGCTGTCCAGCACCAACCCGCTGCTCGCCGTCGCGGCGCGGCTGGTCGAGCTCGCTGGTGGCCGGGTCACCGCCAGCGAGGTCCTCGACCTCGCCGCGACCGACGTGTGCCGCCGCCGCTTCGACCTCGACGACGACGACCTCGCCCGCCTCACCGACTGGGTCGGCGAGGCCGGCATCCGCTGGGGGCTCGACGAGGCGCAGCGCGCGGGGTTCGCGATGGAGCGCTTCCCCCACAACACCTGGCGCTCCGGGCTCGACCGGTTGCTGCTTGGCGCGGCGATGAGCGGCGACGACCACCGCCACGTGGGTCGGGGCCTCCCCGTCGACGACGTCGGGAGCGGCGACCTCGACCTGCTCGGCCGGTTCGCCGAGCTCGTCGACCGGCTCGACCGCTGCGTCGCCGAGCTCGGGCGGGCCGACACCCTCCAGGAGTGGGTCACCGCCCTGCGCTCCGGCGTCGGCGCGCTCACCGAGGCCGACCCCGGCCAGCCCTGGCAGGGCCCGCAGCTCGAGCGCGAGCTCGCCCAGGCGCTCGACGCGGCCACCGACGGCGGTCGGGCCACGGTGCGCCTCGCCGACGTGCGGGCCCTGCTCCGGTCGCGGTTGGGCGGGCGGCCGACCCGCGCCAACTTCCGGACCGGCACGCTCACCGTCTGCACCATGGTCCCGATGCGGTCGGTGCCCCACCGGGTCGTCTGCCTGGTCGGGCTCGACGACGGCGCCTTCCCGCGCGGGGCGTCGGTCGACGGGGACGACGCGCTGCTGCGGCGGCCGTTGACCGGCGAGCGTGACGCCCGCAGCGAGGACCGGCAGCTGCTCCTCGACGCGGTCCTGGCCGCCACCGAGACCCTCGTGGTCACCTACACCGGGGCCAACGAGCACACCGGGGCCGAGCGGCCCCCCGCCGTACCCCTCGGCGAGGTGCTCGACGCCGCCGACCTCACCGTCGCGACGCCGGTCCGCGACCGGGTCCTCGTGCGCCACCCCCTCCAGCCCCACGACCCCCGCAACCTCCAGCCGGGTGCCCTCGTCGGTGACCGGCCGTTCAGCTTCGACCGGGCCGCCCTCGCCGGCGCGCGGGCCGCCCTCGCCGAGCGCACCCCACCTGCGCCGTTCCTCCCCGGGCCGTTGCCGGCCCCGCCGCGCGACGACGTCAACCTGGCCGACCTGCGCGACTTCTTCGCCCATCCCGTCCGGGCCTTCCTGCGCGGGCGGCTCGACCTCGCCACCCCGCTCGAGGCCACCGAGGTCGAGGACGCGATCCCGATCGAGGTGCGCGGCCTCGACAAGTGGCGGATCGGCGACCGGCTGCTGCGCGAGGTGCTGGCCGGGAGCCGGCCCGACACCGTGATGACCGCGGAGCTGCTGCGGGGCACGCTGCCTCCCTTCCGGCTGGGCGAGGCGGCCTTCGAGACCGTGGTCCAGGAGTGCTCGGCGATCTACGCCGCGACGGCCGCGCTGCGCGAGGACCGGACCGCCACCAGCCGAGACGTCGCCGTCGACCTCGGCGACGGCCGACTGCTCACGGGCACGGTCACCCAGCTGTTCGGCCACCGGCTGCTCTCCGTCGGCTACTCCGCGCTCAAGGGCCGGCAGCGGCTGGCGGTCTGGATCGACCTGCTGGCGCTCAGCGCCGCCTACCCCGACGAGCACTGGACCGGCCACGCCGTCGGCAAGGGCGACAAGGGTGCCGACGGCTACGTCTCGGGCCCGCTCGACCACCGGGCGGCCGAGTGGCTCAGGACGCTGGTGGAGCTCTACGACGAGGGACAGCGGCGGCCCCTCCCGCTGCCGGTCGAGACGGCCCTCGCCGCCGCCGGGCGCCGGCTCGGCACCCCCGGCGCGCGCAGCCCCGAGACCGCGTGGTGCAGCACCGACAACTCCCCCGTCCCGGGCGAGCGTGAGGACGCCTGGCACGTCCGTGTCCACGGCGAGAGGGCGCCGCTCGAGGTGCTGCGGGCCGACGGGCTCGACGACCTGGCGGTGCGGGTGTGGGAGCCACTGCTGACCGGGGCCGAGCGGAAGGTGACGCTGTGACCGACGCGCTCGAGCCCTTCGACATCACCGGGCAGCTGCCGACCGGCACCACCCTGCTCGAGGCGAGTGCCGGCACCGGCAAGACCTGGACCATCGCCGCCCTGGTCACGCGTTTCGTGGCCGAGGGGGTGGTGCGTCTCGACGAGATGCTGGTGGTCACCTTCGGGCGCGCGGCGAGCCAGGAGCTGCGCGAGCGGGTCCGCGCCCAGCTGGTCGAGGCCCAACGGGCGCTGGCCCCCGAGCCGGTGCTGCCGGACGAGCCCTCGGCGCTGCTCGGGCTGCTGCTGGCGCGCGACGACCGCGAGGCGATGCACGCCCGGCTGGTCGACGCCCTGGTCGGCTTCGACGCGGCCACCATCGCCACGACCCACCAGTTCTGCCACCTGGTCCTCGCCTCGCTGGGGGTGGCCGGTGACTCCGACAGCAACACCCGGCTCGTCGAGGACCTCGACGACCTCCTGGTCGAGGTGGTCGACGACCTCTACCTCCGGGGGTTCGCCACGACCGACGACGGACCGTCGTTCAGCTACTCCCAGGCGCTCGCGATCGCCCGCTGCGCCGTCAACGACCCCCAGGCCCGGCTCGAGCCTGCTGGCGAGACCGAGGGGGTGGCCGCCCGGCGGGTGCGCTTCGCCGAGGCCGTCCGCCGCGAGACGGACCGCCGCAAGCGCCGGTTGGGTGTGCTCTCCTACGACGACCTGCTCCACCAGCTCGCCGACGCCCTCGCCGACACCGACAGCCCGGCCCGCGACCGGATGCGGCGCCGGTGGCGGGTCGTGCTGGTCGACGAGTTCCAGGACACCGACCCGGTGCAGTGGTCGATCCTCGACCGGGCGTTCACCGGGGTGGCGACGATGGTCCTGATCGGTGATCCGAAGCAGGCGATCTACGCCTTCCGCGGCGGCGACGTCACGACCTACCTGGCGGCGGCCCGGACCGCCACCGAGCGGCGCACCCTCGGCACCAACTGGCGCAGCGACCACGACCTGGTGGCCGCCTTCGACGCGTTCCTGGGCGGCGCACAGCTCGGCCACCCCGAGATCGTGGTCCACCCGGTCGACGCCCACCACGGCGAGAACCGGCTCCGGGGTGCCCCCAGCGACCGGCCGCTGCGAATGCGCGTGCTGCGCCGCGACGACCTCGGTGTCACCGGGGGCGCCCCCAAGGTCGACCAGGTGCGGCCCCACGTCGCCCGCGACCTCGCGCTCGACGTCCGCCGGCTGCTGGCCTCGGGAGCCACCTTCGACGGCGAGCCGCTGCGCGCCCGCGACGTCGCGGTGCTGGCCCACACCAACAGCACGCTGGCGACGATCCAGGCGGCGCTGCGCGAGGTGGGCATCCCCTCGGTGATCGCGGGGGCCGGGAGCGTCTTCGGGTCGGCGGCCGCCCTCGAGTGGCTCACCCTGCTGGAGGCCCTCGACCAGCCCCACCGGATGCCGAAGGTCCGCGCCGCCGCCCTGACCAGCTTCTTCGGGCTCACCGCCACCGAGCTCGACGAGGGAGGGGCCGACCGCTCCGAGGAGATCGCCGACCAGGTCCGGGTGTGGGCCGAGCTCTTCGCCGAGCGCGGTGTCGCTGCCGTGCTCGAGGCGGCCACGGCTGCCGGGCTCTCGGCCCGGGTCCTCGGGTGGGTCGGCGGCGAGCGGCTGCTCACCGACCTGCGCCACGTCGGTGAGGTGCTCCACACCGTCGGACTCACCGATCACCTGGGGCTGGCCTCCACGCTCACCTGGCTCCGCCGGCAGGTCGCCGAGGGTCGCGCCGACCGGACCAGCGAGCGCACCCGCCGGCTCGACTCCGACGCCGCCGCCGTCCAGCTGGTCACCATCCACTCCAGCAAGGGCCTCGAGTACCCCGTCGTCTACCTCCCCGCCGTGTGGGACCGCTTCGCGCGCGAGCCCGACATGCCGCTCTTCCACGACGACGACGGCCAGCGGTGCGTGGCGGTCGGGCGCAGTCGGACCCAGTGGGGCGACCACGCCGCACGGGCCGCCGCCGAGGACCTCGGCGAGTCGCTGCGGCTCCTCTACGTCGCGCTCACCCGCGCCTGCTCGCAGGTCGTGTGCTGGTGGGCGCCGACCGCCCGCAACACCGCGACCTCGGCGCTCCACCGGCTGCTCGCGCGCGGCGAGGGCGACGACGTCCCCGACCAGGCAGCGGTGTGGAGCGACCAGCAGGTCGTCGACGTGTTCGCCCGGTGGCGCGACCGCGGCGCGCTCACCCCCGAGCCTGCCCGCTGGGCGCTCCTCGGCGTCGACCCGCCGCAGGACCACCCGGCCGAGCTCGCCGTGCGCCGCTTCGACCGCACCGTCGACACCGCCTGGCGCCGTACCTCCTACTCCGCCCTTACGCGGGTCGAGTCGGCCACCGCCACCGTCGACAGCGAGCCCGAGGTCGAGCCGCGGGACGACGAGGGCGCGCTGCGGCCGCTGCTCCTGCCCGACGACGTGGTCTCGGCCGCCGCCGTGCCCTCGCCCATGGCGGACCTCCCGGTGGGGGCCGACTTCGGCTCCCTCGTCCACGGCGTCCTCGAGCACGCCGACCCCGAGGTGCCCGACCTCGCTGCCGAGCTGCGGCGCCACCTCGACGACCAGCTGGTGCGGTGGCCCCAGGATGTCGACCGCGACGTGCTCGTCGACGCCCTGGAGGCCGTGGTCACGACCCCGCTCGGAAGCCTGGCCGGTGGCGCGACCCTCCGCTCGATCGCCCTGCGCGACCGGCTCCCCGAGATGGACTTCGAGCTGCCGCTGGCCGGCGGCGACCTCGCCACCACGGGTGCGGTGACCCTCGGCGACCTCGCACCCCTGCTGCGCCGCCACCTCACACCTGAGGACCCGGTGCGCCGCTTCGCCGACGCCCTCGACCGACCGGAGGTCGGTGACCAGGACCTCCGCGGATACCTCACCGGCTCGGTCGACGTCGTCCTCCGCACCGGGCCGGCCAGCGACCCCCGCTACCTCGTGGTCGACTACAAGACCAACTGGCTGGGCCCGCGTGAGGAGCCCCTCACGGCGGCCGCCTACGCGCCGGCGATGCTCGACGAGGCGATGGGGCACTCCGACTACCCCCTGCAGGCGCTGCTCTACGCCGCGGTGCTCCACCGGTTCCTGCGCTGGCGCCAACCGGGCTACGACCCCGAGCGCCACCTCGGCGGCGTGCTCTACCTCTACCTGCGCGGCATGTGCGGGGAGGCCACCCCCCTGGTCGACGGCGAGCCCTGTGGCGTCTTCGCGTGGCGGCCGCCGGTGGCGCTGGTGGTCGAGCTGTCCGACCTGCTCGACGGTCGGGTGGTGGTGACGTGACCGAGCTCTTCGAGCCCACCGACGCTGCCGACCGCCGCCTGGTCCAGGGAGCCGCCGGCCTGCTGGGCGACTTCAACCGGGCCGGCGTGCTCTCGGCCGCCGACGTCCACGTCGCCGAGCGCACCGGTGAGCTCGCAGGTGACGACGATGCCGAGGTCAGGTTGGCCGTGGCGCTCGCGGTGCGGGCGGTCCGCCACGGCTCGGTGGGGGTCGACCTCGACGCCGTACGCGCGATCGCTCCCGACCTCGCGTGGCCCGCGCCCACACCGTGGGCCGATCGCGTGGCGGCCTCGGCGCTGCTCGAGAGCGGGGTGCTGCAGCAGGAGCACGGCCTGGTCTACCTCGACCGCTACCACCGGCTCGAGCGGCAGGTCGCCGACGACGTCCTCGCCCGGAGCCGTCAGGTCCCGCCCGTGGTCGACGAGCAGCGTCTGGCCGACGGGTTGTCCGCCGTGCGCGACGACCACCTCAGCGAGGCCCAGGAGGCCGCGGCCGTCGCCGCGGTCCGTCACTGGACCACCGTGGTCACCGGGGGCCCCGGGACGGGCAAGACCACCACGGTGGCGCGGCTCCTGGCGCTGCTGGCGCTCCAGTCCGACCGGCCGCCGGCAGTGGCGCTCACCGCCCCCACCGGCAAGGCCGCGGCCCGGCTCGCGGAGGCCGTCGCCGAGGAGATGCCCGACGCGGTCCGCGACCGGGTCGGCAGCCCGGCAGCGATGACGCTCCACCGCCTGCTCGGCTGGCGGCGTGACAACACCACGCGGTTCCGCCACGACCGCGGCAACCGGCTCAAGTACGACGTCGTGGTCGTCGACGAGTGCTCGATGGTCGACCTCACGCTGATGGCGCGCCTCCTCGAGGCGGTTCGTCCCGACACCCGGCTGGTCCTCGTCGGCGACCCGCGGCAGCTGACGTCCGTGGGCGCGGGAGCGGTGCTCTCCGACCTCGTCGAGGGCCTCCGCACCCTGCCCGGAGCGGCCGTCCGCGAGCTCGTCACCAACTACCGCTCCGCGGTCGACATCCAGCACGTGGCCGAGGCGCTCCGCGACGCCGGGTCCGGTGACGCCGACGGTGTGCTCGCGGCGCTGCGCGTCGACTCCGACCAGGTCCGGTTCGTGGAGACCGACGACCCCGAGCAGGAGCTGCGTCCGGGGCTGGTCGCCCATGCGCTGCGCATCCGGGAGCGGGCCGCAGCCGGTGACGTCACCGGGTCGACCGGCCTGCTCGAGGAGTTCCGGCTGCTCTGCGCCCACCGGGAGGGCCCCCGCGGCGTACGCCACTGGAACCGGCTCGTCGAGCAGTGGCTGGCGGAGGAGACCGGCCAAGCGATCTGGTCGCCCTGGTACGTCGGCAGGCCGCTGCTGGTCACGGCCAACGACTACGCGCTGCAGGTCTACAACGGCGAGACGGGCGTGGCCGTCGCCACCGACGGTCGGCTGCGGGCCTGGATCGACGGTGCGGGTGGCACCACCGAGCTGGCGCCGGGGCGACTCGATGCCGTCGACACCATGCATGCGCTCACCATCCACAAGAGCCAGGGGAGCCAGGCCGACGAGGTGGTGGTGCTCCTGCCCGAGGAGGGCTCGCGGCTGCTGACCCGCGAGCTCTTCTACACCGCCGTCACCCGCGCCCGCGACCGGCTCCGGGTCGTGGGGTCGGAGGCCGCCGTCCGGGCTGCCGTCGCGACACGGGCACAACGCGCCACCGGCCTGCGCCAGCGGTTGGACGACGAAACCTGACCGCAACGCGGCGGGACTAGGGTCAGGACGTGCCGTTCCTGCTGCGCCTCTCGCTCCCCGACGTCCCGGGCTCCCTGGGTCGCGTCGCGGCCGCGATCGGCGAGGCGGGCGGCGACATCGAGGCGATCGAGATCGTCGAGAAACGGCCCGACGGCACCGCCGTCGACGACGTGTTCCTCGAGATGGTCGACGGCGCCATGCCCGACGCCATCGTCTCCGCGTGCACCGGCCTGCCGGACGTGTCGGTCCTCTGGATCAGCCGGTACGCCGCCGGCGGCAACGTGTTCCTCGACCTGGAGGCGATCGAGGACCTCACCAGCAACCCGGCAGTCGCCCACGACCGGCTGGTGGACCTGCTGCCGATCGTCTTCCGCTCCGACTGGGGGGCGCGGGTGCACCGCGTCGACGGCATCGCCCGTGCCACCGAGGCGGCCCCCGACACGGTGGCCTGGCTCGACGTCACCGGGCCCGCGATGGCCACCGGCACCGACGACGACCTGGTGGCGGTCTGCCCCCTCGGACCCGACCAGATCCTCGTGATCGGACGTCGCGGCGGACCGGACTTCCTGGCCTCCGAGCTCGCCCGGTTCCAGCACCTCGCCAACGTCGCGAGCACCATCGCCGGCTGACGGACCCGGCCGTCATCGAAAGAGGGGATGTTCGTCTCCGGTCGGCGTCGTGATCCCCCGGCTGGGTTAGACACGTCGAGCACAGCATCCGGCCGCACACGGGGGGTCGGTGGGACGGCTCATGTGCGGGCGAGGTGTGAGAGATGACAGAGATCGGTGGCGCCTCCAGGGTCCGACGGCTGGCGGTCGCCGGCCTGGCCGCGACGGTCGCCGTCGTCGTGGCACCCGTCGCCGCTGCGGACATCCCGCACCCCACCGTGGTCATCGAGAATCCCGTCAACCACACCCCCGAGCTGGTCGCTGTCCCCGGCACCGCGAAGCCGATCGTGGACGCGATCGCGGTCTCCGGCGACACGGTCTTCGCGGGGGGTCGCTTCACCCGTGTCTCCCACGGCACCGACACCTACGACCGCACCAACGTGGTGATGTTCGACGCCGACACCGGTGCTGTCTCGCCGGCGAACCTGGACGCCAACAACCGCGTGTGGGCGATGGCCACCATCGGCAACTGGGTCTACATCGGTGGTCAGTTCACCGCCATCGGCGGCACCAGCAAGCGGAGCGTGGTCCGGGTCGACGCGACGACCGGCGAGATCGACCCCGGCTTCACCTCCGCCGTCAAGGGGCGCGTGAACGCGCTGGAGGCGGCGCCGAACGGGTTGCTCTACGTCGGCGGCAGCTTCTCGAAGCGGCTGGTGGCCCTCGACCCGGTCACCGGCGCCGACACCGGCGCGTTCGACCTCACGATCGCCGACCCGATCCCGGGCGCCTGGGGATCGGTCTCGATCATCGGCATGTCGGTGAACACGGCCGGCACCAAGCTGGTCGCCACCGGCAACTTCCGCCAGGTCGACGGTCAGGCGCGGAGCCGGTTCTTCATGGCCGACATCTCGGGCACCGACGCCGTCCTCGACGACTGGTACTACCCACGCTTCGCGAGCTCGTGCAGCTCGACGCACCCGCGGCGCATCGCCTACCTGCAGGGGATCGACTTCGCGCCGACCGACGACTACTTCGTCGTGGTGGCGACCGGCCAGATCCCGCTCTCCGGCGACAAGCACGAGACCGTGTGTGACGGGGCCGGGCGGTTCGACATGGACGACGACACCCAGCCGCAGTGGATCAACTACACCGGCGGCGACAGTGTCTGGGGCGTGTCGGTCACCGGCGCCGCGGTCTACGTGCAGGGTCACTTCCAGTGGCTGGACAACCCCGACGGCTGGGCGAGCATGCCTCGGGGCGACGCCGTCCGGCGCCTGGGCATCGGCGCGATCGACCCGGGCTCCGGGCTCGCCCTGGACTGGGATCCCGCCAAGAAGGCGCAGATCGGGTCGCAGGCCCTCGTCGCCACGCCCGACGGGCTGTGGGTGGGGAGCGACAGCACCCACTTCGCGGGTGAGCCGCACCGCGGCATCGCGTTCGTGCCCCTGCCCTGAGCCACCCCCCTCCCGCGACGGTCATCCAAACAGGGCATATCCGCGAGCTCGGCTTTCACTGGCCATGGCCCTGGGTTAGACAGGCCAGCAGGGGGCCCGATCGCCAGCAATCCAGAGCGAACCGGGGAGCATCACGATGAAGCGCAGACTGACGCGGCACGGACGACGCGCGACGGCACTGGTCGCCGCGGCGACACTGGCGGTCACCGCGGTCGGCACCGCCACCGCCGACACACCGCACCCGACCGTCGTGAGCGAGAACCCGGCGAACTGGACGCCGGCACTGGTGCGCGTCGACGGACAGGCCAAGCCGATCGTCGATGCGATCACGGTGGCCGGCGGCACGGTGTTCGCCGGTGGTCGCTTCACGCGGGTCACGCAGGGCGGGCAGAACTACCAGCGGACCAACGTGTTCGCCTTCGACGAGGACACCGGCGCCATGCGCAGCTGGGACCTCGACGCCGACCGCCGGGTGTGGGCGATGACCGCCATCGGAAACTGGGTCTACATCGCGGGCCAGTTCCGCAACATCGGCGGCACCAACAAGCGCAGCATCGTGCGGGTCAACGCCACGACGGGCCAGATCGACCCGGGCTTCACCTCTGCCATCCGCGGGCGCGTCAACGTGCTCGCCGCGGCCAACGGCCGGCTGTACGCCGGCGGCAGCTTCCGGCAGCGGCTGCTGGCCCTCAACCCGGTCACCGGCGCCAACACCGGTCACTTCGGGCTCGACATCACCGACGCCCTGCCCAACGCCTGGGGTCGGATCTCGGTCATCGGGATGTCGATCAACCCGGCCGGCACGCGGCTGGTGGCGACGGGCAACTTCCGCCAGGTCGACGGCCAGGCCCGCAGCCGCTTCTTCATGGCCGACATCTCAGGCGCGCAGGCCACGCTGCACAACTGGTACTACAACAGGTTCGCGAGCCCGTGCAGCTCGACCCACCCACGGCGCATCGCCTACCTGCAGGGGATCGACTTCGCGCCGACCGGCGACTACTTCGTGGTGGTCTCCACCGGCCAGATCCCACGCAGCGGGGACCGGTTCGAGACCGTGTGCGACGGCGCCGCGCGATTCGACATGAACGACGACAGCCAACCGCAGTGGATCAACTACACCGGCGGCGACAGCCTGTGGAGCGTCTCGGTGACGGGCGCGGCGGTCTACGTGCAGGGTCACTTCCAGTGGCTAGACAACCCGTTCGGCTGGGCGAGCATGGATGGCGGCGGGGCCGCCCGACGCCTGGGGATCGGTGCGATCCACCCGACCACGGGCGACGCCCTGGCCTGGGACCCGCCCAAGCGAGCCGCCATCGGTGGTCGGGCACTGGTCGCCACGCCACGCGGACTGTGGGTCGGCAGTGACAGCGTCCGCTTCGGCGGGGAGCAGCACCGCGGCCTCGCGTTCGCGCCGCTTCCCTGAGACCGAGGTGGGTCAGTCCCGCCGCTCCAGCAGGAACAGCGGGATCAGCCGGTCGGTGCTGCGCTGGTACTCGCCGTACGTCGCCCAGGTCTCGACGGCACGCCGCCACCACTCGTCGCGCTCCGGGCCCGGCTCGAGCTCCCGGACGGCGTACGTCGCCCGGTCGGCGAGGTCCTGGAGCTCGACCTCCGGGTGGGCGCGGAAGTTGTGGGCCCACTCGGGGTCCTCGGCGGCACCGCCCTTGGAGGCGACCGCCAGGTAGCGACCCTCGTGCTCGACCCGCATCACCGGGTTCTTGCGCAGCTTGCCGGACCGGGCCCCTCGTGAGGTGATGACGACGATGGGGTCCCCGGTGCGGGCGAGGGTGTTGGCGCGCTGGCCGCCCGAGGCCTCGAACTCCGCCACCTGCTCACGGACCCACTGCTGCGTGCTCGGCTCGTACTCTCCCGTCAGTGCCATGCCGGCTGAACGCGCGGACCGCTCGTCCGATTCCTGCCGCCAGAGATCGAGCCGGGGGTGGCGTCGAGACGGCGCCGGTCCGGAGGTCGAGGTTCGAAGGCCGGCAGCACTGGGGTGGCGTCGAGACGGCGCCGGTCCGGAGGTCGAGGTGCGAAGGCATGCAGGGCCTGAGCCACGAAACCACCGGACCTCCCCGCCGGATAGCGTGCGGTGCCATGAGTGCGATCGACGGCGTCTCGGAGACCTTCGACCCGACGGCGTGGGAGCACGTGCCGGGCTTCGAGGACCTGACCGACCTCACCTACCACCGGGCGCGGGAGCACGGCACGGTGCGCATCGCCTTCGACCGACCCGACGTGCTCAACGCGTTCCGGCCCCACACGGTCGACGAGCTGCTGCGGGTCCTCGAGCACGCCCGCACCTCCGCCGACGTCGGCTGCGTGCTGCTGACCGGCAACGGGCCGAGCGCCAAGCACGGCAAGCGGGCCTTCTGCACGGGTGGCGACCAGCGGATCCGGGGCCGCGCGGGCTACCAGTACGAGGTCTCGACTGGTCCGACCCCCGGAGGCGGCGCGGACCCGGAGCCCGTCGACAAGGCGAGGCTGGCCCGGCTCCACATCCTCGAGTGCCAGCGGCTGATCCGGTTCATGCCGAAGGTGGTCGTGTGCCTGGTCAACGGCTGGGCGGCCGGTGGTGGCCACAGCCTGCACGTCGTCGCCGACCTCACGCTCGCCAGCACCGAGCACGGACGCTTCAAGCAGACCGACGCCGACGTCGGCTCCTTCGACGGCGGCTTCGGCTCGGCGTACCTCGCCCGCCAGGTGGGCCAGAAGTTCGCCCGCGAGATCTTCTTCCTCGCCGAGGAGTACTCCGCTGAGGACGGCGTGCGCATGGGCACCGTCAACCGCGCGGTCCCGCACGACGAGCTCGAGGCGACCGGGCTGGAGTGGGGACGGATCATCAACGGCAAGAGCCCGACGGCCCAGCGGATGCTGAAGTACTCCTTCAACCTCATCGACGACGGCCTGGTCGGGCAGCAGCTGTTCGCCGGCGAGGCCACGCGACTGGCCTACATGACCGACGAGGCGCAGGAGGGCCGCGACCAGTTCCTCGAGAAGCGGGAACCCGACTGGTCGCCCTACCCCTGGTACTACTGACCGCGTGAAGGTCGTCGTCCTCACCGGAGCCGGGATCTCCGCGGAGAGCGGGCTGCCCACCTTCCGCGACGCCGACGGGCTCTGGGAGGGGCACGACCCGATGGTGGTCGCGACGCCGGAGTCCTTCGCCGCCGACCCGGACCTCGTGCACCGTTTCTACGACCAACGCCGGGCTGCCCTGGCCCGGGTGGAGCCGAACGCTGCCCACCGCGCCCTGGCCCAGCTGGAGGAACGGCTCGGTGACCGCTTGCTGCTCGTGACCCAGAACGTCGACGACCTCCACGAGCGGGCCGGGTCGCGTCGGGTCGTGCACATGCACGGCCGGCTGCGGTCGGCGTGGTGCACCGCCTGCGACGCGCGGCACGCGTGGACCGACCCGCTGGGCGACCGGCCACCCTGCCCGGGGTGCGGCGAGGCGGCGCTGCGACCCGACGTCGTGTGGTTCGGCGAGGTGCCCCGCGAGATGGAGCGGATCGAGCGCGCGCTGTGGGAGTGCGACCTGTTCGTCGCGATCGGTACGTCGGGGGTGGTCTACCCGGCCGCTGCCTTCGTCCACTACGCGTCCGGGCGAGGTACCCGCACCCTCGAGCTCAACCTCGACGCGAGCGAGGCCAGCTCCGACTTCGCCGAGCACCGCCGTGGGCCGGCGACCCGGCTGGTCCCTGCGTGGGTGGAGGAGCTACTCGCGGGCGATCTCCGCGAGCAGGAGTGACCGGTAGCGACCGTCGGCGTCGTCACTGCCGAGCCGCGGCAGCCAGCCGGCCAGCATCTCGGCGAAGAGCGCACCGCTCTCGATGATCCGCGGGTCGAGGTGGCCGAAGACCTCGAGCGTGACGGTGCCGTAGAGCGTGGCCCACCCCTGCATGAAGACCCAGAGCAGGCCCCGGTGCTCGTCGGGCACCTCTGTCAGGTCGATCGGGAGCACCGGGTCCCTGAGCACCTCCACCACCACCGGGTCGAGCTCGTCGAGCTCGGGGTGGTCGTAGCGGAGCTGGTGCCAGACCGCCACCAGCAGCCCGTTGAGGTAGACGCCGGACGTCGCGGACGTGAGCAGCTCGTCGCGGCGCACGCAGGCGGTGTCGGCGACCGGGTTGGCGAAGACCAGGGAGAACTCCGCCCGGTCCCGCAGCGCCCAGCGGCGGAAGGCCACCGACGCGCAGATCAACCGGGCGAGCGCGTCGTCCGCGGGCTGGGTCTCCGCCGCCGCCCGGAACTCCTCGGTCGCGGCCTTGTCGATCTCGAAGGCCACCAGGTCGACGAGCTCCTGGTAGCTGGCGACGTAGCGGTAGAGGGCGGGGGCCGTCATCCCCATCCGGCCGGCGACCGCACGCAGCGACAGCTCCAGTCCCTCGGCCAGCAGGGCGCGCGAGACCCGCACGATCTCGTCGTAGGTCGCCTCCCGCTGGCGCTCCCGCCGGCTGACTGTCTGGACCACGCGTCCTCCTCCGAGAGCGACCGTTGACACCGTTGGTTAACGGTGTTTACTGTTAACGCCGTTCACCATTCTGACACATGTTCACCGAGGATACGAGGAAACGTCATGCTCCGGCGCTGGGGAAACGTCGTCGCCCACCACGCACTCGTCGTGCTGCTCTCCGGGATCGCGCTCGCGGTCGCGGCCGGGGTCTACGGCGCCAGTGTCTTCGACTCGCTCTCCCAGGGAGGCTTCGACGACCCCGACTCCGAGGCCTACGCCGCCCTCGAGCTCGAGCGCGAGGAGGTGGGCAACCGCGAGGTCGACGTGGTCGCCGTCTACCTCTCCGAGGAGCTGGAGGTCACCGACCCGGCGTTCCGACGCTCGGTGCAGGACGCCCTGGCGGGCATCCCGGCCGACACGGTCACCCAGGTGGTCACCTGGTACGACACCCGCGAGCCCACGCTCGTCAGCGAGGACCGGCGCGCCACCCAGGTCCTGATCTCCCTGGCCGGGGAGTCGCAGGACGACTACCTCGACAACTACGACGAGCTGCGACCGGTCCTCGAGGCCGAGGGCCTGGAGACCCAGCTCGCGGGCAGCTACGCCATCTACGACGACGTCAACGAGCGCACCGCGGAGGACCTCGAACGGGCCGAGCTGATCTCGTTGCCGATCGTGGCGCTGCTGGCCCTCCTCATCTTCGGCAGCGTGGTCGCAGCCTCGATGCCGGTCCTCGTCGGCGGTCTCGCGGTCGTCGGCGCGCTCGCCGTCGTGCGGCTGCTGACGGAGTTCACCGAGGTCTCGATCTTCTCGGTCAACGTGATCACCCTGCTCGGCATGGGCCTGGCCATCGACTACGCCCTGTTCGTGGTCAGCCGGTTCCGGGAGGAGCTGGCGCTGCTCCCACCCGACGACCGCGACGCCCCGGCCACGGCGATCCGCCGCACCATGACCACCGCCGGCCGGACCGTGCTCTTCTCCGGGTTGACCGTCGCCGCCGCGATGTCCTCGCTGCTGGTCTTCCCGCAGGGCTTCCTGCGGTCCATGGGGTACGGCGGCATGGCAGCCGTGACCGTCGCGATGCTGGCCGCCCTCACCGTGCTGCCGGCGGTGCTGCGGCTGCTGGGGCGGCGCATCGATGGGGGCCGGCTCCCGTGGCGCCGGCACCGCCCCGTGGTGGTCGACAGCGACCACGGCGCCTGGGCGCGGCTGGCCCGTGGCGTGATGCGCCGTCCGGTCGCCGTCCTGGTCGTGGTGACCGTCGGGCTGCTCGTGCTCGCCTCGCCGTTCCTGGGTGTGAAGTGGGGCTCGGTCGACCACCGCATCCTGCCGCCGGACTCCGAGTCCTACATCGCGGCCGAGACGCTGGCCGAGGAGTTCGGTGCCGAGACCTCCACCGCCACCGTGGTGGTCGAGGGCGCCGACCCGGCCGGGCTGGCGGCGTACTCACGCGACCTGGCCGACGTCCCTGGCGTCGCCGCGGTCTCGCCGGTGGCAGCCGAGGGAGACGCCGCCGTGCTGCGCGTGAGCTGGGAGGGCGGCAGCCAGACCGAGGCGTCCCAGCAGCTGGTGCGGGACCTGCGGGAGGTCGAGCCGGGGAGCGGCCGGGCGCTGGTGGGCGGGCTGACCGCCGACACGGTCGACCTGGAGACGTCGCTGGCCGACCACCTGCCCTGGATGGCCGTCGTGGTCGTCGCGGTGATGCTGGTGCTGCTCTTCCTGGCCTTCGGCTCCCTGGTGCTGCCGGTGAAGGCGGTCCTCATGAACGTGCTGTCGATCGCCGCCGCGTTCGGCGTCGTCACGTGGATCTTCAGCGACGGCAACCTCGAGGGGCTGCTCGACTTCACCTCGCAGGGCTTCCTCGACATGACCAACCCGATCCTCATGGCCGCCATCCTGTTCGGGCTGTCGATGGACTACGAGGTCTTCCTGCTGTCCCGCGTCCGTGAGCAGTGGGACCTCGGGGCGGCCGAGCCGGACCCGGGCCGCCGCAACGAGATCGCGGTGGCCACCGGGGTGCAGAAGACCGGGCGGATCATCACCTCGGCCGCCCTGCTGCTCGGCGTCGTCATCGGTGCCTTCGGACTCAGCGGGGTGCTGTTCATGAAGATGATCGGCATCGGCATGCTGGTGGCCCTCCTCATCGACGCCACGGTCGTCCGGGCGCTGCTCGTCCCCGCCACGATGAAGCTGCTCGGGGCGTGGAACTGGTGGGCTCCCGGCCCGCTGCGCCGCTGGTGGGAGCGCCACGGCTTCCGCGAGGAGGAGACCGCGACCCCGGCGCCGCAGGAGCGGGTGCTCAGCGGTCGCTGACCGCCCCCGGGGGCCGGATGGCGCGGATGGCGCGGCCTGCGGTGTGCGGGTAACGCAAACCCGATGCCGCTCCCGGGACGTTGCAACCTCCCGGGAGCAGCACCACCGTTGCGTTACCGAATCAGCGGCCTGTGCTCAGCGGTCGCTGACCGCCCCGCGGAGCAGGACCCCGGCGTGCGCGGGCAGCGCCAGCACGTCGTCGGGCGGCGCCACGTCGTCGCCGGTGGCGAAGAGCAGCTCCGCCGTCCCGTCGAGCGGCACGGTGACCGGCCGGTCGCCGAAGTTCACCACCACGACGAGGTCGCCCCGCTGCATCGTGAACAGCCGCGTCGACTCGTCCGCGGTGCAGCGGGTGCTACCGAAGGAGGGGTCCGTGAGTGCCGGCTCGGCCCGCCGGAGGGCGACCAGGCGGCGGTAGCGGTCGAGGAGGCGGGCGTGCCGGCCCGTCGTGGCCTCCGACCAGTCGAGCTTCGAACGGCGGAAGGTCTCGGGGTCCTGGGGGTCGGGGACGCTGGCCGGGTCCCACGCCATCCGCTCGAACTCCGCGAGCCGCCCCTCCGACACCGCCTTGCCGAGCTCCGGCTCGGGGTGGGAGGTGAAGAAGGCGAACGGCGCTGACGCCGCCCACTCCTCTCCCTGGAAGAGCATCGGTGTGAACGGGGCACACAGGGTCACCAGCGCCGCGGTGCCGAGCTGGTGCTCGTCGAGCTGCTCGGCCAGCCGGTCGCCACGCGCGCGGTTGCCGACCTGGTCGTGGTTCTGGTTGCACACCACCAGTCGCCAGGCAGCCACCGTGTCGGTGTCGATCGGGGCGCCGTGGTCCCGGCCCCGGAACGACGACCACGTCCCGTCGTGGAAGAAGCCGCGCTCGCACACCTTGGCCAGCGAGGCGAGTGGTGCGAAGTCGGCGTAGTAGCCGTCGGTCTCCCCGGTCAGCGCCACGTGGAGGGCGTGGTGGAAGTCGTCGCTCCACTGGGCGTCCACCCCACGACCGCCCGCCTCACGCGGCGCGATCATCCGGGGGTCGTTGAGGTCGGACTCGGCGACGAGGAACAGCGGCTTGCGCAGGTGGGCGGCCGTGGCCGCCGTCTCGACCGCGAGCTCCTCGAGCAGGTGGGTCGGCGAGCCGTCGACCAGCGCGTGGACGGCGTCGAGCCGCAGCCCGTCGACGTGGAAGTCGGTGAACCAGCCCCGCACCGAGTCGAGCACGAGCCGGCGTACCTCGTGGCTGCCGTCCTGGTCGAGGTTGACCTGGTCGCCCCACGGGGTGTCGCCGGCGACGAGGTAGGGACCGAGCTGGGGCAGGTAGTTGCCGGACGGGCCGAGGTGGTTGTGCACCACGTCCTGGATGACGCCGATGCCGAGCGCGTGGCAGCTGTCGACGAACCGCTGGTAGGCCTCCGGGCCGCCGTAGGTCTCGTGGACGGCCGACCACAGCACGCCGTCGTAGCCCCAGCCGTGCTCGCCGTTGAACGCGTTGACCGGCAGCAGCTCGACGAAGTCGACGCCGAGGTCCTGCAGGTGCCCGAGCTTGCCGATCGCCGCGTCGAGCGTGCCCTCCGGGGTGAAGGTCCCCACGTGCAGCTCGTAGATGGTCGAGCCCGCCAGCGGGCGGCCGGCCCAGTCCTCGTCGCCCCACTCGTACGCCGCGGGGTCGAACGTCCGCGACCGCCCGTGGACGCCGTCGGGCTGACGCCGCGACCGCGGGTCGGGCACGGGGGTCTCGCCGTCGTCCACGAGGTAGCCGTAGTCGACCTCCCCGTCGGGCACCGGTCCGGCCGGTCGCCACCAGTCGCCGGGACCCCGCACCATGTCGACGACGTCCTCGCCGACCGAGAGCCGCAGCCGCTGCGCGCGGGGTGCCCACACGTCGAACCGGCCGCGTTCGCGGGTCGGCTCGGGGAGGGCGACGAGCAGGGACACGGGCAGCTCGGACAGCAGCTCGCCGACGGCGACCTCACCGGTGCTCTCGACCACCCGCCCCGTCAGCTCGTCGCGCCAGCGGCCGGCAGGCAGGGGCAGCGCCGTCCCGTCCCACCCTCGCTCGCGCAGCCCGTGCGGCAACCGGGTCGCCACCGTCACCGCGCCGCCGCGGTCGAAGGCCAGGACGTGGTCGGCGGCGGGGCCAGCGGCCACCAGCGGCTCGTACGTCGCGAACAGCTCGGGCCGGTCGCGCCGCAGCCGCAGCGCCGTCGACGTCACCCGCAGCTTGGGGTGGTCGCCGCCGAGGGCTTCCTGCCGGGCCGCGAAGTCGACCGCGCGCCGGTTGTCGGGATCGACCAGGCTGTCGTCCCACAGCTCGGTGCCCTGGTAGACGTCGGGGACGCCGGGCATGGTGAGGCCGACGAGCTTCGCGGCCAGCGCGGTGTCCCGGCCCGGACCGGTCACCACGTCGAGCACCTCCGCGAGGACGGCTGCCACGCGGTCGTCGTCGAAGGCGGCGTCCACCGCGGCGTGCACCGCGGCCTCGTAGTCGGCGTCCACCTCGGTCCAGGTGGTGCGGTCGCCCGCCTCGCGCATCGCCTTCTCGGCGTAGGCGTGGAGGCGCGCGCGCAGGTCCGGGTCGTCGGACCACGCGCCGACCACGGCCTGCCACAGCAGGTTCCCGAACCCCGGGTCGGGGAGGGGTGCGAGCGCGAGCAGCTGGTCGAGGCTGCGCTCCCAGAGGTCGGACACCTCGGACAGGACACCGATCCTCGCCCGGACGTCCTCACCGCGCTTCGTGTCGTGGGTGGTGGCCGCCGTCATCGCGTGGGGCCACTCCGCCTGCCGCCGGGCCATCGCCGCGTGGAACTCCGCGGGCGGGACCGCGAAGAGGGAGGGGTCGCCGCCCACCTCGGTCAGGGACGTGAGGCGTGACCAGCGGTAGAAGGCGCAGTCCTCGACGCCCTTGGCCATCACCATGCCGCTGGTCTGCTGGAGCCGCTGGGTGGCCTCGGCGGCTCCGTCGCCCAGCACCGGGGCCACCGCGTCGAAGACCTCGTCCAGGTCGGGGCGGTGCTCGCGCGCGGTGGCGAACGCCGCCTCGAGGTGCTCGCGACCCTCGGGCAGGTAGCTGCGGTAGACCGGGAAGCTGGCGAGGAGCTCGGCGACCGCGTCCTCGACCTTGTCGGCGTCCAGCTCGGCGTCGGGCAGGTGGCGTCGGAGCGCCCGCGCGATCCGCCGGGTCTCGGCCAGCAGGTCGGTGTCGGCGACCTCGCGCCGGGTGCGGTGCGTCATGGCGTGCCAGTCGACCGGCCCACCCCGCAGCCGGTCCTCGAGGCCGCCCAGCGGCTGCTCGCCCGCAGGGTCCGTGAGGACCCGGTCCACGAGCGCGAGCGCGTCGTAGCCGGTGGTGCCGGCTGTGGCCCACGACCGCGGCAGCTCCTCGCCGGGCTCCAGGATCTTCTCCACCAGGACGTAGGCACCACCGGTCAGCTCGGCGAGGTCGTCGAGGTACCTGCCGGGGTCGCGCAGCCCGTCGGGGTGGTCGATGCGCAGCCCGTCGACGAGGTCGTCGGCGAACCAGCGCGCCACTTCCTCGTGCGTACGCCGGAACCACTCGGGGTCCTCGACGCGCACGGCTGCCAGGGTCGTGATGGTGAAGAAGCGCCGGTAGTTCAGCTCGGCGTCGCCGCGGCGCCAGTGGACGAGCTCGTAGTGCTGCCGGGCGTGCACCGCGTCGGGGTCCTGCTCGGGGCCCGGGTCGGCGCTGTCGGGGGCGAGGGGGAAGCGCTGGTCGTGGTAGTGGAGCTCGCCTCCCAGCACCTGCAGGTTGCGGATCCGGCCGTCCTCGCCGAGGTCGTCGTCGCCGACGACCGGGACCAGGATCCGACCGTCGCCGGCCTCCCAGTCGATGTCGAAGGCGTCGGCGTAGGGCGAGTCCTGGCCGTGGGTGAGCACGTGCCACCACCACGCGTTCTCCCACGGGCGGGCGATGCCGACGTGGTTGGGGACGATGTCGACCAGCACGCCCATCCCGAGCCGGCGAGCCTCGGCGGAGAGAGCGGCCAGGCCAGCACCGCGCCCCCGGGAGGGGTCGATCGCGGAGTGGTCGGCCACGTCGTAGCCGTGGTCGCTGCCGGACTCCGAGGCGAGCACGGGGGAGAGGTAGACCCAGTCGACGCCGAGGTCGTGCAGGTAGGCGAGGGTGCGCGCCGCGGCGAGGAGGTCGAACTCCTCGGTGATCTGGAGTCGGTAGGTACTCGCCGGGATCCGCACGCGCGCCATCCTCGCACCCGCCCGAAGCCCCGAACGGGTGAGTCCATCGACCAGCCCGTGGCCGGACCCGCCGGGCGGCGAGCCGTCAGTCGCCGTTGGTGGCCTGTGCCTTCACCGAGGCGGCAGCCGAGTGGTCGGGCTCGACGTGGGGCGCGGTGTGCTCACGCAGCACCAGCACGCTGCGGCCGTGCAGCTTCACCTTGCGGCCGGGGAGCAGGTGACGCCGCTTCGAGACGGTGCCGCCGGTGTCGATGACCACGTCCCAGCGGGCGGCGTACTCCTCCGGCGGGAGGGTCGCCTGCACCGGCTCGGGTCCGGCGTTGAACCACAGCATGAAGTGGTCGTCGGTGATGTGGTGGCCCGTCGCGTCGGTGCCGCGGATGCCGTCGCCGTTGAGGTACATCCCGATCGCGCTGCGGTTGCCGGTGTGCCAGTCCTCGCCCTCCATCGGGCTGGCGTCGAGACCGAGCCACACGATGTCGTTGAGCCGCTCCCCGTCGCCGGTGCGCACGGTGTCGCCGGTGAAGAAGCGCCGCCGCCGGAAGGTGGGATGGTCCTGCCGCAGCTTCGCGACGGCGGCGGTGAACTCGATGAGCGGCTTGTCGAGGTGGTCCCAGTGCACCCAGGACAGCTCGGAGTCCTGGGCGTAGGTGTTGTTGTTGCCCTGCTGGGTCCGGCCGAGCTCGTCACCGTGGAGCAGCATCGGCACGCCCTGGCTCAGCAGCAGGGTGGTGATGAAGTTGCGCTGCGCGCGGGCGCGCAGCTCCAGCACCGCCGGGTCGTCGGTCGGTCCCTCGACGCCGTGGTTCCAGGACCGGTTGTGGCTCTCGCCGTCGTTGCCGTCCTCCCCGTTGGCCTCGTTGTGCTTCTCGTTGTAGGAGACCAGGTCGCGCAGGGTGAAGCCGTCGTGGGCCGTGACGAAGTTGATCGAGGCGAAGGGTCGTCGGCCGCTGTGCTCGTAGAAGTCCGCGGACCCGGCGAGCCGGGAGGCGAAGTCGCCGACGCTGGGCTCACCGCGCCAGAAGTCGCGGACGGTGTCGCGGTAGGCGCCGTTCCACTCGGTCCACAGCGGCGGGAAGCCGCCGACCTGGTAACCGCCGGGGCCGATGTCCCACGGCTCGGCGATGAGCTTGACCTGGCTGACGACCGGGTCCTGCTGCACGAGCTCGAAGAACGTCGCCAGCTTGTCGACGTCGTAGAACTCACGGGCCAGGGTGGCGGCGAGGTCGAACCGGAAGCCGTCGACGTGCATCTCGGTCACCCAGTAGCGGAGCGAGTCCATGATCAGCTGCACCGAGTGGGGGTGGCGCACGTTGAGGCTGTTGCCGGTGCCGGTGTAGTCCATGTAGTAGCGCTGGTCGTCCTCGACGAGCCGGTAGTAGGCGGCGTTGTCGATGCCCTTGAAGCTCAGGGTCGGCCCGAGGTGGTTGCCCTCCGCGGTGTGGTTGTAGACGACGTCGAGGATCACCTCGATGCCGGCGGCGTGCATGGCCTTGACCATCGCCTTGAACTCCTGGACCTGGTGGCCCTCGCCCGAGGCGGCGTAGGAGGAGTGGGGGGCGAAGAACGACAGCGTGTTGTAGCCCCAGTAGTTGCGCAGCCCCTTCTCCAGCAGGGTGCTGTCCTGGATGAACTGGTGCACGGGCATCAGCTCGATCGCGGTCACGTGCAGCTTCTGCAGGTGGCCGATCACCGCGGGGTGGGCCAGCCCGGCGTAGGTGCCGCGGTGCTCCTCCGGGATGTCGGGGTGGAGCTGGGTGAGGCCCTTGACGTGCGCCTCGTAGATGAACGACTCGTTGTACGGCGTGCGCGGGTGGCGGTCCCCCTCCCAGTCGAAGTAGGGGTTGATGACCACGCCGAGCGTCATGTGGGACGCCGAGTCCTCGTCGTTACGGCTGTCGGGGTCACCGAAGTGGTAGCCGAAGAGCGACTCGTCCCAGTCGATGTCGCCGGCCGTCGCCTTGGCGTAGGGGTCGAGCAGCAGCTTGTTGGGGTTGCAGCGCTGCCCGCGCGAGGGGTCGTAGGGCCCGTGCACGCGGTAGCCGTAGCGCTGGCCCGGCTGGGCCTGCGGCAGGTAGCAGTGCCAGACGTAGGCGTCGACCTCGGTCAGCTCGACCCGGGTCTCGGTGCCGTCGGCGTCGAACAGGCAGAGCTCCACGCGCTCGGCCACCTCGCTGAAGAGCGCGAAGTTGGTGCCGCGACCGTCGTACGTCGCGCCGAGCGGGTAGGGACTTCCGGGCCAGACCTCCACCGAGGACCTCCTGTGTATGGATCGATCAAACCCTAGTGGGCGGTCATCGGCCGTTGGCGCTGAAGTGCTGGAAGTCCAGCAGCCCCCGCCATTCTCCACCCCACTGCCAGCCGATCTGGCGGAAGGCGGCGACCACCGGGCCGTCTGCGGTGATCATGCCCGGCCGTACCCGGGATCGGTCGAGGTACGCCGACGCGAGCTCGGGCAGCACGACCTCTCCCTTCCGGTAGGGGTTCTGGAACGCGTTGACGTCCACCGCCAGACCGTACGCGTGCTGGGAGAAGGTCGTGCCACCCGTCGTCGGTCGGCAGACGAAAGCGCCCGTCCCGTTGCCGTCACCGGTCCGCGGCCCGTCCGGGTCGTGGCTGCGGACGATGACCACCTGCTCCAGGGGGAACCTCGCCTCCCACAGCCGCCGGAACACCCGGTCGATGTCACGGACCGCCGAGGCGTGCACGAGCAGCTCGCCGGTGTGGCGGCGGTCGTCGAAGCCGAGGAAGGTGAGCCGGAGCCACGCCAGCTCGTCCGCCGCCACCGGGCAGCGTGGCTCCCACGTCGAGCGGCGGATCACCGCGGCGGGTGCCGGTGAGACGATCCGTGAGGCATACCCACGGCCGGGCAGCATCGGCACCTGGTCGGGCAGGGTGAAGGCGCGTCGTCGGAGCGCCCGCGGGGTCGGCCGGACCTCGCCGAAGCCGTCGGCGGTCATCGGCAGCACCCGCTCGAAGAGCCACGGGGGCGGCTGGCTGCCGCGACCGTACGCCGCGCGGCTCAGCGTGCCGTCGGCGCTCGCCGGCCCGGGGCTGCCGTCGCGGCGCACCCGGTCCGGCGGGCCTTCCTCCGCGCGTGAGGGCGAGGGGGTCTCCGTGCCGGCCGTCGGCGACGGCGCTCCCGGCCGGACCTCGCCGGGGGTGTCGGTGGCGCCGCAGCCCGCCAGGGTCGCCACGACCAGGGTCGCGGCGACGAGCAGGGTACGGGGCCTCACGGCCCCCGACCGTACGCTCCGCCGTCACGGGGTCGGCAGCGTGACCACGACCGTGGTGCCCTCCCCGAGTCGCGAGCTGACCTCGATCCGCCCGCTGTGACGGTCCACGATGCGCCGGACGATCGCGAGCCCGAGGCCGGTTCCGGGTCGGGAGACGGCCTCGGGGTTCGTCGAGCGGAAGAACTCCGTGAACAGCTCGGCCTGGTCGCGCTCGGAGATGCCGATGCCCTCGTCGCGGACCTCCAGCACCACCTCGTCCTCCTCGCGCCGCACCCCGAGGTGGACCCGACCGCCCGGGCGGGAGTACTTGACGGCGTTGGACAGCAGGTTGGCCAGCAGCCGCGTCAGCTCGGCCCGGCTGCCGGCGACGGTCGCGTCGCCGACCACCCGCGGCGCGGCGACGGCCACGCCGTACTGGTCGGCGGCGAGGGCGAGGTCCTCGGTGACCTCGCCCAGGACGGCCGCGAGGTCGATGCGGGCGCCGGCGAGCGGGTGGTCCGGGGTCTCCATGCGGCTGAGCAGCAGCAGGTCGTCGACCACGGCCGACAGCCGCTCGGCGCTGCGGGCGAGGGCACGCAGCGAGGGGTGCGCGTCCGCGGGCAGCCCCGCGAGCGACTCGAGCAGCTCGACGTGGCCGAGGATCACCCCGAGCGGGTTCTGAAGCTCGTGCGAGACCGTCGAGATCAGCTGGGAGCGGTACTCGTCGAGCCGCTTGAGCTCCTCCATGAGCTCGAGCTCCCGGCCACGTGCCCGGGTGTTGAGGACCGCCCGGCCGAGGTCGTGGCCGACGTCGAGGGCCGCGGAGCTCTCGGCATCGGTCCAGCGCAGGCCGTCGACGCGCCGCGCCAGCAGGAGCACGCCGAGCGGCTCGGGTCCGGCGCCCAGCGGCACCACCACGAGCGCCCCCGCGCCCCGTTCGGCCAGGTGGTGGGTGAGGCGGTCACGGTGCTCCTCGTCGAGGCGTTCGTCGCCCCAGACCTGGCCCGGCTCCACGATCACGACGGTCTGCGCCGCCCAGGCGCGGCGGCTGGCTGCGAGGACGGCGTCGAGCAGGTCGTCGGGCAGCTGGACCGCGGAGTCGTCGGAGAGGGCCGGGGGCGGGTCGCCGTCGACCAGCACCGCGATGTCGTCGGCCCGGAAGCCCTCGGCGAGGTGCTCCCGTGTCTGGGCCAGCAGCTCCCGGTAGTCCAGCCGGCTCGAGGCCGCCCGGATCACCTCCCGGGCGGTGCTCGCCAGCCGGACCTGCTGGCTCAGCTCCTCGCGCTCGATGGTGGTGAGCACGGCGCGCAGCGGGAGCTCCATGGTCTCGGCGAGCGCGTGCAGCCGGGCGGGCGGGAGACGTCGGCCCGACACGGGCTCGTCGAGGTAGAGCAGCGCGCGCAGCTCCCCGCGCTCGCTGACGATCCGCGCGACCAGCATGTCCATCGGGCGCCACTGGTCGGGCTCGCCGGTCTCGGAGATGTCGGGCACCCAGCCGTACGCCGACATCCGCTCGGCGGCGTCCTTGGTGAACCACTCCTCGGCCACGAACGTGAACGCGCCGTACTCGGCGCCCAGGGAGAAGGCGACCCCCATGACGTTGAGGGGGGAGGCGCTGCCGAGCAGCTCCTTCTCCCCCTCGGGGCTGCCGGCGATCGCCACGAACTCGAGCATGTTGTCGCCCCGCAGGACCTCGATGGCGCACACCTTGAAGCCGGCGCGCTCGCGGACGTCGTCGGCGATCCGGCGCAGCGCCTGGCGGGCCTCGGGCTCGCCCCAGGTGTCCTGGCGTGGGCGCGCCTGGTCCTCCGGTGGAGGTGAGGTGTCGGACATGGGCGTGGCTCCTGCAGGGGGTGGTCCCAGCCTGACAGGCCGGGTGGGCCCGCGCGGCCGGATCGAGGCAATTGGTGGCAACTGACCAGTGAGTAACATGGCGGCCATGGAGCGCACCATCTACGACGAGGACCACGAGGCCTTCCGCAGCTCGGTCAAGGAGTTCCTCGACCGCGAGGTGGTCCCCCACCTCGACGAGCACGCCGCCAACCACGGCCTCCCGCGCGAGTTCTGGCTGGGAGCCGGCAAGCAGGGCCTGCTCGGGCTCGAGGTCCCCGAGCAGTACGGCGGGATGGAAGCCGGGGACTACCGCTTCAACGCGGTGCTCACCGAGGAGCTCGCCAAGGTCAACATGACGCTCCCGAGCTGCGTCGGGATCCACGCCGACATCGTGGCCCCCTACCTGGTCCACCTCACCGACGACGCCCAGAAGGCGCGGTGGCTGCCGTCGTTCTGCACCGGCGAGCTCGTGACCGCCATCGGCATGACCGAGCCGTCCGGCGGCTCGGACCTCGCGGCCCTCAAGACCACAGCCGTGCGCGACGGTGACGACTGGATCCTCAACGGCTCCAAGACCTTCATCACCAACGGCGGTTCCGCCGACCTGGTCGTGGTGGCGGCGCGGACCTCGCCGGAGAAGAAGGCGAAGGGCATCTCGTTGTTCGGGGTCGACACCTCCGCAGAGGGGTTCTCCGTCGGTCGGGTGCTCGACAAGGTCGGCCAGGACGAGTCCGACACCGCGGAGCTGGCCTTCGAGGACGTCCGGGTCAGCAACGACGACCTGATCGGCGAGCTCGACACCGGCTTCATCTCGATGATGCAGTTCCTGCCCCAGGAGCGGCTCGGCTCAGCCGTGACCAACCTGGCCCACGCGGCGCAGATCCTCGAGGAGACCGTCGACTACGCCAAGGAGCGGAAGGCGTTCGGGCAGCCCATCGGGGCCTTCCAGAACACGCAGTTCCTCCTCGCCGACCTCGTCACGCGGGTCGAGGTGACGCAGGCCTACGTCGACCAGTGCGTCATGGCCCACACGCGCGGCGAGCTCACGGCGGTCGACGCCGCGAAGGCGAAGTGGTGGAGCTCCCAGGTCCAGAACGACGTGCTCGACCACTGTGTCCAGGTCTACGGCGGCTACGGCTACATGAACGAGTACCGCGTCGCCCGGGCCTGGCGCGACGCCCGCGTCACCAAGATCTGGGCGGGCAGCAACGAGATCATGAAGATGCTCATCGCCCGCGACCTCGGCCTGTGACGACGCGGTGACGGCGCGCTGACCGCTCAGCCCAGCCTGTCCTTCGTTGCGGCGACCCGAGCCGCCACGGACGATGGAGACATGAGCACCGACGCCTCCGACGCCGGGATCGACCTCGGGCCCCACCCCGACGAGCCCCACGAGGGCACCGGCTTCAACAACCGCCTCAACTGGTTGCGCGCGGGCGTGCTCGGGGCCAACGACGGCATCGTCAGTGTCGCCGGGCTCGTGATGGGGGTCGCCGGCGCCACCAGTGACTCCTCGGTCATCGCCCTCGCCGGTCTGGCGGGGCTGACCGCCGGTGCGTTGAGCATGGGTGCAGGGGAGTACGTCTCGGTCTCGACGCAGAGCGACTCGGAGCAGGCGCTGCTGCAGAAGGAGCGCCGCGAGCTGCTCGAGGAGCCCGAGGAGGAGCTCGCCGAGCTCGCCCACCTCTACGTGGGCAAGGGACTGAGCGAGGAGCTGGCCCTCGCGGTGGCGCGGGAGCTGACCGAGCACGACGCCCTGGCCGCGCACGCCGAGGCGGAGCTCGGTATCGATCCCGACGACCTCACCAACCCCTGGCACGCCGCCGGGGCGTCCATGTTGGCGTTCGTCATCGGCGCCCTGATCCCGCTGCTCACGATCACGCTCACACCGCCCGACGTGAGGATCTGGGCGACGGGCGGGGCCGTGGCCCTGGCCCTGGCCGCGACCGGGTGGACCAGCGCGCGCCTCGGCTTCGGCGCCGCGCGACCGGCCGTGGTCCGCAACGTCGCCGGTGGGGTCTTCGCGATGACGGTGACCTACCTGATCGGCACGCTGCTCGGCGCCAGCATCATCTGACCGCGCCGCCTACGGTGAGCGGCATGCGGATGTTCGTGGCGCTCGTCCCGCCCGAGGAGGCCGTCGAGCACCTCGACGAGTTCCTGGCCGTGCGCCGGGACGCGGCACCCTTTCGCTGGACCCTGGCCGAGCAGCTCCACGTCACCCTCGCCTTCCTGGCCTCGGTGCCCGACCGCCGGCTCGACGAGCTGGTGGAGCGGCTGCGCAGGGCTGCCGCCCGGCGTACGCCGGTGACGACCGCGGTCGCCGGGGGTGGCGCGTTCCCCGACGCCGCGCGGGCCCGGGTGCTGTGGGCCGGCCTGGAGCTCGACGCCGCCGGACGGACCGAGGTGTCCCGGATGGCGACCGGCGCCCGGGCCGCCGCGGCCAAGGCGGGGATCGAGGTCGGCGGACAGCGCTTCCGCCCGCACCTGACCCTCGCCCGCCTGAAGCGACCGCAGGACGTCACCCGCTGGGTGCAGCTGCTCGACGGCTACCGCGGACCCGCATGGACGACCGGGCAGTACGCCCTCGTCGCCTCCCACCTCGGCGAGGGTCCCCGCAACCGGCCCCGCTACGAGCGGGTCGAGACCTTCCCCCTGGGTCGGTCCGCCGGGCCCCCTGACCTCAGTGCGCGACGACCGACAGCGACTTGACGATGTCCTCGACCCGCTCCTTGGCGTCGCCGAAGAGCATCTGGGTGTTGTCGCGGAAGAACAGCGGGTTCTGCACGCCGGCGTAACCGGTGGCCATCGAGCGCTTGAAGACGATGACGTCGCGGGCGTTCCACACCTCCAGCACCGGCATCCCGGAGATGGGGGAGCCCGGCTCCTCGACCGCCGCGGGGTTGACGGTGTCGTTGGCGCCGATGACGAGCACCACGTCGGTGGTGGCCAGGTCGCTGTTGATCTCGTCCATCTCGAGGACGATGTCGTAGGGGACCTTCGCCTCGGCCAGGAGCACGTTCATGTGGCCCGGCAGACGACCGGCGACGGGGTGGATGCCGAAGCGGACGTCGACCCCGCGGGCGCGGAGCTTCGCGGTCAGGTCGGCGACGGCGTACTGCGCCTGGGCGGTGGCCATGCCGTAGCCGGGAGTGATGACCACCGAGGACGCGTCCTCGAGGAGCTCCGCGACGTGGTCGGCGTGGATCTCGCGGTGGTCGCCGTAGTCGCGGTGCTCACCGGACACGGCACCGTCGGACCCGAAGCCGCCGGCGATCACGCTGACGAAGGAGCGGTTCATGGCCCGGCACATGATGTAGCTGAGGATCGCACCGGAGGAGCCGACCAGCGAGCCCGTGATGATCAGCAGGTCGTTGCTGAGCATGAACCCGGCCGCGGCGGCGGCCCAGCCGCTGTAGGAGTTGAGCATCGACACGACGACCGGCATGTCGCCCCCGCCGATCGCCGCCACGAGGTGGAAGCCGAGCAGCAGCGCCAGGGCGGTCATCACCAGCAGCGGCAGCAGCGCGGTGTCGGTGTGGTCGAGGAGGAACCAGCCCAGCAGCACGGCGGAGGCGATGAGGATCCCGAGGTTGAGCAGGTGACGGCCGGGCAGCATCAGCGGCGCCGACCCCATCCGGGCGCTGAGCTTGAGGAAGGCCACGACGGAGCCCGTGAAGGTGATGGCCCCGATGAAGACGCCGAGGAACACCTCGACCGCGTGCACGGTCTCGGACGCCTCGCCGGCCGCACCCGGCTCGAGGAAGGAGTTGTAGCCCACCAGCACGGCCGCGATCCCCACGAAGCTGTGCAGGATCGCGACCAGCTCGGGCATCCCGGTCATCTCCACGGTGCGGGCCCGCCACACCCCGATCACGGCACCCACCGCCATGGTGCCGAGGATCAGCAGCAGGGTGACCGTCCCGGGTCGCTCCGAGCCGCGCACCGCGAGCACGATCGTGGCCGTGAGCGCGATGACCATGCCGATCATCCCGGCGATGTTGCCGCTCTTGGCGGTCTCGTGACGGGAGAGCCCGGCGAGGGCGGCGATGAAGAGCACCGCCGCGATCAGGTAGGCGCCCTGCACCAGGCCGCCGATCATGGTGTCGGTCATCGGGCGACCTGCTCCTTCCGGAACATCCGCAGCATCCGGAGGGTCACCAGGAAACCGCCGAAGATGTTGATCGAGGCCACGAGCACCGCCACCAGGCTGATCACGGTCACCACCGGGTTGTCGTTGCCGACCTGCAGCACCGCGCCGACCAGGATGATCCCGGAGATCGCGTTGGTCTCGCTCATCAGCGGCGTGTGCAGCGAGTGGCTGACGTTGGAGATCACGTAGTAGCCCACGAAGACCGCCAGCACGAAGACCGTGAAGTGGCCGAGGAACGACGGGGGCGAGTAGGTCGCGACCAGGGCGAAGAGGAGCGCGACGAGCCCGGCGGCGTAGAGCCGTCGCCGCGGGTCGGGGGGTGGCTTCGGCTTCGTGGGCTCGGCGGGCGCCGCGGGCCCGGTGGGCGCCGGGGCCGCGGAGACCTGGACCGGCGGCGGCGGCCACATCGTCTCGCCGTCGCGGACGACCGTCATGCCGCGCTGGACCACGTCGTCGAGGTCGAGCACCAGCTCGCCGTCCTTGGCCGGTGTCAGCAGCTTCATCAGGTTGACGACGTTGGTGCCGTAGAGCTGGCTGGTCTGCGCGGCGAGCCGGCTCGCGAGGTCGGTGTAGCCGAGGATCGTGACGCCGTTGTCGGTGACCACGCGCTCACCCGGGACCGTGCCCTCGACGTTGCCGCCGTTGGGCGCCGCCATGTCGACGACGACCGAGCCGGTCCGCATGCCCGCGACCGTCTCGGCGGTGACCAGGCGTGGCGCGGGGCGGCCGGGGATCAGGGCGGTGGTGATGACGATGTCGGCCGCACGGGCCTCCTCGTCGTACATCGCGGCGGTGGCAGCCTGCTGCTCGGCCGTCATCTCCTTGGCGTAGCCGTCGGAGCTGACCTCGCTCTCCATCTCGACGGTGACGAACTCCGCCCCCATCGACTCGACCTGCTCGGCCACCTCGGGCCGGACGTCGAAGGCCCGGACGATCGCCCCCATGGCACCGGCGGCCCCGACCGCCGCCAGCCCCGCGACCCCCGCACCCACCACGAACACCCGGGCGGGCGGGACCTTGCCCGCCGCGGTGACCTGCCCGGTGAACTGGCGGCCGAACTCGTGGGCCGCCTCGATCACGGCGCGGTAGCCGGCCACGTTGGCCATCGAGGACAGCACGTCCATCGACTGGGCCCGCGAGATCCGGGGGACCGCGTCCATCGCCAGGGCGGTCACCCCGGCCGCGGCGAGCCGGTCGACCAGCTCGGGGCTCCGGGCCGGCGCCATCATCGAGACCACCGTCGCGCCGCGACGCAGCCGACCGATCTCCTTCTCGGTGGGCGGGTTCACCTTGACGACGACGTCGCTGCCCCAGACCTCCTCGGCGCCCCCCACCGCCACCTCGGCGCGGACGAACATCTCGTCGGGCTGGTCGGCCGCCACCCCGGCCCCCGACTCGACCACGACGTCGTAGCCGAGCTTGCGGAGCTGGGTGGCGGTCGCCGCCGTGGCGGCGACCAACCGCTCGCCGGCCGCGGACTCGCAGGGGATGCCGATCCTCACGCGTTCCTCCTCAGGGGTCTGGCCGTGCGGGCTCAACATACAAGCGCGCCCGCGCTCCAGTGCCCTGTCGGCCGCGTCGTGGGTCACGCACCGTCGCGAGGAGGGCTGGGGGCGTGGGTCAGTCGGCGACGCCGTAGAGCCGGTCGCCGGCATCGCCGAGCCCCGGCACGATGTATCCCTTGTCGTTGAGCTTCTCGTCCATGGCCGCGGTCACCACGGTGATCGGGATGTCGATGTCGGAGAGCTCCTGCTCGAGCCGGTCGCATCCCTCGGGCGCGGCGAGCAGGCAGATCGCGGTGATGTCGTCGGCGCCACGGTCCACCAGGAACCGGATCGCCGCCGCCAGCGTGCCGCCGGTGGCGAGCATCGGGTCGAGCACGTAGCACTGGCGGCCGGACAGGTCGTCGGGCAGCCGCTCGGCGTACGTCGAGGCCTCGAGGGTCTCCTCGTTGCGGATCATCCCGAGGAAACCGACCTCGGCGGTCGGCAGCAGTCGCATGAGGCCGTCGAGCATGCCGAGGCCGGCGCGGAGGATCGGGACCACCAGCGGCTTCGGGCGGGCCAGCTTCACCCCGGTGGTCGGGGCCACCGGGGTGTTGATCTCCTTCGGCGACACCCGGATCTCCCGGGTGGCCTCGTAGGCGAGCAGCGTGACCAGCTCGTCGGCGAGACGGCGGAAGGTGGGGGAGTCGGTGGTCTCGTCGCGGAGGTAGGTGAGCTTGTGGGTGACCAGCGGGTGGTCCACGACGTGGGTGCGCATGCGCCGAACCCTAGTCGCCGCTGGGCTGGTGCCGGCAGGTCGGGCAGGAACCCTCTGGACCGGGGCCCGGGCCTCTGCCACTCTGGAGACGACCCGATCCGTGGGGCCGGCGAAGGGAGGACGAGGCCATGGCCGACCAGCTGGACGGTGTGGACTTCGCCGTGGCCGCGTATCGGGAGGAAGGTGTCTGGCAGGTCGAGGAGCTCGCCCACGACCTGCTCGCCGACGTCGAGACGCTCGCCCACGCGCTGCGTCGGTTCCCGGGCGACGGCGGGGCCGTCGGCCTCGTGGCCATCGACGAGGACTTCTTCGTGGTCGTGCGGGTCGCGGGATCGCTCACCCGGGTGCTGCTCTCCGACGTCACCGCCGCCGACGAGTGGGAGCTGGCTGCCTCGGCCGTCGACTTCCTGGGATTGCCGCCGCCCGAGGAGGACGACGAGCAGGTGCCGGCCGGTGACCTCGACATCTTCGGCGACCTGGGCATGCAGGCCATGGACCTCGCCGTGCTGCTGGACGACTTCGACCTCTATCCCGACGAGATGCTCTCCGACGTCGCGCGACGGCTGGGGTTCGGCCCGCTGTTCGACGAGACCGTCGGGCTCGCCTCCGCCTGAGCCGCCGGTGACGTCGCCCCACGACGCCGGGATGCGCGCGGCGCTCGACCAGGCACGCGCCGCACTGGCCACCGGCGACGTCCCTGTGGGCGCGGTGGTGGTCGACGCGTCCGGCACCGTGCTGGGCGCGGGGCGCAACCGACGCGAGGCCGACGCCGACCCCACCGCGCACGCCGAGGTGGTGGCACTCCGGGAGGCCGCCCGCGAGCGAGGCGAGTGGCGGCTGGACGGCTGCACCCTCGTGGTCACCCTCGAGCCCTGCACCATGTGCGCCGGCGCTGCGGTCCTCGCTCGCGTCGACCGCGTGGTCTTCGGTGCCTACGACGAGAAGGCGGGTGCGGTGGGGTCGCTGTGGGACGTCGTGCGTGACCGCCGCCTCAACCACCGGCCCGAGGTCGTCTCGGGTGTCCTGGCGGCTGACTCGGCCGCCCTGCTGGAGGAGTTCTTCCGCGGCCACCGGTGACCCCGTGATGACTCCGTCCGATTTCGGGCGGCCCCGGCGTCTCCGGTAGCCTTCCCGGCGGTGGCGTGTCCGAGCGGCCTAAGGAGAACGCCTCGAAAGCGTTTGTGGGTGCAAGCCCACCGAGGGTTCAAATCCCTCCGCCACCGCCACAGGTGATGTCACAGGACATCCGCGAGACCCGAACCCACGGTCGTGGGTTCGGGTCTTGGTCGTTTCGGCCCTCGCTCGGACTCCGGTGTCACCGGCTGACAGCAGACGTCGAGCCAGGGCCCGGACGCGCGACGCGCTCAGCGCGACGCGAACCAGGCGGTCCGGAACTCCTCCAGCGCCGCCACGTCGAGCCCGTCGCAGGAGAGCTGGTCGCGGGCCGTGAGGGCCTGCACCTGCTCGGTGCCGTCGGGGTGGGCCCCGGCCAGCACACCGACGCCGGCCTCCCCCTCCACCCAGGTGCGCAGCTCCTCGACGTCCGCGGCGGGGAGGTCGGCGGGGTAGAGCACCGCGATGTAGCCGTCGCCGACCGAGTGGCCGAAGTCGCCGAGCGGGGCCTCCTCGGCCGGACCGAAGAAGGACTGCTGGACGTGACCGCCCGCGGCGGGCAGGGGCGTCGTACGCGGCTCCACGGTGCACCGGTCGGACTCACCGGCGACGAGGTCGACGTCGTCGGCCGGCGTGGAGAAGGTCTGGAAGGCCACGATCGCCGTGGCGGCCGCGCCGCCGGCGAACACGCCCACCGACGCGAGCCTGCGCAGCGACGTCCCGGAGGCGTCGACGAGGGTGTCGACGAGCAGACCCAGGACCGCCATCGCGAGGATGGCCGTGAGCTGGCCGAGCTCGATGCCGGCGTTGAAGGCGAGCACCCGCCACAGCACGCCCTCCTCGGGCAGCCCGAGGTCCTGCAGCCGCGTCGAGAGCCCCAGCCCGTGGACGAGGCCGAAGCCACCGACGACGGCGGCGAACAGCCCCCACCGGATCGTCGTCGCGAACATGCCGAGCAACCCGACGAGGACGACGGAGAGGCCGATCACCACGTCGACGGCACCGGGGTCCACCCGCCAGCCCGCCAGGGTCGCCAGCACCAGCGTCGTGCTGTGGCCGAGCACGAACACGGTGATGAGCTCGGCGGCGCGCCACCCGTCCCGGGCGATGACCAGCACGCCCGCGACGAAGAGCAGGTGGTCCCAGCCGAGCACCATGTGCTCGAAGCCGAGCGGCACGAACCCGAGGACGCTGCGGTGGGCGGCGTCGCCGCCGATGCCGTGGGCCGCCGCGGGAGCGGCAGGGGCGAGGACACCCGCCGCGACGACGACCAGCAGGACCGCCGTTCGGGTCCGGTGGAGCGGCATCGTCACCTCGGTGGGGTCGGTCGGGTCGGGCCGCCTCATGCTAGGTGAACGGCGGTGAGGGGCCCGCGCGGCGGCTGCGGCCGGGATCGCCGCCGACCCCAGTGGGCGCCCTAGCCCACTTGCGCCATGCAGATGGTCCGCGATGATGATCACCTCGGGTCCCCCACAGGGGGACACTGGTCTCTGCCACCACCCCCCGGAGGAGCAGCCATGACCGTCAGGGTCGAACGGGATGGCCCCGTCACCATCGTCAGCATCGACCGCCCCGCCGTGCGCAACGCGGTCGACTGGCGCACCGCCGGCTCGCTGGCCGACGCGTTCGAGGAGTTCGACAAGGACGACACGCAGAGCGCCGCCGTCCTCTACGGCGAGGGCGGGGTGTTCAGCTCCGGCGCCGACCTCAAGGCCATGGACCAACGGCTCGAGCCCGACGGGAACGGTCCGATGGGACCGACCCGGATGCAGCTCTCCAAGCCGGTCATCGCCGCCATCGAGGGCTTCTGCGTCGCAGGTGGCCTCGAGATGGCGCTCTGGTGCGACCTGCGCGTCGCCTCCCGCGACGCCAGCTTCGGCTTCTTCAACCGACGCTGGGGAGTGCCGCTGATCGACGGCGCCACCAGTCGGCTGCCGCGCCTGGTCGGGTACGGCCGCGCCATGGACCTCATCCTCACCGGCCGCGAGGTGAGCGCCGCCGAGGCGGAGCGGATGGGCCTGGTCAACTGGCTGGTGGAGCCCGGAGAGGTGCTCGAGGAGGCACTCTCGGTGGCCTTCGTCCTCGCCGACCTCCCCCAGCAGGCGATGCGCAGCGACCGCATGGCCCTGATCGCCGGTGACGGGCTGGACGTCGAGGAGGCGATGGCCGAGGAGTTCCGGCTGGGGCTGGAGGCCCTGAAGGCGGGATCCGCGGATCGCGGTGTCTCGCGGTTCGTCGGCGGTGCCGGCCGCGGTGGTGCGCCGGACCGTGAGCCCGACGCATGATGGGTGCATGATCCGGGTCTTCCTGCTCGACGACCACGAGGTCGTCCGCCGTGGCCTGCGCCAGCTGCTCGAGGACGCCGGCGACATCGAGGTCGTCGGTCAGTCCGGGCTGGCCGCCGAGGCGGCGTCCCGGATCCCCGCGCTGCGACCCGACGTCGCCATCCTCGACGGCAGGCTGCCCGACGGCAGCGGCATCGACGTCTGTCGCCAGGTGCGCTCGGTCGACCCGGACATCCGCGCGCTCGTCCTCACGTCCTACGACGACGACGAGGCGCTCTTCGCGGCGATCCTCGCCGGTGCCTCCGGCTACGTCCTCAAGGAGATCGGCGGGCACGACCTCGTCGACACGATCCGCCGGGTCGCCGCCGGCCAGTCCCTCATCGACCCCAGCCTGACCGCGCGCGTCCTCGACCGCGTGCGCAGCGGTGAGCAGCTGCCCGACGAGCTGGCGGAGCTGACCGAGCGAGAGCGCGAGATCCTCGGCCTGATCGCGGAGGGACTCACCAACCGCCAGATCGGCGAACGGCTCTTCCTGGCCGAGAAGACGGTCAAGAACTACGTCTCCAGCATCCTCGCCAAGCTGGGTCTCGAGCGGCGTACGCAGGCCGCCGTCCTCGCGTCCCGGCTGCTGCGTTGACGCCCGGAGCGTCAGGACAGGGGCACCCGCCAGCGCAGCAGCGTGCCGCCTCCCGGGGGTGAGGACACCTCGCACGCGCCCCCCAGGTCGGCCGCCCGCCGCCGGAGGTTGGCCAGGCCGCTCTCGTCGCGGCCGGCCGGGAGACCGAGCCCGTCGTCGGCGACGGTGAGCGAGACCTGCCCGTCGGCGATGGTGACGTCGACCCGCACCCTGGAGGCGTGGGCGTGCCGGGCGGTGTTGCTCAGCGCCTCGGTGAGCACGGCGAGCAGCGGCTCAGCCAGCGCGTCGTCGACGGCCGTGTCGACCGGCCCGTGGGTCCGCAGGACCGGCGCGAAGCCGAGCGGCTCGGTGTAGCGCTCCGCCAGGTCGGCCAGCTGCCGGCGCACGCTGTGGCCCTGGTCGGACTGGCGCAGCTCGAAGATCGAGGCGCGGATGTCCCGGATGGTCTCGTCCAGCTCCGCCACCGCCTGGTCGATCCGCTCCTCGACGACCCGCGAGCGGGCGCGGGCGCGGACCCCCTGCAGCTGCAGGCCGGTGGCGAAGAGCCGCTGGATCACCACGTCGTGGAGGTCGCGGGCGATCCGGTCGCGGTCGCTCACGAGCGCCAGCTCCTCCTGGTCGTGGACCGCCTGCAGCCGGTCGAGGGAGAGCGCCGCCTGGGTGGCGAAGGCCGCCATCAGCTCACGGGTCTCCGGCACCGACCAGTCCTGCAGGGGCGCTGCGGCGGACTGCACCGCCACCAGCGCCGTCCTCGGCGTCAGGTGCGTGGGGAGCGGGGCGATGAGCGCACGCCGCTCGTCGGCGTCGACCTCGGTGCTGACCTCGCCGTCGGTGACGGCGCGGCTCACCAGGTCGCCGAGGTCCTCGAGCACGGCGGCCAGGTCCTCATGGCCTCGACCGTCCATCGCGAGCACGTCGACGGTGCCCTCGCCGGTCAGTGCGGACACCCCGACCACGGCGTCCTTGCCGAGGGCGTTGCGGGCGGCGATCGCCACCTGCAACAGGGCCTCGCCCCGGTCCAGCGGTGGCTCCAGCACCTCCGCGAGCCCCGCGGTGGCGGCCAGCCAACGCCGCTGCAGCTCGCTGGAGCTGTAGCTGCGGGCGTTCTCGATGACGAAGCCGGCCGCATTGGCCAGCGCCTGCACCAACCTCTCGTCGTGGCCCGTGAACGGTTCGCCGCCCTCCTTCTCGGTCAGGTAGAGGTTGCCGAAGACCGTCCCCCGGATCCGCACCGGGACCCCGAGGAAGGTGCGCATGGGGGGATGGTTGTCCGGGAAGCCCACCGAGGAGGCGTGGGCGGTCAGGTCGTCGAGGCGCAGCGGGTCGGGGTGGTCGATCAGCAACCCGAGGATTCCGCGGCCCCGCGGCAGGTCGCCGATCCGCGCCCGCTGGTCCTCGGGGATCCCGTGGGTGATGAAGTCGCCGAGGTGGTCGTGCTCGTCGGAGAGCACACCGAGGGCGCCGTACGTCGCGCCCGTCAGGGTGCAGGCCGAGCGGACGATGCGGTCCAGCGTGGCGTGGAGGTCGAGGTCCGAGCCGATCGCGACGACGGCGTCGAGGAGCGCCCGTCCACCGTCGGCGAGGACAGGCTCGCGGCCGGCACCGGGATCCGGGCTCACCCTGTCATTGTGGCAGCGCGCGGCGCGATGCGTCGTCCGGTGAGCTCGTCGCAGTGCAGGGACACGTAGAGCCAGCGTTGCCCGCCCGCCCACGGCCGCGGGTCCCAGAGGTGCCGGATCCGGGAGAGCTCGTCGGCGTCCTCGACCAGCGCCCCGCGCCCGGTGGCCACGACGCTCCAGCCCGACTCGTGCTCGCCGTCGACGTGGTCGACCTCGAAGGCGAGCTTCGTGGTCCAGGAGTGGATGCCGAGGATGCTGTAGGGCGTGGTCCGGAAGACCACGGCGCCGTCGACGACGACGTAGTTGACGGGGAAGACCCGGGGACCGTCCGGGGTGCACAGCGCCACCCGGCCCACCGGCTGGGTGTCCAGCAGCTCGGCGCACTCCTCGTAGGTGAGCTCGATGGGTAGCTTCATGGCGGCCTCCGGTCGGTCTCGATGCGTCGAGTCTCGGCCGCACGCCCTGGGCACCGGATGGGGCGAAGGTCCCGTGTGAGGATGGCCGAGTGACCTGGTTCGACGACCCTGCCGCCACCGCCGACCGGCTCCGCCACGTGGGCTACCTCGCCGACCCCGGGACGGCGACCACGGCCTACCTCGCGGACGCGCTGGAGAAGCCGCTGCTCGTCGAGGGCCCGGCGGGTGTCGGCAAGACCGAGCTGGCCAAGGCGGTCTCGCGCGCGACGGGCGCCGAGCTGGTGCGGCTGCAGTGCTACGAGGGCCTCGACGAGGCGCGGGCGCTCTACGAGTGGAACTACAAGAAGCAGCTGCTGCGGATCCAGGCGAGCGGCGCCGACCGGACGTGGGCGGAGACCCACGACGACGTGTTCACCGAGGAGTTCCTGCTGACGCGGCCGCTGCTGACCGCGATCCGCCGCGAGCAGCCGACCGTGCTGCTGGTGGACGAGGTCGACAAGACCGACGTCGAGGTCGAGGGGCTGCTGCTCGAGGTGCTCTCGGACTTCCAGGTCACCATCCCCGAGCTCGGCACCGTCGCCGCCATTCGCCGGCCCTACGTCGTCCTCACCTCCAACGCCAGCCGCGAGCTGTCCGAGGCGCTCAAGCGGCGCTGCCTCTACCTCCACCTCGACTACCCGGACGCCGACCGCGAGCTCGAGATCGTCACCCAGCAGGTGCCCGACATCGAGCGCCGGGTCGCGGGCCGGCTCGTCGACGTGATCGGGCGGCTGCGCGACCTCGACCTCAAGAAGGCGCCCTCGATCGCGGAGTCGGTCGACTGGGCCCGCACCCTGGTCGCCCTGCAGATCGGCACCCTCGACGAGGTGGCGATCGCGAGCACCCTGGGTGCCGTCCTCAAGCACTCCTCGGACCAGGAGCGCGCGGTCAAGGAGCTGGGCCTCGCCCCATGAGCACCCTGGTCGCCCGCCACATCGACTTCCTGGAGGCCCTCCGGGGAGCAGGGTTGCCGGTGTCCCTGGCCGAGGACCTCGACGCCGTCGCCGCGCTGTCGGTGCTGCCGTGGCACGACCGCGCCACCGTGCGGGCCGGGTACGCCGCGACGCTGGTGAAGCGGCAGTCGCAGCGCCCGACCTTCGACGCGCTGTTCGACCTCTACTTCCCGCGTCTGGTCGGTCGGGGCGCGTCACCGCAGGGTGACGACGAGGCCGGGGACGACGAGGCCGGGGACGACGACGCGGACGGGGGCCCGGTCGTGCGCGACGACGGCCGCGCGCTCCGTGACCTCCGCGAGCGGCTCGAGGCGGCACTCTCCGCCGGCGACCAGGCGGCGCTGGCCGACCTCGCGGTGGAGGCAGTCGACCGCTTCGGGGCGTTGCCCGGCCGGGCCCCCGGGCTCAGCAGCTGGTCTGCGTACACGGCCCTGCGGCGGGTGGACCCCACCGAGCTCACCGACCGGATCGTCGCCGCCCTCCTCGGCACCGGCCGCACCGCGCCGGAGGCACGCCGGGCCGCCGGGCGCCGGGTCGGCGAGTTCACCCGGCTCGCCGAGGACGACGCGCGGCGCAGGATCGCGGAGGAGAAGGGACCCGGCCACGTCGCCGACGTGGCGGTGCGGCCCACCATCGACCGCCTCGACTTCACCGCCGCACGGCGTGCGGACCTCGAGGAGATGCGTCGCGAGATCTACCCGCTCGCCCGGCGGCTCGCGACCCGGCTGACCCAGGAGCGGCACGCGCGCCGGCGGGGGCCGCTGGACGTCCGGCGCACGGTCCGCGCGTCGCTCTCGACGGGCGGCGTGCCGCTCGTGACCCACCACCGCCCACGGCGGCCACGCCGCACCGAGCTGGTGGTGCTGTGCGACGTCAGCGGCTCGGTGGCCAGCTTCGCGCAGTTCACGCTCCTGCTGGTCTTCGCGCTGCGGGAGCAGTTCACCAAGGTCCGGGCCTTCACGTTCGTCGACGACGTGCACGAGGTGACCCACCACTTCCGGCCGGGGGCCGACCCTGTCGACACGATGGCCGACCTGGCCGCGAGCACCGCCCACGCGGCGCTGTGGGGCCGGACGAGCTACGGGCGGGCGCTCACCGCCTTCGCGGAGCGCCACGGCGACGCCGTCGGGCCGAAGACGTCCCTCCTGGTCCTGGGCGACGCACGCTCCAACTACAGCGACCTCGCCGAGGAACGGCTCCGCGCGCTGGTGGGTGCGGCTCGCCACGCCTGGTGGCTCAACCCCGAGCACCCGCGCCACTGGGACACCGGCGACTCGGCGGCCAGCCGCTACGCGGCGATCGTCCCGATGGTCGAGTGCCGCAACCTCGCCCAGCTGGGCGAGTTCGTCCACGACCTCGTCTGAGCAGTCGGGCGGCTCCATAACCTCTCCGCGCCGCACCTCGTTGGGACCTCGACCCCGGCACGAGGAGGAGTTCGTGAGAGCCAGGCTCACGGTGGTTGTCGTGGCTGTGCTGATGCTGGTCGGGATCCCGCCCGCCGGTGCGTCGGACGGCCAGCAGCCGTCCGGCGACGTCCGGAACGCCGTCTTCGTCGGCAACAACTGGGACGGCACCGCCACCGTCCTCGCCCCGGGCTCCTTCCGGCAGCTCGGCCGGATCAACATCATCCCGGACCGCGAGCAGCGGATGCAGGAGATCGCCCTCAACCCCGAACGGCTGGCCTACTTCCTCGCCATCCGCGAGGCGATCGGCGAGGGCAACAACCAGTACGTCGACGACATGTACTCCTCGGCTGACGGGAAGCTGCTGATCGTCTCGCGCCCGTCGTACGCCGACGTCGTGGCCATCCGGCTCGACACCGGCGAGATCGCATGGCGCTTCCCCGTCGCTGGCCACCGCTCCGACCACATGGCGATCTCGCCGAACGGCAAGCGGGTCGTCGTCAGCGCCTCGACCGCCAACCTCGTGCACGTGCTCCGGGTCCGTGACGGCAAGGAGATCGGGTCCTTCCCCTCCGGTGGCTCACCCCACGAGAGCGTCTTCGTCGACGGCGGCCGCAAGGTGCTCCACGCCAGCATCGGCACCGTCTACACCCCGCTCGACCAGGGTGAGGCCGACCCGACCAAGGGGGAGCGGGTCTTCCAGCTCGTCGACGCCCGGCGCCCGGACTCCGAGGGCCAGTTCGAGGTGCTCCGCCGCTACGACCTGCGGAAGAAGTTCGACCGGCTGGGCCGCGAGAACATGAGCACGGCAGTACGACCGATGACGCTGTCGCCGGACGAGCGGCGCGTGCACTTCCAGGTGAGCTTCTACCACGGCTTCGTCTCCATGGGCCTGCGCAGCGGCCGGGTGCAGCGCTTCACCAGGCTGCCCAACCTGGTGAAGGACACCCCGCGCGAGCAGTACCTCCTCGACTCCGCGCACCACGGCATCGCCTTGAACCCGGCCGGCACCGACATCTGCGTCGCGGGGACCATGTCCGACTACGCGACCGTGGTGGACGCCCGCACGCGGCGGCGTGGCCCGCTGCTGCGCAAGGAGGACGGCAAGCCCTACTGGGTGACGCCGAGCCGTGACGGCCGGTTCTGCTACATCTCCTGGAGCGGCACCGACGAGGTCTCCCGCATCTCCTACCGCACCGGACGCATCGACCGGACCGTCCCGGTGGGCGACCACCCGCAGCGGGTCCGCAACGGCTTCGTCGCGCGGTCGCTGGTTGCCGGGCTGCCCGACTACACCCCGCCCGACGACGTGCAGTCGGTTCCCTAGGCACCGTCCCGGGTGACGTCGCGCGCGGACGGGCACGCGCGCGCACCGATACACTGCGGCGCAGCCGCCCGCCGCGTCCGCCCGAGGTGACGAGTGACCTTCGACGTCCACGAGCTCGACACCTTCGTGCTCGTGGGCAGCGCCGTCACCCTGCTGGCGATCCTCGCCGTGCGGGTCTCCTTCCGGGTGGGCATGCCCAGCCTGCTGCTCTACCTCCTGATGGGGGTGGCCCTCGGCGAGGACGGGCTCGGCATCCAGTTCGAGGACGCCCAGCTCGCCCACGCGCTGGGCTTCGCCGCGCTGGCGGTCATCCTGGCCGAGGGCGGTCTCACCACCAGCTGGCGCGAGGTGAGACCGAGCTTCCGGCTCGGCGTCCTGCTCGCCACCGTCGGGGTCGCCACGTCCATCGTCGTGGTGGCGGTCGCCGGCCACTACCTCCTCGGGCTGCCGTGGGAGCTGGCGGTGCTCCTCGGCGCCGTCACGTCCCCGACCGACGCGGCGGCGGTGTTCTCGGTGCTCCGCGTGGTCCCGCTGCCCCGGCGCCTCGTCGGCTCGCTCGAGTCCGAGTCGGGTCTCAACGACGCCCCCACGGTGGTGCTGGTGACCCTCATCTCCACCGGGGGACTGGCCGACCACGGCGCGCTCGGGGCGGCGGGGATCGTCGTGTGGGAACTGGCGGTCGGCGCGGTCGCGGGGCTGGTGCTCGGCTTCGGAGGCGCCTGGGTCATGCGCCGTGCTGCGCTCCCCTCCAGCGGTCTCTACCCGCTGGCCGTGATGAGCTTCGCCTTCCTCGCCTACGGCGTCTCGAACGCCGTGCACGGCTCGGGGTTCGCCGCGGTCTACGTCGCCGCGCTGGTGCTCGGCAACAGCGAGCTGCCCCACCGGGTCGCGACGCGGTCCTTCGCAGAGGGCGTCGCCTGGCTGGCGCAGATCGGGCTCTTCGTGATGCTGGGGCTGCTGCTCTCGCCGGGCCGGATCTCGCTGCAGACCGTCGGGCTCGCCCTCGCCGCCGGGCTCGTGCTGACCTTCGTCGCGAGGCCGCTGTCGGTCCTGGCGAGCGCGTTGGGCTCCGGGCTCTCCTGGCGGGAGCTGTCGTTCCTGTCGTGGGCCGGCCTCCGTGGCGCGGTGCCGATCGTGCTGACGACCATCCCGCTCTCGGAGGACGTGGACGGGTCGGGGCGGCTGTTCGACCTGGTCTTCGTCATGGTCGTGGTCTACACCGTCCTGACGGGCCCCACGCTGCCCACGGTGGCCCGCTGGCTCCGGGTCGCGCGCCGCTCCGAGCCGCGCGGGCTCGACCTGGAGGCGGCGCCGCTGGACCGCATCGCGGCCGACCTGCTCCAGGTCACCATCAGCCCGGTCTCCCGGCTCCACGGCGTCGAGGTCGGCGAGCTCCGGCTGCCGGTCGGCGCCTCGGTGTCGATGATCATCCGCTCGGGGGAGACGCTGGTGCCCGAGCGCCGGACGGTGCTGCGCCACGGCGACGACCTGCTGGTGGTCACGCCCCGCAAGCTGCGGGAGGAGACCGAGGCGCGGCTCCGCAAGGTCTCCTCCGGCGGCCGGCTGGCGCAGTGGTTGCAGCCGCCCGAGGGACGCGGCGGCTGAGTCAGCTCACCGCCGGCGGGCCGCAGATGACCACGGACTCATCCGCCTGGACCTTCCGGGGGCCGCCCTTGGCCAGGTCGTCGAAGGCGTTGCCGACGACCACCAGCACGCCGGCGACGTCGGGGGTCCGGTCGACGACCTTCACCTTCTTGCCGAGCTTGCGAGCCACCAGCCGGACGGCGGGGTGCTTCTTCGGCAGCCCGGTCCACACCTGCACCCGCTTCACCTCGGCGCCGTCCGGGGCGTTGCCCTCCTGGCCGCGCGAGAACCCCACGTCGGTGAGGAGGTCCATCGTCAACCCCGCCAGCCCGTTGCGGTTGCTGGCGTTCCAGACACTCACCGTCACGTCGCGGCGGGCCACCGTGTCGCCCTGCTCGAAGTCGCGGTCGACACAGATCGGCGGGTCCGCCTTCTCCGGGAAGGGCTCGGTGAGGGCGGACCAGCCCCACACCGTCGCCAGCACCAGCAGCCCGCCGAGGACGAGGAGCGTCACGAGTGACTTCAGGCGGGCGTCCACGTCAGCCCGCCACCGAGTGGACCCGGGCGTGGAGGACGTTGCGCTGCTGGAGCGCTGCGCGGAGCGCCCGGTGGAGGCCGTCCTCGAGGTAGTACTCGCCCTGCCACTCGACCACGTGGGCGAAGAGGTCGCCGTAGAAGGTGGAGTCCTCGTCGAGGAGCGCGTCGAGGCGCAGCGTGTCCTTGGTCGTCACCAGCTCGTCGAGTCGGATCTGGCGCGGCGGCAGGGCGGCCCAGGCCTGGGACGTCAGCCCGTGGTCGGGGTAGGGCCGCCCCAGGCCCACGCGCTTGAAGATCACGGGGGGAGTCTAACGACGGGGTAGGTTCCGACCATGAGCGAGCAGCACCCCATCGAGGCTGCGGTCGCACCCGGCTACGAGTTCACCGGGCCGTCGCTGGAGCTCGGGGGTCTGATGGCCGACGCCTCGACCATCACCGGCACCCGGGTCCGCATCCCCCTCGCGATGCTCAACCGCCACGGTCTCGTCGCCGGCGCCACCGGTACCGGCAAGACCAAGACCCTGCAGCTGCTCGCCGAGCAGCTCAGCGCCCACGGCGTACCCGTCTTCGCGGCCGACGTGAAGGGGGACCTCTCCGGCCTCGCCGTCGCCGGTGAGGACGGGCCCCGGATCCAGGAGCGGGCGTCCTCGGTCGGCCAGGAGTGGACCGCCACCGCCTTCCCGGTCGAGTTCTACGCGCTCGGCGGCCAGGGCACCGGGATCCCGCTGCGGGTCACCATGAGTGCCTTCGGCCCCGTGCTGCTGAGCAAGGTCCTGGGACTCAACCAGACCCAGGAGTCGAGCCTGGGCCTGATCTTCCACTACGCCGACACCCACGGCCTGCCGCTGCTCGACCTCGCCGACCTCCGCGCCGTGGTGCACCACCTCGTGAGCGAGGAGGGCAAGGCCGAGCTGAAGGAGCTCGGCGGGCTGTCGTCGGCCACCGCTGGTGTGATCCTGCGCGAGCTCGTCGCCTTCGAGAACCAGGGCGCCGCCGCGTTCTTCGGCGAGCCGGAGTTCGCCTCCGAGGAGCTGCTCCAGACCGTCGAGGGACGTGGCCTCATCAGCCTGGTCGAGCTGCCCGAGCTGCAGGACCGCCCCGCCGTGTTCTCGACCTTCCTCATGTGGCTCCTCGCCGACCTCTTCAACGACCTCCCGGAGGTCGGCGACACCGATCGGCCCAAGCTCGTCTTCTTCTTCGACGAGGCACACCTGCTCTTCGACGACGCCTCCGAGGCGTTCCTCGACCAGGTGGCCCAGACGGTGCGCCTGATCCGGTCCAAGGGCGTCGGTGTGTTCTTCGTGACCCAGCAACCCACCGACGTCCCCGACGAGGTGCTCGCGCAGCTGGGGTCGCGGGTCCAGCACCAGCTGCGGGCCCACACCCCCAACGACGCGAAGGCGCTGCGGGCGACCGTCGCGACCTATCCCACCAGCGCCTACGACGACCTCGGTGCCGTGCTCACCTCCCTCGGGATCGGTGAGGCGGTCGTGACCGTGATGGACGAACGCGGCGCTCCGACACCGGTGGCCTGGACGATGTTGCGCGCGCCCGAGTCGCTCATGGGGCCGGCCGACCCGGCCGCCATGCAGGCGATCGTCGAGGCCAGCCCGCGCCACGCGCGCTACGCCGAGGCGGTCGACCGCGACTCCGCACGCGAACGGCTCGCGGCGCGGCTCGAGGAGGGCGCGCGCAAGGCGGAGGCGGAGCAGCCGCCGGCGACCACGTCGAAGGGCCCGGAGGCTCCCGCGCCCCAGCGGTGGGACGAGCGTGACCTCGTGCAGGACGTGGTCTCCTCGCCCGTCTTCAAGGACTTCATGCGTACCGCCGCCCGCGAGATCGCCCGGGGGGTGTTCGGCGCGGGTCGCCGCTGACCGAGTCGGCGCTGGGCAGCGTCAGAGCGCCACGTCGGTCCAGGCGGTCTGCAGCGTCTCGACGCCGCGGTCGCGGGTGACCAGCCGCCCCCGCCCGGGCGGTGAGGGGGTCGGCTTGAGGTTGCCGATCAGCGGCCCCTCGTCCGGGCTGCCGGACAGCAGGAGGCCGGGCATCGCGAGGTCGCGCATCGACTGCAGCACCGGCTCGTACATCGCCCGGGACGCGCCCCCGGAGCGGCGCGCCACCGCGACGTGGAGGCCGACGTCACGAGCCTGGGCCATCAGCGGCTGCAGGGCCGCGACCGGCGAGCTCTGCTGGGTGGCGACGAGGTCGTAGTCGTCGACGACGACGAAGACCTCCGCTCCCTGCCACCACGTCCGGTTGCGCAGCTGCTCCGGGGTGACGGCCTCGCCGGGGATCCGGTTCTGCAGGTAGTCGGCCAGGTCGCGGAGCACCGGACCGGCCTGGGCGCCCGAGGTGAGGTAGTTGAGGAGGTACTCCTCCGGCACCTCACCCAGCAGCGCCCGACGGTAGTCGACCACCACGAGCTGGGCCTGCTGGGGGGTGCGGGTGCGCATGACCTCCCGGAGATAGGCCCGCAGCACCGAGCTCTTGCCGGAGCGGCCGTCGCCGAGCACCAGCAGGTGGGGCTCGCTGTCGGCGTCGAGGGCGACCGGGGCCAGCTCCTTTTCATCGACGCCGAGCAGCAGCAGCTGCTCCGCCAGCCCCCGCGACGCGGCCTGGTCGCGCACCGCGTCGAGGCCGATCCGCTCGGGCAGCAGCCGCAGCTTGGGGCCCTCCGGACCCGACCAGGCGGCCGTGACGCGGGCGACGAGGTCGTCCACACCGTCACCGACGGTCTCGGCCACCGGCTGGCCGTCGATGCGGGGGAGGGCGCCGAGGAAGTGCTGCTTGCCGGGCACCAGGCCGCGACCCGGGCGACCCGTCGGCACGAGCTGGGCGACCTTGCGGTCGATCTCGGAGTCGAGGGCGTCGCCGAGTCGGAGCTCGAGCCTGGTCCCGAAGACGTCGCGCATCGCGGAGCGGAAGTCGGCCCAGCGCGACGCCGCCGCCACGATGTGGACGCCGAAGGTCAGACCGCGGGCCGACAGCTGCTGGATCTCGAGCTCGATCTCGTCGAAGTCGGCCCGCAGCGTCGACCAGCCGTCGACGACGAGGAAGACGTCGCCGTACCCGTCGTCGGCCTGTCCCCGGGACCGCCTGCTCCGGTAGGTCTCGATCGAGTCGATGCCCTGCGCCCGGAAGTACGCCTCGCGCCGGTCGACGATCCCGTGCACCTCGGCCAGGACCCGGCGCACCACGTCGGGCTCGGCCCGGGTGCCGACTCCCGACACGTGCGGCAACCGCGCGAGCGGGGCGAAGGTGCCGCCACCGAAGTCGAGCACGAAGAACTGCGACTCCTGCGGGGTGGTGGTCAGCGCCAGGCTGGTGACGATGGTCCGCAGCAGGGTGCTCTTCCCGCTGCGTGGGCCACCGACGACGGCGACGTGGCCAGCGGCTCCGCCGAGGTCGACCGACAGCGTGTCGCGGCGCTGCTCGCGCGGCCGGTCGACGGTGCCGATCGGGACGACGAGGCCGCCGAGCGCCCGCCACTGCCGCGACACCAGGCCGAGCTCCGGCTCGACGGCGAGGTCGGCCATGAGGTCGTCGAGGGTGTCGGGGACGTCGAGCGGCGGCAGCCACACCTGGTGGGCGGACGGCCCGTGACCGGCCATCCTGGCCACGGCGACGTCGAGCAGCGAGTCCTGCTCGGCCGGCGCCGGCGCAGGCGCGGGCTCGGGAGCGGGAGCGGTCGACGCGGTCGGGTCGACCACCTTCGCGACCGTGAACGGGAGGATCCCCTGCAGGTGGCCGCCCTGGTCGCGGCGTACGCGTGGCTGTCCGCTCGGCGGGCCGGAGACGTAGGCCGCCTTGAACCGGAGCATCGAGGTGGGATCGGGCTTGAGGTAGCCCAGGCCCGGGACGGACGGCAGCTCGTAGGCGTCGGGAACGCCGAGCACGGCCCGGGACTCGCCGGCGCTGAACGTCCGCAACCCGATCCGGTAGGACAGGTGGGACTCCAGGCCACGCAGCCGCCCCTCCTCGAGCCGCTGCGAGGCCAGCAGCAGGTGGAGCCCGAGGGAACGGCCCAGGCGCCCGATGGCGACGAACAGGTCGATGAACTCCGGCTTGGCCGAGAGCATCTCGCTGAACTCGTCGACCACGATGAACAGCGACGGCAGGGGTGGGAGGTCCTCGCCCGCGCTGCGGGCCCGCTCGTAGTCGCGGACCGAGGCGACGTTGCCGGCCTCCCGCAGCAGCTCCTGGCGGCGCACCATCTCCCCCGACAACGCGTCCTGCATGCGGTCGACCAGGGTGAGCTCCTGGGCCAGGTTGGTGATGACCGCCGAGACGTGGGGCATCCGCGCCATGCCGGCGAAGGTCGCGCCCCCCTTGAAGTCGACCAGCACCATGTTGAGCTGCTCGGGGGAGTGGGTCATCGCGAGCCCGAGCACGAGCGTGCGGAGGAACTCCGACTTGCCCGAGCCCGTGGCGCCGATGACGAGGCCGTGCGGCCCCATGCCCTGCTGGGCGCTCTCCTTGAGGTCGAGGTGGACCGGGGCGCCGCCCTCGCCGACCCCGATCGGCACCCGCAGCCGGTCGCGGGCCGGACGCGGGCGCCAGCCCGCCGCGGGCTCGAGGGCATGGACGTCGCCCAGCCCGAGCAGGTCGGTGAAGTCCGAGGGCCCGGTGATCTCCCCGCTCGGCTCGGTCTGGCGCGAGGCGACGGTGTGGAGTGGCGTGAGCCGGCGTGCGAACGCCTCGGCGGTGGCGAGGTCGCACTGGTCGCCCGTCGCCCGGACCGGCTCCTCCCGCACCCGCACGGCGAGCAGCGGCTGTCGTCCGCGCACCGGCTCCTCGCCGGTGAGCTCCAGCCGCAGCCGGCTGTGGTCCTCCAGCTCGTCCCACCGCACGGGGAGGTCGAGCACCGTGACGCCGTGCAGGCCGTCGGGGGGTACGACGTGGTTGCCGGGCGGCAGCGTGGCCCCGTCGGTGACCAGCAGGATGTGCGGGGTCGCCGGCGGCTCGGACGCCCCGAAGCGGGAGCGGTCGGCGAGGTCGGGCGGCAGCAGGGAGGCGAGCTCGTCGAGCGAGGTGGTGACGATCCGCTGGGGTCCGACGGCGTCGCGCTCGCGGGGGCTCTGGGCGTGCGGCAGCCACTTCAGCCAGTCCCAGTGCACCAGGTGGTCCTCGCGAGCCAGGACCGCCACCAGCAGGTGCTCGGGTGCGTGGAAGGCCGTCGCCGAGCAGATCATCGCCCGCGCCAGCGACCGCACCTGCTCCTCGCCGCCGCAGAGCTCGACGCGGTCGAAGGCCCGCAGGTCGATGCTCGCCGGGAGGTCCGGCTGGAGCCGGTGCACCACGAGCAGCCGGTGGAGCGCCGACGCCGCCGCGGGGTCGACCTGGTCGACGGGCGCGCTCTCCGGGGGCACCAGCTCGGTGGAGAGCGGCTGGGTGCAGGTGCCGTAGCGGACGTGCAGGAAGTTGTCGTCACCGGTGCCGTGCTCCCAGACACGGGACCGTTCCTCGGCGAGAGCCGGCAGGGCGCTCGGCTCGGGGTGGTGCCAGAGCAACGCCCGGCGTTGCTGGTCGGCGGCCTCGCGCGCCACCTCGCGGACGTTGCCGAGGTAGCGCAGGTACTCGGTGCGCGACCCCGTGACCTGCTGGGCGCGCTGCTTCCGCTGCCGGTCGATCTGCACCACGATGAAGCCGAGGGTGGCGAAGAGGAACATGCCGGCGGCGATGTAGCTGCGACCGGCGTTGGCGCCACCCGCCTGGCCGGCCATCGAGGCCACGAGCACGATCGAGCCCAAGCTGCCCAGCATCGGGATGGCGTTCATGAGGACGCCGCTGGCGCCCTCGTGCGGCTCGATCTCGGGCGGCGGTTGCAGGACGATCCGTCCCGACGGCATCTCGGGCTCCTCGAGCCGCGTGCCCCGAAGCGTCGTGCTCACCGGACTCCCATCCGTTCTGCTGCTGCGCGCGGCTGATCATAGGTGAGCGGGCCGGGCCGACGGAGGCCAGCGACTACGCTCGCCGCACACGCAGCACGAGGGGACGGAAGATGGCGGGCTCGGACACCATCGCGGTGAGCATCCACGGCCCTGCCGGCGTGCTCGACCTCGTGGTGCCACCCGGCGCGGACGCCGCCGACGTCGCCCGGGAGTACGCCGAGCAGACCTCGCTCGCGACCGTCCCGGTGCTCTACACGGCTCGCGGCGCGGAGATGCGTGCCGACCAGACGATGCGGCAGGCGGGCGTGGCCACGGGTGCCGTCCTGGTCGCCGCCGCCGCGGCCGCGCCGACCGTCCCGCCCCCTGCCCGCGCGGGAGGACGCCCGGCCGCCCGGGTGCCCGGCCGCCTCGCTGCCGCCGGCTTCTGGGGGGCGGCCGCCCTGGCCGCGCTCACCGGCTGGCTCGCGGCCCACACCGAGAGCCCGGGAGCCCGCAGCACCGCCGTCGTGCTCCTCGCCGCCTCGGCCACGGTCTCGGTGCTGCCGGTGGGCCGGCTGGCCGACCACCGGGTGCTCGCCGCACCCGCGTTCGCGGCCGCTGCGGCGTACGCCGTGGTGTGGGACCCGGTCACCGAGCGCCTCCCCCTCGTGGTCGGCATCGCCGGCGTCGCCGCGGCCGCGACCGCGGCGGTGGGCCGGGCGTTGTCCGCGGGACCCGACGAGGGGCTGCGGGTGTGGGTGGTGGCCGGTGGAACGGTCTTTGGCGTGGCCCTGCTCGCCGCGGTCCTGGGGCTGGGTCCGGCGGTGGTGTGGTCGGTGCTGCTCGTGGCCGCCGTCCTCGCCGCACGGTTCGTGCCGCTGCTGGTGGTCGACGTCCCCGACCACCACCTCATCGACCTCGAGCGGCTCGCGGTCACGGCGTGGTCCGCGCGGGAGCGGCCGGGGGGACGGCGCGGCCGGGTCGTGGTGCGCCCTGCGGAGGTCGCCGCCGTCGCGGCCCGGGCCGGCCGCACCCTGGTCGCCACCGCGGTGGCGATCGCCGTCGTGGCGGCGCTCGCGGCCCACCAGACGCTCCAGGTCGCCACTCCGCTCTTCGACCGGGTCGGGGCCCGGTCCCTCGTGTTCTTCGCCGGCGCCGCCCTGCTGCTGACAGCCCGCAGTCACCGCCACGGGGGCGCGCGGGCGCTCCTGCGTGTCGGGGGCCTCGGGTGCTGGTCGGCGCTGGCGTGGGACCTCCTCCCCGCGACGGACGGCGGGCTCCTCGTGGCCGTCCTGGCGACCACGCTCGCCCTCGGGGTGCTGCTCGTGGTGGTCGCCGTCGCCACCGGTCGGGGCTGGCGGTCGGTGTGGTGGTCACGCCGGGCAGAGGTCGCCGAGGGCTTCGCGGCTGCTGCCGCGCTGGGCAGCGTGGTCGTCTCCTCGGGGCTCTTCCGGACCCTGTGGGAACTGGCGCCCTGAGGTTTAGCGCTCCGCGGCGCGGGTAGGAGCCCGAGTGCCCGGACGGGGGAACCGTGGGGCAGACGGATCGAGGCGACAGCGACACGTCCGTGCGGCAGACGGGCCGCCCGACGACGAGGAAGAGGCGACATGTCGAGCAACGAGATGGGAATGGGCGAGGGCACGCTCACCAAGGCGGCCGGGCTGGTGGCCGAGGCCAAGCAGGACTTCGACCGCCTCAGCGGCAAGCTCGAGGGCCAGATCGCCGCCCTGCAGGGCAAGTGGGCGGGCGCCGGGGGCCAGGCCTTCTTCACCCTCCACCGGGCGTGGACGGAGAAGCAGAAGGTGATCGTGAGCGCGCTCAACGAGTTCGAGGGCGCCCTCGTCGGCACCGAGAAGGACGCGATGGGCACCGATGACGCCCAGGCCACCAACTACAGCCGCAACCTCAACCGCCTCGGCGGCTGACCCCCCAGGGAGACACTCATGAACATCGACGGACTGCGCGTCAACCACGCCGGCCTCGACCAGGCCGCCCAGGACCTCTACAACGCGGTCAAGGAGATCGACGACCGCATGAACCGCCTCGAGGGCGAGCTGGCACCGCTGCGCAGCGACTGGAGCGGCCAGGCGCAGGGCGCCTACGTCGCGGCGAAGGCGAAGTGGGACTGGGCGATCGAGGAGATGCGCAACCTCCTCGACGACACCAGCCGCACCGTCCACCAGTCCAACGCCGAGTACCGCGCCGCCGACCAGCGCGGTGCCGCGAGCTTCGAGATCTGACACCCCCCCGGCCGGACCGGCTGGTGGCCCCAGCGCCACCGGCCGGTCCGTCGGATTTCACCCGACCTCGCGCGCCCTGCCCCGCCCGCTCGCCTACGATGCGGTCGTCCCGTCGGGTCGACCACTCGGAGTTGATCGCATGAGCCAGGCGCCCGCCGGTGCCTCCGGTCTGGTGAAGGTGACCGTCACCTCCGGCACCCGACGCGTCGACCTGGTGGTGCCCGCGGCCGTGCCCGTGGCCGAGCTGCTGCCCGAGCTCGCGCGCAGCGTGGGCCTGCTCGACGGCCCCACCGTCTACGGCGGCTACCGCCTGGTGACGCCGGAGGGCCGTGAGCTCGCCCCCGACGCCAGCCTGACCATGCAGGGCGTCGAGGACGGCGTCGTGCTCGCGGTCGCCGCCGGCGTCGACGACGAGCCACCCCGGGTCTACGACGACGTCGTCGAGGCGATGACCGACGTCGTCGAGCGTGACCTCCGGCCCTGGCAGCCGGCTGCCGGCCGGCGTACCGCCCTGGGGGCGGCGGCGTTGCTGCTGGCCCTCGGTGCGGTCGCCCTGCTGATCCAGACCGGCGCGGTGGCGGCGACGGCGGCGGCCCTGGTCGCCCTGGGTCTCCTCGCCGGCGCCGTCGTGCTCTCCCGCGCGCAGGACGAGCCCGAGGCCGCGGTCGCGGTCGCCTGGATGGGCAGCGGCTACGCCGCGGTCGCGGGCCTGCTGCTCGCCGGCGGTGACGGCCCGGCCGGGGCGCCCATGGCGTACGCCGGCGCCGGGGCCCTGCTCGCGGGGCTGGTGGCACTGGTCGGCCTCGGCGCCGGGCGCCCGCTCGCCATCCCGCCGGTCGTGGTGGGCTCGATCTTCGTGGCCACCGGCCTGGTGATGCAGGTGGCCGCCTTCGACGCCGGCGTCGTGCTCACCACGGTGCTCGTCCTCGTGGTCGTGGCCGGCAGCGTCTTCCCCTGGCTGGCCCTCGGCGCGACCGGCACACGCGTCGACCAGCTCTACACCGTCGCCGACATCACCGCCGATCCCCACGACGTCGAGGCCGCGGCGGTGGGAACCGACGCCCGCGTGGCCCACGAGATCCTGGTCGCCGTGACCGGCACGGTCGGGCTGCTGCTGGTGCTCGTGGCACCGCTCGCGGTGGGGCTGGGGCTCTGGGGCACGCTCACCGCGCTGATGTGCTGCGGCGTGGTGATGCTGCGGACCCGCCAGTACCGCGTCGGGTCGGAGGTGCTGGTCGGCCTCGTCTCCGGGGTGCTCGGGCTCGCCACGATCGCGACGGCCGTGCTGTGGCTCCACCCCGGCTGGCGACCGACCGCTGCCGTGGCGCTGGCCGCGGTCGGCGCGGTGCTGCTCGTGGCGACCCTGCTGCCCGGCACCCCGTCCGTGCGCCGTGGCCGGCTGGGCGACGTGGCCGAGACGGTCGCCCTGGTCTCGCTGCCGCCGCTGCTGGTGCTGGCCACGGGTGTCTTCTCGGCGATCAGGAGCTGAGGGGTGGCCACCAAGAAGGACCTGGTCGAGGCCTATGCCTTCAGCCGGCGCCGCCTCGTCACCGCCTTCGTCTCGGGGGCGCCCGGCGGCCGCGAGGTCGAGCCGGCGCGGCCGGGTCGCTCCGTCGTCGGCGGCCTCGCCCTCGGCGTGCTCCTCATGGCGGGAGCCGCGATCGCCGGCATCTTCACCACCAACGTCGACCCCGCGTGGGCCGAGCAGCCGGGGCTGGTCGTCTCCAAGGAGGAGGCGGCGGTCTACGTCATCACCCGGTCGAGCAGCGACCCCGTGCTCCACCCGGTCCTCAACATCACCTCCGCCAAGCTGATCCTCGGCAGCGACCAGGAGCCCCAGGTCATCCCCGACTCCTACATCGACGACGAGACGATCGGCTCCGACGTCGGGATCTTCGGGGCTCCCTCTGACGTGCCCGACGTCGGGCGGCTCATCCCGAGCGGCTGGACCGGATGCGCCGACGGCCGCCAGCTGCGGCTGAGCGTGTCCGGGCAGGACACCGCGACGACCAGCCCACCCGACGCCGGCATGCTGGTCAGGGTCGAGAACCGCCGCTACGTGGTCGCGCTCGGACGCCCCGACGACGACGGCCTCGCGCGGGCCCACAGCTACGAGGTCCCGCGCGACCGCCGCGCCGAGAACCTGCTCCGTGCCCTCGGCCTGGAGGACTTCGACGCCAAGCGGGTCAGCCAGGAGTGGCTCGACCTGCTGCCCACGGGTGGTCGCCTCGACCGCGACGCCTTCGGACTCGACGTCAGCGCCCCGCCTCTCGACATCGCCGAGGCCGGACGGCCGGTGCCGGTGGGTGCGATCGTCACCGCTCCGGACGGCACCGCCTTCCTCGCGACCCAGGACGGGTTGGAGGTGCTCGACGAGTTCGCCCGCCGCGTCTACGAGCAGGGCCGCGCCGAGCGGACCCAGGTGGTCGAGCTCGACAGCGCACCACCGCCGACCGCTGGTCGGCCGACCTACCGCGAGGCCGCCTGGCCGACGACCACGCTGGCGCAGGTGTTCGGGGAAGCCTGCCTGCGGCTGGTCACCGATGCGGGCAGCACGCCCCGGGTGGAGGTCGTCGAGGACCCCGCCGACGGTGCCGCGGCGTCGGGCAGCGACGGCCTGTCGGTGTCCGTCGACGACGGGCACGGCGCCTACGTCCTGGCAGGCGGCTGGGACGACACCGACAGCGGGCAGCCGTTCGTGGTCGACGCCAAGGGGTTCGCCTACCCGCTCGGCAGCGTGTCCGACGCTGAGCTGCTGGGCTACGCCGACTACCCCGTCCGCGTCGTCCCCGACCCGTGGATCGAGCTCTTCCGCCCCGGCGTGGAGCTCTCCGCCAACGCGGCACTCTGCGAGCCGCAGGTGGAGGCGACCGGGTGCTGAGCTCGGGCGCGGCCCTGCTGCTCGCGACCGGTCTGCTCGTGCCGCTCGCGGCCCCCGCGGCGGCCGACCCCGGGTCGGCGTGCGACGCGGTCGGCGCCGACGTCGTCTCAGCTGAGTCCGACCTGCCGAGCCGCCCGCTCCAGCTGCTCGGCGTACCCCGCGCCACGGAGCTGCTGGAGCAGCGGGGGATCACGCCCGGCGAGGGCGTCGGCGTGGCCGTCATCGACTCCGGGGTCGCCCCGGCGGCCCGTGAGCGGATGGACGTCGTGGCGCCGCGGAGCTGGGCCAGCGGCGACCACGACAGCGCCCACGGCACCACGGTGGCGGGTCTGGTCGCCGGCCGTCCGCGGGAGGACGGCAAGCCGATCGGGGTGGCGCCGGGGGCGCGGATCGTCGATCTCCGGGTCTACACGGCCCCGGACGACAGCGACACCGGTGGCATCCCCTCCGGTGAGGTGGTGAGTGCGCTGCGCTGGCTGGCGAGGAACGCGGCAGACCTCGAGGTCGGCGTAGCGGTGATGGCCTTCGACCTGGGCGGCGACGCCCCCGGCCTGAAGCGCGCCGTACGCCGGCTGGTGGCTGCGGATGTGGTGGTGGTCGGCGCCGGTGGCAACCGCGTCGACGGAACGGGCGAGCCCGCCCCGCCCGGCGAGGACGCCCGCGGCACCGTCTACCCGGCGGCGTACGACGAGGAGGTGCTGGCGGTGGGTGCGACCGGCACCGGGTTCACCGACGACGCCAGCACCTCGGTGCTGCTCAACAGTGACATCGACGTCGCCGTCCCGACCCACCAGGCGGTGTCGGTGGCCCGCAACGGCCGGGCCTGCTACGTCGAGGGCGTGGCGACGTCGTGGGCCGCCGGCCTCGCGGCGGGCGTGGTCGCGCTGGCCCGGTCGGCCCACCCCGACCTGGACGCCGCCCAGATCCAGGCCCGTCTGATCCGGACGGCCGACGGCAGCCCGGAGGCACAGACGCGTGCCACCGGTGCCGGCGTGCTGCAACCCGTGGAGGCGTTGACCCGACGGTCCGGTGGCGACGACGACGGCGACGGCTTGGTGCACGCCGACAGCGGCGCGGGACGTGCGGAGGCTCCGACCGACCCGGTCGACCCCGTCGCCGGGGTGCTCGCCGACGCTCGCTGGTGGGGGCTGCTGGGGGGTGGCCTCCTGGTCGTCGCCCTGGTGCTGCGGCCGCTGCTGGCCCGGCGGCGCTCCTGAGGCTCGCGGTGGCATCCTGTCGCTGAGCCCCGGCCGGGAGACGAGGAACCCATGACGAGCACCGCACTGCCTCCGTTCGACCCGATCGACCCCGCGGGGATCGACGACCTGCTGTCGGTGGAGGAGCGGGCCGTGCGCGACACGGTGCGCCGGTTCTGCGAGGACCGGGTGCTGCCGCACGTGGCGACCTGGTTCGACGATGCCGAGATCCCGGATGCCCGCGGGCTGACCAAGGAGCTCGGGTCGCACGGGCTGCTGGGGATGCACCTGACCGGCTACGGCTGCGCCGGCATGAGCGCGACGGCGTACGGGCTGGCATGCCTGGAGCTCGAGGCAGCCGACTCCGGCGTGAGGTCGCTGGTGTCGGTGCAGGGGTCGCTCGCGATGTACCCGATCTGGCGCTTCGGCTCCGAGGAGCAGAAGCAGGAGTGGCTGCCCCGGATGGCGGCGGGGGAGGCGGTCGGTTGCTTCGGACTCACCGAGCCCGATGCCGGGTCGGACCCGGGCAGCATGCGGACCCGCGCCCGCCGCGACGGTGACGACTGGGTGCTCGACGGGCGCAAGCTCTGGATCACCAACGGCTCGCTCGCCGACGTCGCGGTCGTGTGGGCGCAGACCGACGAGTGGATCCGCGGCTTCGTGGTGCCGACCAGGACGCCGGGGTTCTCGGCTCACGACATCGAGCACAAGCTGTCGCTGCGCGCCTCGACCACCAGCGAGCTCGTCCTCGACGGCGTCCGGCTGCCGGCGACCGCCGTCCTGCCCGAGGTGGTGGGGCTCAAGGGGCCGTTGTCGTGCCTCAACGAGGCTCGCTTCGGGATCACGTGGGGGGCGATGGGCGCCGCCCGGGCCTCGTACGCCGCCGCAGTCTCCTACGCCCGCGAGCGCACCCAGTTCGGCCGGCCGATCGGCGGCTTCCAGCTCACCCAGCAGAAGCTGGCCGACATGGCGGTCGAGTACACCCTCGGCGTCATGCTCGCCCTGCACCTGGCCCGGCGAAAGGAGGCCGGGACCCTGCGGCCGGAGCAGGTGAGCCTCGGCAAGCTCAACAACGTCCGCAAGGCGCTGGAGATCTGCCGGACCGCGCGGACCGTGCTCGGCGCCAACGGGATCTCGCTGGAGTACCCCGTGATCCGGCACGCCGCCAACCTCGAGTCGGTGCTGACCTACGAGGGCACCGTCGAGATGCACACGCTCGTCCTCGGCCAGGCGATCACCGGCGAGTCCGCCTTCCGCTGACGTCGCCGTGCCGTCCCCGACAACGACATCGGCCCGAACCGCTGACGCGGTCCGGGCCGAGTGTGCTGGCGGAGGATAGGGGATTCGAACCCCTGAGGGCTGTTAACCCAACCCGCTTTCCAAGCGAGCGCCATAGGCCACTAGGCGAATCCTCCGCGGAGGAGGTTACCGGGCACCGCGGGCGTTGCCGAAATCAGGCGTGACCCACCCCTGCCGTGCAGCAGGACCCGGCCCGGGTTGGTGGTGCGGACGCCCTCACCTAGACTCGGGTCAACCCCCCGCGTGGCGGCACCTTGCCGAATCCCCCAGGGCCGGAAGGCAGCAAGGGCAAGCGAGCTCTGCCGGGTACGCGGGGGGCCTTTCATGCCCGGAGGATGTCTGCGGGAGGACCGCTACCCGCTGTCACACCGGGTGGTTAGGGTTCACACGTGGAGTCACCACTCGCCCTCTACCGCCGCTATCGGCCCGAGACGTTCGCCGACGTCATCGGTCAGGACCACGTGACGACTCCGCTGCGTGCCGCGCTGGCCAACAACCGCGTCAACCACGCCTACCTGTTCTCGGGTCCGCGCGGCTGCGGCAAGACCACCTCGGCCCGGATCCTCGCCCGCGCCCTCAACTGCGCCCAGGCGCCGACGCCGGATCCCTGCGGCGAGTGCGAGAGCTGCCGCGACCTGGCCCGGGGAGGCCCCGGCTCGATCGACGTCATCGAGATCGACGCCGCCTCCCACGGTGGTGTCGACGACGCGCGCGAGCTGCGGGAGAAGGCGTTCTTCGCCCCCGTCCGGAGCGCCTACAAGGTCTACATCATCGACGAGGCCCACATGGTGACCACGCAGGGCTTCAACGCCCTGCTCAAGCTGGTCGAGGAGCCCCCGCCGCACCTGCGCTTCATCTTCGCGACGACCGAGCCGGAGAAGGTCATCCCGACCATCCGCTCCCGCACCCACCACTACCCCTTCCGGCTGATCCCGCCACGGTCGCTCGCGGCCTACCTCTCCGAGATCTGCGAGCAGGAGGGCGTCAGCGTCGAGCCGGCGGCGCTGCCGCTGATCGTCCGGGCGGGTGCCGGGTCGGCGCGCGACTCGCTCTCGGTGCTCGACCAGCTGCTGGGCGGGGCGGGTCCGGAGGGGATCACCCACGACCTGGCGACCGGCCTCCTCGGCTACACGCCCACCTCGCTCCTCGACGACGTCGTCGACGCGTTCGCCGCCGGTGACGGCGCCGCGGTGTTCGGTGTGGTCGACCGGGTGATCGAGACCGGTCAGGACCCCCGCCGGTTCACCGAGGACCTGCTCCGCCGGCTGCGCGACCTGGTCATCGTCGCCGCCGTCCCCGACGCCCCGGCCAGCGGGCTGATCGACGTCTCCGAGGACCAGGCCGACCGGCTGGTGGCCCAGGCCGCCCGGTTCGGCCCGGCCGAGCTGAGCCGCGCCGCCGACCTCGTCGCCACCGGGCTCACCGAGATGCGCGGGGCCACGGCGCCACGGCTGCTGCTCGAGCTGATCTGCGCCCGCGTGCTGCTGCCCGGCGCCGACTCCTCCGAGGCCGGCGTGCTGGCCCGGGTCGACCGGCTCGAGAAGCGGGCCGCGATCGCGGGCGGCGCACCCAGCCCGGCACCGGTCCGGGAGGACCCCGCACCCGAGGCGGCCCAGCACCCCGTGCAGCCCGTGGACGAGGAGCCCACGCCGCCGCCCGAGCCCGTCGCGGAGGCGGCGCCCCCGCCGCCCCCACCGCCGGCGCCCGACCCGGAGCCGGTGGTGCCTCCCGCGCCCGTCAGTGAGGAGCCGGCCGTGCCGGCCGCCGCCACGTCCGGCGGGCTCAGCCTCGTCGAGGTACGCCGGCTGTGGCCCGACGTGGTCGAGGCCACCAAGCTGCGGCGCCGGGTGGCGTGGATGCACCTCACCCAGAACTCCCAGGTCGTCGCCGTCGACGGCAACGTGCTCACGCTCGGCTTCTCCAACGTCGGCGCGCGTGACTCCTTCGTCAACGGCGGCTGCGACGAGATCCTCCGGCAGGCGGCCATCGACGTGGCCGGTGTCGACTGGACGGTCGAGGCCATCGTCGACCCGGGAGCGGGTGGCCAACCGGTCGCCGAGTCCTCGGCGCCCGCGTCACCCCCGGCGGGCGAGGACGCCCCGCCCCCGCCGCGGCCGGCGGCCGACTCCAGCGCCGCGGCCCGCGAGGCGATCCGCGAGACCCGCCCGGCCGGGCCCCCCGATGCCGACGACGGCCGCCCGTCGGCCGAGGCCGACCAGGCCGTCCATCCCGACGACCCCGAGGCGGACAGCAGCGGCCTCGCCGGAGCCGAGCTGCTCCAGCGCGAGCTCGGCGCCGAGGTGATCGAGGAGATCCGTCATTCCTGACCCCGCCCCGTCCACACGACCGACTTCGACAGAGGTGACCCCACGATGACCCAGAACCCCTTCGACGCCCTCGGGGGCGGTGGCTTCGACATGAACGCCCTGCTCCAGCAGGCCCAGCAGATGCAGGAGCAGCTCGAGAGCGCGCAGGCGCAGCTGGCCGAGACCGAGGTCGAGGGCACCGTCGCCGGCGGCGCCGTGACCGTCAAGGTCAACGGCGTCGGCGAGCTCGTCGGCGTCCAGATCAAGGCCGGCGGCTTCGACGGCTCCGACGCCGACGACCTGTCCGACCTCGGCGACATGATCGTCGCCGCCTACCGCGACGCGAAGGCCCAGGCCGACTCGATGGCCTCCGAGGTGCTGGGGCCGCTCGCCGGCGGCGGTGGCCTGCCCGGCGGCGGGCTGCCCGGCCTGGGGCAGTAGGGGCTCGATGTACGAGGGCATCGTCCAGGACCTCATCGACGAGCTCGGCCGGCTGCCCGGGGTCGGGCCGAAGAGCGCCCAGCGGATCGCGTTCCACCTGCTGCAGGCCGAGCCCGCCGACGTACGCCGCCTCGCCGATGTGCTGGTGGAGGTCAAGGCGAAGGTCCGCTTCTGCAACACCTGCTTCAACGTCTCCGAGGCCGAGCAGTGCCGGATCTGCAGCGACCCGCGCCGCGACGGCACGCTGCTCTGCGTGGTCGAGGAGTACAAGGACGTCGTCGCCATCGAGCGGACCCGCGAGTTCCGTGGTCGCTACCACGTTCTCGGCGGGGCGATCTCGCCCATCGACGGCATCGGTCCCGACCAGCTGCGCATCAAGGAGCTGCTCCAGCGGCTCGCAGACGGCACGGTCACCGAGGTGATCCTGGCCACCGACCCCAACCTCGAGGGGGAGGCGACCGCGACCTACCTCACGCGGCTGCTGCGGGACGTGGGGTTGCGCGTGACGCGCCTGGCGAGTGGACTGCCCGTAGGAGGGGACCTCGAGTACGCCGACGAGGTCACCCTGGGACGAGCGTTCGCAGGGAGGCGGTCAGCCGATGACTGAGACAGGCGCTGCGCCGACAGCCGACGTCGGGTTCGCCCAGCAGATCGCCGACCAGGTCGAGTCGTTCCTGCTGGCGCTGCGGGCGATCGCCTCCGAGAACGACGGCGGCCGGGCCATCTCGCTGCTGCTGCTGGAGATCTCCCAGATCCTCCTCGCGGGGGCCCGCCTGGGCGCCCAGCAGGACATCCTGCCGCGCTCGGAGTACCAGCCCGACGTCGGACCCGAGGCCGACATCGACGACATGCGACTCCGCCTGGCCGGCATGCTCGGTGACGTCGACACCTACAGCTTCGTGTTCGACCCCTACGTGCCGGAGGTGGTCGAGAGCCAGCTCTCCGACGACCTGACCTCGATCGCCACCGACCTCGAGAACGGCCTGCGCCACTACCGCAGCGGCAACATCACCGAGGCGCTGTGGTGGTGGCAGTTCTCCTACGTCAACTCGTGGGGCAACCTGGCGGGTGCCGCGCTCAACGCGCTCCTGTCCGTGGTCTCCCACGACCGGCTCGACATCGACATCGAGGCCGAGAAGGAGCAGATCGAGGCTGCTGAGGCGGTGCTGGACGTCGACGAGCCCGAGGTCTGACCGCCAGTAGAATCGGTCCGGCCGTTCCCCAGCAGATCAGGAGACGCCCGGTGGGCATTGTCGTGCAGAAGTACGGCGGATCGTCGGTCGCCGACGCGACCGGCATCAAGCGCGTCGCCCAACGCATCGTCAACACCAAGCGGGCCGGGCACGACGTGGTCGTCGTGGTCTCCGCCATGGGCGACACCACCGACGAGCTGCGCGACCTCGCCGAGCAGGTCAGCCCGCTGCCGCCGCCACGCGAGCTCGACATGCTGCTGACCGCCGGGGAGCGGATCTCGATGGCGCTGGTCGCGATGGCGATCGCCCAGCTCGGCCACAAGGCGCAGTCGTTCACCGGTTCGCAGGCGGGCGTGATCACCGACTCCGCCCACGGCAAGGCGAAGATCATCGACATCACCCCGGGCCGCATCGAGAACGCGATCCGCGACGACGCGATCGCCATCGTGGCCGGGTTCCAGGGCGTCTCCCAGGACACCAAGGACATCACCACGTTGGGCCGGGGAGCCTCCGACACCACGGCGGTCGCGCTCGCCGCCGCACTCGGGGCCGACGTGTGCGAGATCTACTCCGACGTCGACGGCGTCTTCACGGCCGACCCCCGCATCGTCCCCTCCGCCCGCAAGCTCGACCGCGTCTCCACCGAGGAGATGCTCGAGCTGGCCGCCTCCGGGGCCAAGATCCTCCACCTGCGGTGCGTCGAGTACGCCCGCCGCTACGACATGCCCGTCCACGTCCGCTCGTCCTTCTCGCAGAAGGAGGGGACCTGGATCATCCCCGACGCCAGCGTCGACCGAGGAGAAGAGATGGAACAGGCGATCATCGCCGGAGTGGCCCACGACCGGAGCGAGGCCAAGATCACCGTGGTCGGGGTCCCCGACAAGGTCGGCGAGGCGGCCCGGATCTTCGAGGCGCTCGCCTCGGCGGAGATCAACATCGACATGGTGGTCCAGAACGTGTCCGCGGCCGCGACTGGGCTCACCGACATCTCCTTCACCCTGCCCCGGGCCGACGGCCAGACCGCGATGGGCGCACTGGCCAGGATCCAGACCGAGGTCGGCTACGACAAGCTGCTCTTCGACGACCAGATCGGCAAGGTGTCGTTGGTCGGTGCGGGCATGCGCTCCCACCCCGGCATCACCGCCACCTTCTTCGCCGCCCTCGCCAGCGCCGGCGTCAACATCGAGATGATCTCCACCTCGGAGATCAGGATCTCGGTGATCGTCGACCAGTCCCAGGTCGATGCGGCCGTGCAGGCGACCCACACCGCCTTCGACCTCGACGCCGACGAGATCGAGGCGGTCGTCTACGGCGGGACCGGCCGGTGACCGGCGTCCGGCTCGGCATCGTCGGCGCCACCGGCCAGGTCGGCGTCGCCATGCGGCAGATCCTGGAGGCGCGGCAGTTCCCCGTCGACGAGATCCGGTTCTTCGCCTCCAGCCGGTCGGCCGGGACGACGCTGCCCTTCGCAGGTCGCGAGGTCACGGTCGAGGACGCCGAGGCGGCCGACCCGAGCGGGCTCGACCTGGCGCTGTTCTCCGCCGGTGCGTCGACGTCGCGCGCCCTGGCGCCACGGTTCGCCGAGGCCGGCGCGACCGTGGTCGACAACTCCTCGGCGTTCCGGATGGACCCCGACGTGCCGCTGGTCGTCTCCGAGGTCAACCCCGGGGCCGTGACGGAGGCCCGCAGGGGCATCATCGCCAACCCCAACTGCACGACGATGGCCGCGATGCCGGTGCTGAAGCCGCTCCACGACGCGGCCGTGCTGCGGCGCCTCGTCGTCTCCTCCTACCAGGCCGTCTCCGGCTCGGGCGTCGCCGGTGTCGAGGAGCTGGCCCGCGGCGTCGAGGCCGCCGGGGACAAGGCGCGTGAGCTCGCCTACGACGGTGACGCGGTGACCTTCCCCGACCCGGACAAGTACGTCGCCCCGATCGCCTACAACGTGCTGCCCCTGGCCGGCTCGATCGTCGACGACGGGCTCGGTGAGACCGACGAGGAGCAGAAGCTGCGCAACGAGTCGCGCAAGATCCTCGACATCCCCGAGCTCAAGGTGTCGGGCATCTGCGTGCGGGTCCCGGTCTTCACCGGGCACTCCCTGGCCGTCAACGCCGAGTTCGAGCGCGCCATGACCCCGGAGAGGGCGCGGGAGCTGCTGGCCGGCGCGCCGGGCGTCGAGCTCGTCGAGGTGCCCACGCCGCTCCTCGCCGCCGGCAAGGACCCGTCATACGTCGGCCGGTTGCGGCAGGACCCCGGCGTCGAGGGGGACCGGGGGTTGGCGATGTTCATCAGCAACGACAACCTGCGCAAGGGGGCCGCCCTCAACACGGTGCAGATCGCCGAGCTGGTGGCCCGCTCGCTCTGAGCAACCCTGCCCGGCGCCTCAGCGGTGCATGTCGTCGCCCGGGTCGGCGTCCACGAAGTTCGTGGTCACCCAGTGCGAGAGCGTGTAGGCCCCGGCCCCCACGACGGGGATGACCAGCGCCATCCACCACGCGAAGAGCAGCTCGACCAGGAACACCAGGGCGATCACCGCGATCAGGCCGACCCCGAGGAAGCTCGTGCTCCCTGCCGCCTCCTCGAGGCCGAAGGCGGAGAGCAGCCACTGACCCAGCACGACCATCACGATCGCGATGGCCAGCAGCAGGAAGAAGCCCGGGTCGCCGCACGAGGACGTGCCCTGGACGACCTCGCAGAGACGCAGCGAGGCCCAGGTGGCAGCGACGGTCAGGATGCCGATGACCAGCCCAGTGACGGCTGCGGCGGGCAGTCCGCCGATGGCCGGCAGCACCGGCGTACGCCGACGCGGTGCCGCGTCCTCGGCCGTGACGACCTGCTCGGTCGCGGTCTGCGTCACGCGCGCCGGCTGGGGTGCCGGTTCGGACCGGGGAGTCGGGGCGGCCGCGGGCGGCGGGACCGCCTCGGCCACCGGCGCGGTGTCCGGCGTCGGCTCAGCAGCCGGCTCCTCCTCGGCGACCCGATCCGGCTCGGGTGCCTCCGGGGAGGGATCCACCGGCTCCGACGCCCGGCGCTTGCGCCGCAGTCCGAAGGACGGCAACTCCAGGGACGGGCCGTCGTCGCCGCCGGTCTCCTTGTCCGCCATGCGCCGCAGTGTGCCAGAAATGCCGTCGGCGCACGGCCACCGAAACGGTGGACCGTGCGCCGGTCGACGACTCACGTCAGTCGGGCTGACAGGATTTGAACCTGCGGCCTCCTCGTCCCGAACGAGGCGCGCTACCAAGCTGCGCCACAGCCCGATTGCATCCCCGGAGTGACCCTCCGGCGCGCAAGCACGGTCACCCTACCCGAGCCCTCGCGGGCCGTTGAAATCGGCCGGGGAACCGGTGAGAACCGCCGACCACGCCGGTCTGCACGGCAGCGACGAGGAGGAGGACACCGTGACGAGTGACGTCTGGTCGATGGTGCACGCCGAGCGGGCGGCACTGGTCCAGGACCTGGCGGGCCTGCCCGCCGAGGCCTGGGAGCACGCGTCGCTGTGCGACGGCTGGACGGTGCACGACGTGGTCGCGCACCTGGTCGACACCGCCCGCACCACGCGCATCGGGTTCGTGGCCGGGCTGGTGCGGTCGCGCTTCGACTTCGACGCGCAGAACGCGCGCGGCGTACGCCGGGCACGCGGTCGGACGCCGGAGGAGACGCTGGCGCGGCTCCGACGGGTCGCGACCCGGACCACGACGCCGCCGGCGCCCCTGGACAGCCGCCTGGTCGAGGAGGTGGTGCACGGCGAGGACATCCGACGGCCGCTGGGGCTCGTGCGCGACTACCCGGAGGTGGCGGTGTCGCGCGCCCTGCGTCACCAGGCGGGGGTCACCGCGGCCTTCGGCGGTGCCAAGGAGCTGGTGGCCCGGGTGCGGTTCGTGGCCGACGACACCGGGCTCGCCGTCGGGACCGGTCCCGAGGTGCAGGGTCCGCTGCTGTCGCTCCTCCTCGCGGCCTGTGGTCGCAGGGCGGCTCTGGACGACCTCCGTGGACCCGGCCTCCCGCTGGTGGCGAGCGCCTGACCCCGGTCGCTCAGCCCCGGGGCGTCAGCGTGAGCAGCGTGGCCTCCGGCCGGCACGCCACCCTGATCTGAGCGTAGGGCGAGGTGCCGAGGCCGGCTGACACGTGCAGCCACAGCGACCCGGGGTCTCCGTCGACGGAGTCGGCCGGGTGGCGGGAGAGGCCCCGGGCCCGGGCCGGCTCGAGGTCGCAGTTGGTCGTCAGCGCACCCACTCCGGGCACCCGGACCTGCCCGCCGTGGGTGTGACCGGCGAAGACCGCGTCGTACCCGTCCCGGGCGAACTGGTCGAGGACGCGCAGGTACGGCGCGTGGGCGACCGCGACCCGGACGTCCGCGTCGTCCGGGGCCGGTCCGGCGACCTCGTCGAGCCGGTCGTAGTCGAGGTGGGGGTCGTCGACCCCCGCAAAGGCGAACGACGTGTCGCCCACGGTGAGGCGACCGTGCCGGTTGGTCAGGTCGAGCCAGCCGGACCCGCTGAGGGCGGCACGCAGCTCGTCGTAGGGGAGCGGCGCGCTGTCGGTGTGGCGCTCCCCGTCGTCGGGGAGCAGGTAGCGGACCGGGTTGCGCAGGGTCGGCGAGAAGTAGTCGTTGGAGCCGAACACGAACACCCCCGGCACCTCGACCAGCGGACCCAGGGCGTCCAGCAGTGCCGGGACCGCCTCCGGGTGCGCGATGTTGTCACCGGTGTCCACGACCAGGTCGGGCTCCAGGTCCGCGAGACCCGTCAGCCACTCCTGCTTCCGGCGCTGTCGGGGCGTCAGGTGGAGGTCGCTGAGGTGGAGCACGCGCAGCGGCCGGTGGCCGGGGGGCAGCAACGGCACCGTGACCTCGCGCAGCGTGAACCACCGGGTCTCGGCGACGGCGTACCCGGTGACGGCGGCGCCGCTCGCCACCGCCGACAGCAGCAGGGGTGCGAGGACGGAGGGCATGGGGCAAGGCTGTCACAATGACGCGCATGAGTGCTCTCAAGGACCGGCTCCGGCAGGACCTGACCACCGCCATGAAGTCCCGGGACGAGGTGCGGTCGTCGACCCTGCGCATGGTCCTCACGGCCATCACCAACGCCGAGGTCTCGGGCAAGGAGGCCCGCCAGCTCAGCGACGACGACGTGATCGGGGTGCTGTCGACCGAGGCCAAGAAGCGTCGGGAGGCGGCCCAGGCCTTCGACGAGGGCGGCCGCGCGGAGATGGCCGAGAAGGAGCGTGCGGAGGCCGCGGTGATCGCGGACTACCTGCCCGAGCAGCTCGGCGAGGACGAGATCGCCGGCCTGGTCCGCGACGCCATCGAGCAGACCGGGGCGGCCGCCGACGGCATGCGCGGCATGGGCAAGGTGATGGGCGTCGTCACCGCCCAGACCAAGGGTCGTGCCGACGGCGCCGTCGTCGCCGCAGAGGTACGCCGCCAGCTCGGCGGGTCCTGAGACGACCGGGTCGCGCTAGTCGCGGTCGCCGCCGCCACCGGGCCGGCCGCCGCCGTTCCCGTTGCCGTTGCCGTTGTTCCCGCCGCCGCCGCCGTTGTTGCCGCCGCCGTTGTTGTTGCCGCCACCGTTGTTGCTGGGCGGGGGCGGCTGGTAGCCGTTGGAGATGTAGAGGGTGACCGGGGCGCCGTCGTAGTAGGACTCGCCGCTCCCCGGGTCGGTGAAGGCGACCGTCCCTGCGGGGTAGCCGGAGTTGGCCTCGGGCCCGACGATCGCCGTGAAGCCGGCGTTCTCGAGCATCTGTCGCGCGGCCTCGACCGACATGCCGCCGACCGAGGGGACGGTGTTGGACTGCCCCAGCAGCGCTGAGGTGTTGGGGTTCACGAAGCTCTCGTCATCGAGGTACTGCTGGATGACCCGCATCGCCTGTCCCCACATCGGTCCGGCGAAGCCGGAGCCCGACGCCGTGGCCACGTAGGACCCGCCGACGGTCTGCCCCGCGAGCGGGATCGGCTGGCCCTGGCGGTTGGCACCCGCGATCATCGCCGACGTGGACAGGTTGGGGGTGTAGCCCACGAACCAGACCGCCTTGCCGTCCTGGGTCGTGCCCGTCTTGCCGGCGTCGTCCTGGTTGATGGTGATGTTCTGGCCGAAGCCACCCGGGGCGAGCACCCCGGCCAGGATGTCGTTGACGGTGTCGGCGACGGCGTTGTCGAGCACCTGGGTGCAGCTCGGCTGGTACTCCTTGAGCATGTTGCCGCGGGCGTCCTCGATCGCGCGCACCGGCTGGGAGTCGCAGTGCTTGCCGCGCGCGGCGAACGTCGCGTAGGCCTCGGCCATCTCCAGCGGGCTGACGTCGGCGACACCGAGGGTGAACGACGGGACCCGCTCGGTCTCGGGGTTGCGCAGCACCACGCCCATCTGCTTGGCCAGCCGGTAGGGCTCGCACAGGCCGGTGAGCAGCTCGAGGTTGGCGAAGAAGGTGTTCACCGACAGCTGCGTGCCGCGGTAGAGGTCGAAGGTGCCGCCCTTGCCGTCGTAGTTGCGCGGGTCCCACACGTCGGTGCTGGCGAACTGGCCACCGCACGTGCGGTAGCGGCTCATCGGGATGTTCTCCTGCGCCGGGACGTTGAGGGAGTAGCTCGGCGGCACGCCCTGCTTGAGCGCCTGCGCGAGCACGAACGCCTTGAACGTCGAGCCGGGCTGGAACCCGTTGGAGTCGCCGTACTCCTGCGGCACGACGTAGTTGAGGAACGTCTGGCCGGCCGACTTGTCGCGTCCCATGGGGCGGGACTGGGCCAGCGCCCGCACCTCGCCGGACCCCGGCTCGACCATCGCCAGCGCCCCGATGGCGAAGTCGGTCGGGTAGACCGCGTCGGCGACGGCCTTGTCGGCCGCCTGCTGGAAGCGCAGGTCGATCGTGGTGCGGATCGTGAGGCCGCCGGTGCGGAGCAGCTGCTTGCGGTCCTCCTTGGACTTGCCGAGCGAGGAGTCGGCCATCAGGTAGTTGATGACGTAGTCGCAGAAGAACGGGGCCCGCGAGTTGACGCAGCCGTTGTCGCTGGGCTGGACGTCGAGGCCCAGCCCCTGCTGCTTGGTCTTCTCGGCCTTCTTCTCCGGGATGACGTTGAGCTGGGCCATCCGGTCGATCACGACGTTGCGACGCTCGAGGGCCGCGTCGGGGGAGTTGGTCGGGTCGAGCCCGGTGGGGTTCTTGACGATGCCCGCCAGCAGCGCCGACTCCCGGAGGTTCAGCTCCTTGGCGTTCTTGTCGAAGTAGTGACGGGCGGCGGACTGGATGCCGTAGGCGCCGTCACCGAAGTAGGCCAGGTTGAGGTAGCGCTCGAGGATCCAGTCCTTGGAGTACTGCTCCTCGAAGGCGATGGCGTAGCGGAGCTCGCGGATCTTGCGGGCCACCGTGTCGTCGGTGGCCGCCGCGCGCTCCGCCCGGTTGTCGGCCTGGCTGACGAGCGTCAGCTTGACCATCTGCTGGGTGATCGAGGAGCCACCCTGGACGACCCCGCCCTGGGCCTGGTTGGTCACGAACGCGCGGAGCGTCCCCTTGAGGTCGAGGGCCCCGTGCTCGTAGAACCGGTAGTCCTCGATGGCCACGATGGCCTTCACCATGGTCCGCGAGATCTGGTTGAGCGAGACGTTGACGCGGTTCTCGTCGTAGAGGGAGGCGACCAGGTTGCCCTCGCCGTCGACGATGCGGGTCTTCTGGGCGAGCGGCTCGACCGTCAGCTCCGTCGGGAGGCTGTCCATGTTGCGCGCCACGTCGCGCGCGGCGATGCCCACGAGGCCGGCGAAGGGGATCGCGAGGCCGGCCACGACGACACCCATGACGGCAGCAACGGCCGCCATCACGCCCAGGTGGGACAGGACGCGGCGCGGCGACAGCCGCTCCCAGGGAGGTACGGACATGCGCTCCACGATAACCGGGCGTCCTACGCCCGGCCATTTCCTGAGCCATCGGAACTAGTCACTTCGGGCTACTCAACTTGGGTCCAACGAGCCTGTCGGCACGGCACGCCGTTTACGTACCTTTCTCTGGCGGGATCGACTCGGGATGTCATGGGGACTCCCGATCCCGGGACGGATGTGGGGACGTCATGTGGATTGAAGACTGGGCGCCGTCGGCGGCGTGCCGACAGGCTCAACCGGACGCACTCTTCGTGCGAGGTGCCGAGCAGAACAAGGCCAAGCTGGTGTGCAAGGGCTGCCCCGTGCGCACCGAGTGCCTCGCCGAGGCCCTCGACAACCAGATCGAGTGGGGCGTGTGGGGAGGCATGACCGAGCGTGAGCGCCGGGCCCTGCTCCGCCGTCGGCCGAACGCCTCCTGGCGGGCCGTGCTCGAGAGCGCCCGCAACGCGCAGACCGCCGGCTCCGCCGCCGTCTGACCGCTAGCCGCTCGCCAGCAGCTCGCCGATCCGGCGCAGGCCGGTGAGGTCGTGGACGTCGCCGGCGAGGGCCGGCACCACGGCGGTCGGCACGTCCGGGTGGGCCGCGGCGAACCGCGAGCGGAGCTGTCGCTCCCGCTCGACGAGCCGTACCCGGTCGGCGTGCAGCCGCAGCAGCCCGGAGGTCAGCCCGCTGCCGTTGCGCGACTCCAGCCGAGCAGCCGCGGCCATCGCCTCGTCGGCCGAGAGGTCGTCGCGGGTGGACGGGCCGGCCCGGTTGACGACCAGCCCCGACAGCGGCATGCGGTCCTCGCTGAGCCGTTCGACGAAGTACGCCGCCTCGCGGAGCGCGTCGGGCTCCGGTGCCGCCACGACGAGGAAGGCGGTCTCGTCGTCCTGGAGCAACGTGAAAGTCTGCTGCGCGCGCTGGCGGAACCCGCCGAAGAGCGTGTCGAAGGCCGCCACGAAGGTCTGCATGTCGCGCAGCACCTGAGCCCCGATGACCCGCGTCAACGCGTTGGTGACCAGCCCCACCCCCGCCGTCATCAGCTTGGCCGGCCCCTTGGCGGGCGCGAGCAGCAGCTTGATGAATCGCCCGTCGAGGAAGCGCGAGAGCCGCTCGGGGGCGTCGAGGAAGTCGAGGGCCGAGCGCGACGGCGGGGTGTCCACCACGATGAGGTCGTAGCTGCCGTCCTGCTGGGCCTGCCGGCGGATCTGGCCGAGCTTCTCCATCGCCATGTACTCCTGGGTGCCCGCGAAGGAGCTGGAGAGGGCGACGTAGAACGGGTTGCCGAGGATCTGCTGCGCCTTCTCCGGCGTGGCCTGGCTCTCCACCACCTCGTCGAAGGTGCGCTTCATGTCGAGCATCATGGCGTCGAGCGACCCGCCGCCCTCGACGCCCGCGACCGGCCGGGGGGTATTGTCCAGCTCCTCGATGCCCATCGACTGGGCCAGTCGTCGGGCCGGGTCGATGGTCAGGACCACCACGCGCCGGCCCCGCTCGGCGGCGCGGAGGGCCAGTGCCGCGGACGTCGTGGTCTTCCCCACACCGCCGGAGCCGCAGCAGACGATGATCCGCGTGCCCTGGTCGTCGAGCAGCTCGTCGACCGAGAGCACCGGCGCCCGGCCGGCGTGCCCGGCGAGGGGCCCGACGCGGGGACGTGAGGTCGTGCGACTCATGCCATCCCCTGTTCCTTGAGGGCCTCGGCGAGCTCGTAGAGGCCGCCCAGGTCGGCGCCACCGGACAGTCGCGGCAGCTCTGCGACCGGCACCCCGAGCCCGGCCACGACGGCGCGCTGGGAGTCCTCGAGCGCACGGCGCTCCGCATGGTCCCGCGCCTCGCCCAGCAGCCCCGCGACCAGCTCGTCGTCGGCCTCGATGCCGACGGACTTGAGGTCGGCCGCGACCGCGGCCGCGTCGACGGTGCCCTCGCGAGCCGCCGCCAGGTCCCGGGGGCCGAGGTCCTGGGGGCGCACCATGTTGACCACCACCGACCCCACCGGGAGGCCGGCCTCACGCAGCTCGTCGATGCCGTCGGCCGTCTCCTGGACCGGCATCTCCTCCAGCACCGTCACCAGGTGGATCGCGGTGCGGGGGGACCGGAAGAGCGCCATCACGTTGTCGGCCTGGGACCGGATGGGGCCGACCTTGGCCAGGCCCGCCAGCTCGCTGTTGACCCCGAGGAACCGGGCGATGCGACCGGTCGGCGGCGCGTCGAGCACCACGGCGTCGTAGGCCCGGGTCGACTTGCCCTTCCGGCGCATCTTGGTCGCCTCGAACACCTTCCCCGTGAGCAGCACGTCCCGGACACCGGGCGCGAGCGTGGTCGCGAACTCCACGACCCCGAACCGGTCGAGGGCGCGGCCGGCCCGGCCGAGCCGGTAGTACATGGCGAGGTACTCGAGCAGGGCCGACTCGGGATCGATGTGGAGCGCGTGGACCGTGCCGGGCACCCCGTCGTCCCCGAGACCCGTCGCGATCTTGCGCTCCTCGTAGGGGAGCGGGTCCACGTCGAAGAGCCGGGCGATGCCCTGCCGGCCCTCGACCTCGCAGAGGAGCACGTCCTTGCCGGCGCTGGCCAGCGCGAGGGCCAGCGCCGCCGCGACGGTGGTCTTGCCGGTGCCGCCCTTCCCGGTCACCACGTGCAGGCGCACGGGTGACGCGGGGGAATCGCCTGCCATGGCGCGAGCCTAGTCAGGAGGTGTCTGCGGGACACGCCTCGCCGGCGACGGGGTGTGGCCGGGGCACGTGGAGGGCGGTCGGAGGACGTGGCAGGATCCGTCCGGGAGGTGACCCACGTGGACAAGGTGGTCTCGTCGGCAGCCGAAGCGGTGGCCGACATCAACGACGGAGCGACCCTGGCGGTCGGCGGTTTCGGGCTGTGCGGCATCCCGTCGGTGCTGATCGACGCGATCCTGGAGTCGGGGGCGACAGACCTCGAGGCGGTCTCCAACAACTGCGGTGTCGACGAGTGGGGGCTGGGCCGGCTGCTGATGGCCAAGCGGCTGCGGCGGATGGTGTCGTCGTACGTCGGCGAGAACAAGGAGTTCGCCCGGCAGTACCTCCACGGTGAGCTCGAGGTCGAGCTGACCCCGCAGGGAACCCTCGCCGAGCGGATGCGTGCCGGCGGCTCCGGCATCCCGGCGTTCTTCACCGCCACCGGTGGCGGCACCCAGGTGGCCGAGGGTGGCCTGCCCTGGAAGTACGACACCGAGGGCAACGTCGTCGTCTCCTCCCCGGCCAAGGAGACCCGGATGTTCGGGGACCGCGAGTACGTCCTGGAGGAGGCGATCGTCGCCGACTTCGGCCTGGTGCGCGCCTGGAAGGGCGACCGGCACGGCAACCTCGTCTACCGGGAGTCGGCCCAGAACTTCAACCCGCTCGCCGCGATGTGCGGTCGGCTCACCATCGCCGAGGTCGAGGAGCTCGTCGAGCCCGGTGAGCTCGACCCGGCCCAGGTGCACACCCCCGGGGTGTTCGTGCAGCGCGTCGTCGCGCTCACCCCCGAGCAGGCGGCCGACAAGCGGATCGAGAAGCGCACGGTGCGGCCCCGCGGGGGCGACGATGCGCAGAAGGTCGAGAAGGAGGGAGACGTCTGATGCCCTGGTCCCGCGAGGAGATGGCCGCACGCGCGGCCTCCGAGCTCACCGACGGTTCCTACGTCAACCTCGGCATCGGTCTGCCGACGCTGGTGCCCAACTACGTGGCCGACGACGTCGAGCTGGTGCTCCAGTCCGAGAACGGCATCCTCGGGGTCGGCGCCTACCCGCTCGAGGGTGAGGAGGACCCCGACCTCATCAACGCCGGCAAGGAGACCGTGACCCTGCGCAAGGGCGCCTCCTTCTTCGACTCCGCCACCTCCTTCGGGATGATCCGCGGCGGCAAGATCGACGCGGCGATCCTCGGCGCGATGCAGGTCTCCAAGGACGGCGACATCGCCAACTGGATGATCCCCGGCAAGATGGTCAAGGGCATGGGCGGCGCCATGGACCTCGTCCACGGCGCCAAGCGGGTCATCGTGCTGATGGAGCACGTCGCCAAGGACGGCTCGCTGAAGATCCTGGACGAGTGCTCGCTGCCCTACACCGGCAAGCGGGTGGTGCAGCGGATCATCACCGACCTCGCCGTCATCGACGTCACCCCCGAAGGGCTGAAGCTCGTCGAGTGCGCTCCCGGCGTCACCGAGGACGAGGTGCGGGAGAAGACCGAGCCCGAGCTCGTCTGACGTCATGGCCCGGGCACCCGGGCCATGACCTAGCCTCCTCCGGTGAGGATCGAGGGGCTGTTCGCCGACACGCGCCCGCTCCGCAACGACCACTTCCGGCGGCTCTGGGTCGCCAACATCATCACCGTCATCGGCGCCCAGCTGACGGTGGTCGCCGTCCCGGCCCAGATCTACTCGATCACCGGGTCCTCGGCGTACGTCGGCCTCACCGGTGTGTTCGGGCTCGTGCCGCTCGTCGTCTTCGGGCTCTGGGGTGGCGCGCTGGCCGATGCCTTCGACCGCCGCACGATGCTCGTGGTCACCACCGTGGGCCTCATCGTGACGAGCGCCGGGTTCTGGCTGCAGGCGGCGCTGGGGCTCGACAACGTCTGGCTGCTCCTGGGGCTCTTCTCGGTGCAGCAGGCCTTCTTCGCGGTCAACCAGCCCACCCGGTCCGCCGTGCTGCCCCGGCTGCTGCCCGACCACCTGCTGCCGGCCGCCAACTCGCTCAACATGACCGTCTTCATGGCCGGTGGCATCGCGGGCCCGCTCGTGGGCGGTGCGCTGATCCCGGTCATCGGGTTCTCCTGGCTCTACCTGGCCGACACCATCACCCTGCTCGCGACCCTGGGGGCCGTCGTGCGGCTGCCCCGGCTGCCGATCGAGGGGGCGATCACCGCACCCGGGCTGCGCGCCGTGGTCGACGGCTTCCGCTACCTGCGCGGGCAGCCGGTGCTGATGATGTCGTTCGTCGTCGACCTCATCGCGATGGTCTTCGGGATGCCGCGGGCGCTCTTCCCCGAGCTGGCGGACCTCAGCTTCGGCGGCCCGTCGGAGGGTGGCCTCGCCTTCGCGCTGCTCTTCGCCGCCATCCCCGCCGGGGCGGTGGTCGGCGGTGTCTTCTCCGGCTGGGTGTCACGCGTCGAGCGGCACGGCCTCGCGGTGATCGTGTGCATCCTGGTCTGGGGCTTCGCCGTGGTCGGCTTCGGCGTCGCCGCCATGCTCGCCCCCCTTGCCCCGACACCGCTGCTGGTCGTCGCGGTGCTGATGCTCGCCCTCGGTGGCGCCGCCGACATGGCCTCGGCCGCCTTCCGTACGGCGATGCTGCAGTCGGCCGCCACCGACGCCGTCCGCGGCCGGCTCCAGGGCATCTTCATCGTCGTGGTCGCCGGCGGCCCGCGGGTCGCGGACGTGACCCACGGCGCGGCCGCGGCGGTGACCGGTGCTGCTGTGGCGGCCGCCGGGGGCGGCGTGCTGGTCGTGGTCGGGACGATCGTCGCCGCCCTGGCCGTGCCCGGCTTCGTGCGCTACCGGGTGACCCGCTCCGTCACGGCCTGACCGGTCGGCGTCCGGCTGGCCGCCACGACCGCCGCCAGCGCCGCCACCACCGCGATCCCGAAGACGGCGAGGAACGGGTCCCGCCCGGTGCTCTCCGCCCACGCGAAACCGATCCCGCAGCAGGCCAGCGCCAGGGCGGCTCCCAGCGAGTCCGCGATCGACAGCGCCGAGGAGTTGAAGCCACGGTCGGACTCGGTCGAGTGGCCGAGCATCGCCGGGCCGGTCCGGGTGAAACCGAACCCCATCCCTGCCCCGGCCAGGACGAAGGCGGCCCCGGCCAGCAGTGCGGAGCCATCGAGCCGCACGACCAGCCACAGCGAGAGGGCCGCCGCCAGCAGTGTCGAGCTGCCGATGAGCATCGCGCGCTCGTGGCTGACCTGGTCCACGACCCGGGCCTGCACCTGGCTCATGGTCGCCCACACGACGCCCACGACGGTCAGCGCGAGCCCGGCCTGGGCCGCGCTGAGGCCCCACCTCTCCTGCAGCACCAGGACGATGTAGGCCTGTCCGCAGAAGAACGCCGCGCTCATGGCGCCCCGGGTGCCGATCACCGACGGGAGGCCGCGAGCGACGCGCAGCGTCCCGCCGGGGACCAGCGGCCGCACCGCGAGCACGACCACCAGCCCGGCCGCGGCCGCGAGGACGGCGGCGTCCCGTGAGCCCAGCAGCTCCACGGCGAGGACGGCGACCGCCGCGAGGGAGGCCCAGCCGAGGCGGGATCGCGGCGTGGCCCGGTCGTGGTCCGGCGTACGCCGCAGCGACGGGACCACGGGGGCGAGCATCAGTGCCGCGAGCGCGACCAGGCCGACGATGCCCAGGAACACCCAGCGCCACCCGAACGCGGCGGCCACGAAGGCCGCGACGGGCGGTCCGAACAGGGAGGGCAGGACCCACGCGGCCGCGAAGGTGGCGAACACCGAGGGCTGCAGCCGCGGCGGGAAGACCGCACCCACCACGACGTAGAGGCTGACGATGAGGGCCCCCGTCCCGAGCCCCTGCACCACCCGGCCCGCGACCAGCACACCCATCGACGGCGCCAGGCCCGCCGCCAGCACGCCGGCGGTGAAGAGCAGCAGCGAGGTCACCAGCGACCCGGCCGGTCCGTGCCGGTCGCTCCACGTGCCCGCCGCGACCATGCCCACCACCCCGCTCGCCAGGGGAGCGGCGAAGGCCAGGGCGTAGAGGGACGCGCCGTCGAGCTCCCGGCTGATGGTCGGCATCACCGTGGTGACGGCCATCGTCTCGAAGGCGTTGAAGGCGATCAGGGCGAAGATGGCGACGGTCGTCGAGAGGTACGCCGGGGCGAGGATGCCGCTGCGGATGCCGCGCGCCGGCGCTGGATCGGTCATGGTCACCTCGCGAACGCTAGGACCTCAACGGTGCTTGAGCTCAAGTCGGGACGGGCGGTCGGTCAGTGCACCGTCAGTGGCGCTCCTCCAGCCCGACCGCCTCGCGGAGGCGCTGCACCGACTCGTGGAGGTCGTCGTCGTCGCGGGCCCGCGACTCCATGAGGTCCGACAGGGCCTCCGCGATCACGTTGAGCTTCTCCTGCTGAGCCTCGTTGGCGCGCCGCCCGGCGTTCTCCAGCAGCACCAGCAGCAGGAGTGACAGCAGGGCCGTCCCGGTGTGGAGCGCGAGCTCCCACTTCGTGATGCTCGGCCACAAGGGGAAGCTGAGGACCCACACGGTCAGCAGCGCGAGGATGAAGACGAAGAACGGTGCCCGGCTGACCTGCCCGTTGACGGCCTCGACGAAGGACTCGAAACGACCGCGCCGCGAGCGACCCTCACGGCTCTGCGCGGCGTCAGTGCGATCACTCATGTCGGAAGTCTGCCCGAGGGGGGTGCACGAGCCGGGGTGCCGCCGCGCGTCGCCTCCGGGCTAGGGTCCCCACCATGACCAAGTGGGAGTACCAGGTGGCGCCGATTCCGCTCCACAACGAGGCACTGATGCTCAACAACTTCGGCCAGGACGGCTGGGAGCTGGTGACCATCACGAGCAACGCGCAGGGCGGGCTCATCGCCTTCCTCAAGCGCCCCACGGAGGGCTGAGCCATGGCCCATCCCGAGGAGAAGCTGGCCGAGCTCGGGCTCAGCGTGCCCGAGGTGGCCGCGCCCGTGGCCGCCTACGTCCCGGCCGTACGGTCCGGCAACCACGTCTACACCTCCGGCCAGCTGCCGATGCGGCAGGGGGAGCTGATGATGACCGGCAAGGTCGGTGGCGACGTCAGCCCGGAGGAGGCCGTCGAGTGCGCCCAGCAGTGCGGGCTCAACGCCATCGCCGCGGTCAAGGCGCAGGTGGGTGATCTCGCTGCGGTGGAGCGCGTCGTCAAGGTCGTGTGCTTCGTGGCGTCGACGCCCGACTTCACCGGACAGCCGCAGGTCGCCAACGGCGTCTCCGAGCTGCTGGGTGAGGTCTTCGGCGAGGCCGGCGTCCACGCCCGGTCGGCCGTGGGGGTCCCCGTGCTCCCGCTCGACGCCCCGGTCGAGGTCGAGCTCGTCGTCGAGGTCCGGGACTGAGTGGAACGGATGCCGCTGCCGCCGCACCTGGTCGAGCAGGCCAGGGCGTACGCCGACGGGTCGGCCACCCCGGCCGAGCCCCGGGACGCGGCGACCGTGGTGCTGCTGCGCGACGGTACTGACCCGGCGACGGGGCCGGAGGTCTACCTGCTCCGCCGCCAGACCTCCATGGCCTTCGCCGGCGGCATGTGCGTCTTCCCCGGCGGAGGCGTGGACCCGCGCGACTTCGACCACGCCGTCGCCTGGGCCGGCCCGTCGCCAGCCGAGTGGGCCGCGCGGCTCGCCGTCGAGGAGCCGATGGCCCGCGCGCTCGTGTGTGCTGCGGTCCGTGAGACCTTCGAGGAGTCCGGGGTCCTGCTCGCGGGCGATCGCGACGCCGTGGTGGCCGACACGACCGGGGCCGACTGGGAGGACGACCGCGCCGCCCTCGAGGCGCGCGAGCTGTCTCTCACCGACTTCCTGGACCGGCGCGGACTGGTGCTCCGCAGCGACCTCCTCGGCACCTGGGCCGGCTGGCTGACACCGGTCTTCGAGCCGAAGCGCTACCGCACGTGGTTCTTCGTGGCCCGACTCCCGGAGGGACAGGTGACGCGCGACGTGTCGCGGGAGTCCGACGCCGTCGCCTGGCGGCCCGCGCTCTCCGCGGTCGCGGCCGCCGATGCGGGCGACATCTTGATGCTGCCGCCGACGTACCTCACCTGCCTCGAGGTCGGTCAGCACGCGGACGCCGATGCCGTCCTGGCCGCGTCGGCAGGGCGCGACGTCGACATGTTCACCCCCGAGGTGGTCCCCGACGCGGACGGCTTCGTGCTCTCCATCCCGCCCCGCTACGAGTCGCTGGTCAGCGGTCGATGAGCTGGTCCGGTGGCAGCGTCGGCGCTCGCGGGCGCTGCGTCCTCGCGCCCAACGCCTCGCCGATGACGCTGGACGGCACCAACACCTGGGTGCTCCGCGAGCCGGGGGCCTCGCGCTCGGTGGTGGTCGACCCGGGACCCGCCGACCCCGGGCACCTCGACGCCGTCCGCGAGGCGGCCGGCGACGTCGCGGTGGTGCTCCTGACCCACCACCACCTCGACCACTCCGAGGCCGCCGCCGAGTTCGCACGCTCGGTCGGGTGCGGCGTCCGCGCCCTCGACCCGGCGCACCGGCTCGGGTCGGAGGGGCTCGAAGAGGGTGACGTGGTCGCCGTGGACGGGCTCGAGGTCCACGTCGTCGCCACTCCCGGCCACACTGCCGACTCGCTGTCGTTCGTGCTCCCGGCCGAGGGCACCGTGCTCACCGGTGACACCGTCCTCGGACGGGGTACCACGGTGGTGGCCCACCCCGACGGGCAGCTCGGTGCCTACCTCGACTCGCTCGACCGGCTCTACGCCCTCGCCGAGACCCACGACCTCGGCACGATCTGGCCGGGCCACGGTCCCGTCGTCGACGACGCGCTCGCGGTGCTCGACCACTACATCAGCCACCGCCAGGAGCGTCTCGCCCAGGTCGAGGCCGCGGTCGCGCAGCTCCGGGCGGGCGGGATCGCCGATGCCGCGGCCCTGCCCCGCCAGGTCGTGGAGATCGTGTACGCCGACGTCGACCCGGTCCTCTGGGGTGCCGCCGAGCTCTCGGTGCGGGCACAGCTCGACCACCTGCGCGGGGGCGAGCGGTAACAGCCCGGTCACGGTCAGGTAACAGGTGGCGCGCCCCCAGCGCCTGCCGGCTCAGCCCGGACATGCGCTCCGCTCCGGACTGCCCTACTGTCGAAAGACAGTCACTCACGGAGCGGAGGAAGCATCATGTCCGAGGTCCGAGAAAGCAGGTCGGCACGACCACCCGGGGAGGCGTCGTCAGGCCTGCTGGGGCGGATGCGGTCACCACGGGTCTTCGTCCCCGCGGCGGGACTGATGGTCGCCTTCGTGCTGGTGGCGGCCATCTTCCCGAAGGGGCTCGAGGAGATGCTGGTGAGCGCCAACACCACGGTCGTGCAGGACCTCGGCTGGTGGTACGTCCTCATCGTCACCGGCTTCGTCGCCTTCTCGCTCTGGATCGCGCTGTCGTCGACCGGTGAGATCGTGCTGGGCAAGGACGACGAGGACCCCGAGTTCGGGCTCAAGTCCTGGTTCGCCATGCTGTTCGCGGCGGGCATGGGCATCGGCCTGGTGTTCTGGGGCGTCGCGGAGCCGCTCAACCACTACAACGCCCCGCCGCCCGGCGCCGAGGCCGCGACGGACTCCGCGGACGCCGGCCGGGTCGCGCTCGACACCACGTTCCTGCACTGGGGCCTGCACGCCTGGGCGATCTACGTCGTCGTGGGCCTCGCGGTCGCCTACGCCGTGCACCGCAAGGGACGCCCGATCTCGCTGCGCTACGCCCTCGAGCCGCTCTTCGGCAAGCGGGTCCTCGGGTTCTGGGGCGACGTCATCGACATCGTCGCGATCGTCGGCACCCTCTTCGGCGTCGCCACCTCGCTGGGTCTGGGTGTCACCCAGATCGGCGCGGGCCTCTCGTTCCTCGGGGTCGTCGAGGAAGCCGGCAACGCGCTGCTGGTGATCCTCATCGTCGCCATCACGGCCGTGGCGCTCGCCTCGGTGGTCAGCGGCATCGACAAGGGCATCCGGCTGCTCTCCAACATCAACATGGTGATGGCCCTGGGCCTGATGGCGTTCGTGCTGGTGCTGGGCCCGACGGTGTTCCTGCTGAGCGAGTTCGTGACCCAGATCGGGTCCTACCTGCAGAACTTCCTGCGGCTGTCCTTCGACGTCAAGCCCTTCGAGGGGTCCGACGGGAGCGCCTGGCTGTCCGGCTGGACCACGTACTACTGGGGCTGGTGGATGAGCTGGGCGCCGTTCGTCGGCATCTTCATCGCCCGCATCTCGCGCGGGCGGACGGTGCGCGAGTTCGTGCTCGGCGTGATGCTGGTCCCGACCCTGGTGACGTTCCTGTGGTTCTCGGTGCTCGGTGGCGCCGCGATCCACCGCGAGCTGTTCGGCAACGGCGGGCTGATCGACGCCGAGGAGGGGGTCAGCACCAACACCGCCCTCTTCGAGCTGCTCGACGGCTTCCCGGCCACCGGGCTGCTCGCCGTCATCGCCATCGTGCTCATCGTCATCTTCTTCGTCACCAGCTCCGACTCGGGATCGTTCGTGGTGACGATGCTGGCCGAGGGCGGCGACCTGGACCCGCCGGTGTGGAGCCGCACGTTCTGGGCTTCCATCGAGGGCCTGGTGGCGATCGTGCTGCTGCTCGCAGGCGGCCTGGCCGCCCTGCAGACGATGGCGATCCTGGTCGCCGCCCCGTTCAGCATCATCATGGTGCTGATGGTGGTGGCCACCGCGAAGGCGCTGACGGCCGAGAGCCGCGAGCGCCAGCGCCGTCGCCGGCTCTGGATGGCCCGCGAGGTCGCCGCCGAGCTTGAGTCGAACGGCCACGGCGACCCGGGCACCACCGCGGGTGGCTCCAGCAAGGAGCCCGTCGGGAGCCCCTGACGCCCACGACGACGACGCCGCCGGCCCCGAGGGGTCGGCGGCGTCGTGCTGTCGGCGGTGAGGTGGCCCTCAGCGGGCCCGGCGCGTGAGCCGCTCGACGTCCATCAGCACGACGGAACGAGGCTCGAGGCGCAGCCAGCCGCGCGAGGCGAAGTCGGCCAGCGCCTTGTTGACGGTCTCCCGGGAGGCCCCGACGAGCTGCGCGAGCTCCTCCTGCGTGAGGTCGTGGTGGACGTGGACGCCGTCGTCGGCCGTGCGACCGAAGCGGTCGGCCAGGTCGAGCAGGGCCTTGGCGACACGACCCGGTACGTCGGAGAAGACCAGGTCGGCGTTGACGTCGTTGGCCTTGCGCAGCCGGCTGGCGATCTGGGAGAGCAGACCGCGGGCGACCACCGGGCGGCCCTCGAGCCAGCGCAGCAGGTCGTCGTGGGACAGGGAGGCGAACGCCACGTCCGTCACGGCGGTCACGGTGGCGGAGCGTGGGCCGGGGTCGAAGAGCGAGAGCTCGCCGAACATCTGCCCCGGACCCAGGACGGCCAGCAGGTTCTCGCGGCCGTCGCTGGAGGTGCGACCGAGCTTCACCTTGCCGTCGAGGACGATGTAGAGCTTGTCGCCGGAGTCGCCCTCGTGGAAGAGCACCTCACCGCGCCGCAGCCGGCTCTCGGTCATCGACGTACGCAGCGCGGTGGCGGCCTCGTCGTCGAGGGCGCTGAACAGCGGGGCCTGACGGAGTACGTCGTTGTCCACGGGTCCTCCCCATCGGTTGTCCGGGCCGGTCGACCTCGGGTCGGGCCGATCCTATCCAGTGGCGCAGGTCACAGCGCCACTCGACCGGGCCTGCAGGCGTGGGTGACCACGCATAGGCTTGCCGCCATGGCGACCCAGACCCCGGATCCGGCCGCGAACCCGGCCGGCCGGACCTCGCTGGTCAGGCGCGCCCGCAAGATCGATCGCGTCCTCGCCGCAACCTACCCCGACGCGCGGTGCGAGCTCGACTTCGACGACCCCTTCCAGCTCCTGGTGGTCACGGTGCTCAGCGCCCAGACGACCGACCGGCGGGTCAACGCCGTGCGGCCGGTGCTGTTCGGCGCCTACCCGACCCCCGCGGCGATGGCGGCCGCACCCCGCGACCACCTCGAGCAGATCGTCGGGCCGCTCGGCTTCTTCCGGCAGAAGACCGAGACGCTGCTCAAGCTCTCGGCCGACCTGGTCGAGCGCTTCGACGGACAGGTGCCGCCACGCCTCACCGACCTGGTGACGCTGCCCGGGGTGGGTCGCAAGACCGCCAACGTCGTTCTCGGCAACGCCTTCGACGTCCCCGGCATCACCGTCGACACCCACTTCGGACGTCTCGTACGCCGGCTGGGCTGGACCGAGGAGACCGACCCGGTCAAGGTCGAGCACGCGGTCGGCGCGCTGTTCCCCCGGCGTGACTGGACGATGCTGAGCCACCACCTGATCTGGCACGGGCGGCGTCGCTGCCACGCCAAGAAGCCGGCGTGCGGCGCGTGCCCGGTCGCCCGCTGGTGCCCGTCCTACGGCGCGGGGCCGGTCGACCCTGCCGCGGCGCTGGCCCTGGTCCGGACCGAGGGCCCCGCATGAGCCGACTTCCCGCGGCGCTGGCCGTGGCCGTGCTGGTCCTGACTGGCTGCTCCGCCGAGCCGCAGACCCCACCGCCCGGAGAGGCACGGATCGCCGTCGACACCCCCCAGCTGCGCGAGCTGAAGGCCGAGGCGGGCGTGGCCGACTGCGAGCCGGGCGACGCCGACCCGGTCGAGGGTGGGCTCCCGGCCGTGACGTTGCCGTGCCTGGGGGGTGGTCCGGCCGTGGACCTGAGCCGGCTGCGCGGACCGATGGTGGTCAACCTCTGGCAGTCGACGTGCCAGCCGTGCCGCGAGGAGATGCCGATCCTGCAACGGTTCCACGAGCAGCACGGCGACCGGGTGTCGGTCCTCGGCATCGACTACCAGGACGTGCAGGCCGTCGCGGCGATGGAGCTCGTCCTGGAGACCGGCGTGACCTACCCCCTGCTGGCCGACCCCCAGAGCACCCTCGACGGCGCCGACCCCTTCCCGCCCTTGCGGGGCATGCCGTTCCTCGCCCTGGTCGACGCCGACGGCACGGTCGTCCACCGCCAGTTCATCGCGCTCCGGTCGGAGCGGCAGCTGCTGGACCTCGTCGACGAACATCTCGGGATCGCGCTGTGAGGCCCGAGTGGTTGCGGCCGATCGAGGAGGGTGCCGGCTCCATCTCGGTGCACGACCTGACCGCGTTCCTGCCCCCCGAGGACTCCGACCCCCGGCGCGGCGCGGTGCTGATGCTCTTCGGGGAGGCCGACCACGGACCCGACCTGCTGCTGATCGAGCGTGCCCACCACATGCGCAGCCATCCCGGCCAGATCGCGTTCCCCGGCGGCAGCATCGACCCGGGTGAGACCGCCCGCGAGGCCGCCCTCCGGGAGGCGTGGGAGGAGACCGGGCTCGACCCGGACGGCGTCGACGTCTTCGCCGAGCTGCCCGAGCTGTGGCTGCCGCCGAGCAACTTCGCCGTGACGCCGCTGCTCGCCTGGTGGGAGGTCGAGAGCCCGGTCGGCGTGGTCGACCCCGACGAGGTGCACGCCGTCTACCGGGTACCCATCCGCGACCTCGTCGGCCCCGACCACCGGGTCCAGGTCCGCCACCCCTCGGGCTGGGTCGGGCCCGGCTACCTCATCGGCGAGCGACGCGACCTCGTGCTGTGGGGGTTCACCGCCGGGATCATCGCCCGGCTGCTCGACTACGTCGGCATGGCCGAGGAGGTGACGGACCCGCCGATGCGTGAGCTGCCGACCCACATGCTGCAAGGTGGACCCACCCGCACCGACGCGGCGCCCCCTTCCCGGGACGGAGACCGACCGTGAACTTCCTCGACTGGCTGCTGGTCGTGCTCGTGCTGGCCTACGCCCTGTCCGGGTACTGGCAGGGCTTCATCACGGGCGCCTTCGCGACCGCCGGCCTGCTGCTGGGTGGGTTGTTCGGTGTCTGGCTCGCGCCCTTCGCCCTGGGCGATGCCGACCCCTCGCTGCTGGTCTCGCTCGGTGCGCTGTTCATCGTCATCCTCTGCGCCTCCCTCGGCCAGGCGGTGATGCAGTTCACCGGCGCCCGGATCCGCGACCGCATCACGTGGCAACCGGTGCGGGCGCTCGACGCCGTGGGCGGGGCCGCGCTGAGCGCCGCCGCGGTGCTGATCATCGCCTGGGCCCTCGGCGTGGCGGTCTCCGGTGCCGCCCTGCCCGGGATCTCGCGGCAGGTGAGCAGCTCGACGGTGCTGGCCAAGGTCGACCGGGTCCTGCCCGCGCGTGCCAGCGACGCCCTCAGTGCCTTCAACGACGTGGTCGGGCGCAGCTTCTTCCCGCGCTACCTCGAGCCCTTCGCGCCGGAACGGATCGTCCCGGTCGGGCCCGGGCCCAAGCGGCTGCTGAGCGACCCCGACGTCGAGGACGCTGCCGCCTCCGTCGTCAAGATCACCGGCACCAACCGCTGTGGCCGCGGGGTCGAGGGGACCGGCTTCGTCTACGCCGACGGGCGGGTGATGACCAACGCCCACGTCGTCGCGGGCGTCCGGGACCCCGAGGTGGAGATCGGGGGCGACACCATCAGCGGCGAGGTGGTCCACTACGACCCCGACACCGACGCCGCGGTGCTCGCGGTGGACACCGCCGGCACCCCCACCCTGGCCTTCGACGACAGGGCCGCGTCCGGTGACGGGGTGGCGATCCTCGGCTACCCCCAGGACGGGCCCTACGACGTGCAGGCGGGCCGGATCCGGGCCGAGCAGCGGCTCCGGTCCCCCGACATCTACGGGGACGGAAGCGTGGTCCGCGAGGTCTACTCGCTGCGCGGGCTGGTCCGGCCCGGCAACTCCGGCGGGCCCATCGTCTCCTCGGCCGGCGACGTCGTCGGGGTCGTCTTCGCTGCCTCGGTCCAGGACAAGGACACCGGCTACGCCCTCACGGCCGAGCAGGTCGCCAGGAACGCCGCTGCCGGGGTGTCCCGCAGCAACGAGGTCTCGACCGGCGACTGCGCCGGCTGACCGGCTCAGGCGGGCTCGACTACGCCTGTCCCTTGAGGGCCTTCGGGATCTCGCGCCCCTGCTCGATGGCCTTCTCCGGACCGCGGACCTGCTTGACCTTGCGCACGCCCACCATCACCAGGACCCCGGCGAGCAGCACGTAGAAGCCCGTCACGATGAGGAAGGCCCAGTGGAGGGACAGGCCGCTGCCGTTCCAGTGGATCAGGTAGGCGATGGCCACCGACAGCATGATGACGGCGAGCACGCCGAGGAACGCGGCACCGGCGAAGAGGCCGACGCCGATGCCGCCTGCCTTGACGCTGACCTTGAGCTCGGACTTCGCGAGCTCGATCTCCTTCGAGATCAGGCCGGAGATGTCGCGACTGGCATCAGCGACCAGCCGACCGATGGTCGGGTCGGTCTCGCTGACCGGTTCGGGCGCCATGGGTGTGGATCCTCCGTGCTCGACTGCTCTCGGGTCCGACCCTACCGTCCCGCTAGGATGGCGCTCGGTGAGCCGGGAAGTCTGGTCGGCCCGCCGGGGTGCTTGCCACCGGCGGAGGAGTGAGCACGTTCGACGACGCCGAAAGGGCGCCCATGACCGACTCCCGCAATGACGAGGGCCCCCGGTCCAGCGAGATCTGGCGACTGGGACCCGTCTACACCGAGAGCGACCGGCCACTGGCGCGCTACGTCGCGCGGCCGGTGCGGGAGTTCCTGCGGATCGAGACCGCGGGGTCGGTGCTGCTGCTGGCCGCAGCGCTGATCGCGCTGGTGTGGGCCAACTCGCCGCTCGCCGAGAGCTACGACGCCTTCTGGCACGCCCACATCAAGCTCGACCTCGGGGTGCTGACCCTCGACGAGTCGCTGCAGCACTGGGTCAACGACGCCCTGATGGTGATCTTCTTCTTCGTCGTCGGGCTCGAGATCAAGTACGAGATGGTCCACGGAGACCTGCGCGACCCGCGCACCGCCGCGCTGCCGATCGTGGCCGCCATCGGTGGCATGGTGGTGCCGGCTGCCATCTACTTCGTCATCGTCGGCGGCGGCGACGGGGTGTCGGGCTGGGGGATCCCCATGGCGACCGACATCGCCTTCGCCGTCGGCGTCCTCGGGCTGCTCGGCCGGCGCATCCCCTCGGCCGCGCGGTTGTTCCTGCTGACGCTGGCGATCGTGGACGACATCGGCGCGATCATCGTCATCGCCGCCTTCTACACCGAGGACCTCAACCTGACCTGGCTCGCGGTCGCCGTGGGGCTGCTCGGCGTGATGGTCGTGATGCGGCTGCTGCGGATCTGGGCGATCTGGGCCTACACGATCCTGGGGCTGATGGTGTGGCTCGCGACCCTCGAGTCCGGGGTGCACGCCACGCTCGCCGGCGTGGCCATCGGCCTGCTCACCCCGGCCGTGGCCCTGCTCGACGAGGACGTGGCCCGCGGCTACGCCCAGCGGGCGCTGGCCGACCGCCACCTCGACGCCGACGAGGTCCACCGGATGCGCTTCCTCCTCGACGAGTCGGTCTCCGTCGTCGAGCGGCTCCAGACGCGGTTGCACCCGGTGTCGTCCTACGTCGTGCTGCCGCTCTTCGCCCTCGCCAACGCCGGCGTCGCCCTGGGCGGCGGGGTGCTGGGCGAGGCCCTCGAGTCGGCCGTGGCCCTGGGAGTCTCCGCGGGTCTGGTGATCGGCAAGCCGGTGGGCATCCTCCTGGCCGCCTTCCTCGCGGTCAGGTTCGGGCTCGGTCGGCTGCCGCAGCACACCACCTGGCGGATGGTCGCCGGGCTCGGTGCGGTGGCGGGCATCGGCTTCACCGTCAGCCTGTTCATCGCCCAGCTGTCCTTCCCCGGCAACGAGCTGCTCACCGGCGAGGCGAAGGTGGGCATCCTCGGCGGGTCGCTGCTGGCCGCCGTGCTCGGCGTGGTGCTGCTGATGTCCGGGGGCGAGGTTCCTGACGAGGAGCTCCCCGACGAGGAGCACGCGGACGAGCCGCACGCCGAGCCGGGCAGGGCCGAGGGGTCGGAGGTCATCGCCCCCGCCCCGCGGACCCACGAGAGCTAGTCCTCGTCGGAGGAGCCCGCGTCCTCCTTCTTCTTGATCAGGTCCATGACCGTCGAGTCGGCGAGCGTCGTGACGTCGCCGACCTCGCGGTGCTCGGCCACGTCCTTGAGCAGCCGCCGCATGATCTTGCCGGAGCGGGTCTTGGGCAGCTCCGGGACGATCATGATCTGGCGCGGCTTGGCGATCGCCCCGATCTCCTTGGCCACGTGGTCGCGCAGCTCCTTGATGAGGTCGTCGGGGGCTGCGCCCTCGTCGTCGGTCGCCGACTCGCGCAGGATCACGAAGGCGCAGACCGCCTGACCGGTCGTGTCGTCGGCAGCACCGACCACGGCCGCCTCGGCGACCTTGGCGTGGGAGACCAGCGCCGACTCGATCTCGGTGGTCGAGAGCCGGTGGCCCGACACGTTCATGACGTCGTCGACCCGGCCGAGCAGCCAGATGTCCCCGTCCTCGTCCTTCTTGGCGCCGTCGCCGGCGAAGTAGAAGCCCTTGTCGGCGTAGCGGGACCAGTAGGTCTCCTTGAAACGCTCGTCGTCGCCCCACAGCGTCCGCAGCATGGCCGGCCACGGCCGCTGCAGCACGAGGTAGCCGCCGGAGCCGTTGGGCACCGACTCGCCGTGGTCGTCGACGACGTCGGCGGCGACGCCGGGGAGGGCCTTCATCGCCGAGCCCGGCTTGCCGTGGGTCACTCCAGGCAGCGGCGAGATCATGATCTGGCCGGTCTCCGTCTGCCACCAGGTGTCGACCACCGGGACCTTGCCCGCGCCGATCGTCTCGCGGTACCAGATGTAGGCCTCGGGGTTGATCGGTTCGCCCACGGACCCGAGCACGCGGATCGAGGACAGGTCGAACTTCGCGGGGACGTCGTCACCCCACTTCATGAAGGTCCGGATGGCCGTCGGTGCGGTGTAGAAGATCGTGACGCCGTACTTCTCGACGATCTCCCACCAGCGGCCCTTGTGGGGTGAGTCCGGTGTGCCCTCGTACATCACCTGCGTCGCGCCGTTGGCGAGCGGTCCGTAGACGAGGTAGGAGTGACCGGTCACCCAGCCGACGTCGGCGGTGCACCAGTAGACGTCGGTCTCGGGCTTGAGGTCGAAGACCGCCCAGTGGGTCCACGACGTGCCGACCAGGTAGCCCCCCGTCGTGTGGAGGATGCCCTTCGGCTTGCCGGTGGTCCCGGAGGTGTACATGACGTAGAGCGGGTGCTCGGCGTCGTGGAGCTCTGCCTCGTGCCCGCTGTCCTGCTGGTCCACCGCCTCGTGCCACCAGACGTCGCGGTCCTCGTTCCAGTCGACGTCCTGACCGGTGCGACGCACGACCAGCACCGTCTCGACCTGCTGGCCCTGGTCGGCGGCCTTGGCAACGGCCTCGTCGACGGCCGGCTTCAGTGCCGACGGAGCGCCACGGCGGTAGCCGCCGTCGGCGGTGATGACGACCGAGGCACCGCAGTCGACCACCCGGCTCGCGAGCGCATCGGCGGAGAAGCCGCCGAACACCACGGTGTGGGGGGCGCCGAGCCGCGCACACGCCAGCATCGCGATGGCGGTCTCGGGGAGCATCGGCATGTAGATCGCGACGCGGTCCCCCTTGCGGACGCCGAGCTCGGTGAGGGCGTTGGCCGCACGGCACACCTCGTCGCGGAGCTGGGCGTAGGTGAGGTCGCGGGTGTCGTCCTCGGGCTCACCGACCCAGTGGATGGCCACCCGGTCGCCGTGGCCGGCGTCGACGTGGCGGTCGACGCAGTTGACCGCGGCGTTGAGCGTGCCGCCGACGAACCACTTGGCGAACGGGGGGTCGTCCCAGTCCAGGACACGCTCCCACTTCTGGCCCCAGTCGAGGCGCTCGGCCTGCTCGGCCCAGAAGCCCTCGGGGTCGGCGTCGGCCCGCTCGTAGGCCTCCTCGGTGACGTTGGCGGCGTCGGCCAGCTCGGCGGGCGGCTCGAAGCGGCGCTCCTCGTGCATCAGGTTGGACAGGGCGGCTGAGCTGTCGTTCATTCACTCTCTCCTGGGTCGTCGAGCACGGGTCGCGCCACCGGCCACACTAGGCCGGAACGCCGTCGGCGGCGAGGCCCCCCGAACCCCGCCGCCGACACCACCGGTGTGGTGGTCGGTCCTACAGCTCGCCCTCGGCGTGCTTGGCCACCAGCTGGGTCCGCCCGGGGTAACGGATCTCCTCCACCAGCTCCTGCATCACCTCGGACGGCTTCGTCGAGAACTGGGAGACCACGATGGTCACGGCGAAGTTGATCAGCATGCCGATCGCACCGAACCCGGTCTCGGCGATCCCGAAGATGCCGTCGGAGTTCCCGTAGATGTCGATCGTCCAGAGCATGTAGGCCATCGTCGTGATCAGGCCGACCGCCATGCCCGCGGTGGCTCCGGCCGCGGTGCAGTTCTTCCAGAAGATGCCGAGCACCAGCACCGGGAAGAAGCTGGCACACGCCAGCCCGAAGGCCAGGGCGACCACCTGGGCGACGAATCCCGGAGGGTTGATGCCGAGGTAGCCCGCGACCACGATGGCGCCGGCCATCGCGATCCGGCCCACCATCAGCTGCCGGGCCTCGGTGGCCTGCGGGTTGATCTTCTTGTAGTAGACGTCGTTGGCCACCGACGAGGAGATCACCAGCAGCAGACCCGACGCCGTCGAGAGTGCTGCCGCCAGGCCGCCGGCCGCGACGAGCCCGACGATCGGTGCGGGCAGGCCGCCGATCTCGGGGGAGGCCAGCACGATGATGTCGTTGTTGATCGCGACGTCGGTGTAGCGCAGCGTCGCGTCGGCGGCGAGGTCGGAGATCGGGCTCCCGTCGGCCTGCGTGATCAGGCCGACGTCGGCCCAGGTGTTGAACCAGCGGGGCACCGCGCTGAGCGCCGTCCCGTCGAGGTCCTTGATGATCTGCAGCTTGCTGAACGCCGCGACCGACGGTGCGGTCGTGTAGAGCAGCGCGATGAAGAACAGCGCCCACAGGGCCGAGAAGCGCGCTGCACGCACGCTCTTGGCGGTGTAGAAGCGCACGATGACGTGCGGCAGGCCCGCGGTGCCGAACATCAGCGAGGCCGTGATCAGCACCATGTTGAGCATGTTGATGTCGGCGAACGCCGAGGTGTACTCCGAGAGGCCGAGGTCGGCCTGCAGGGCGTTCAGCTCGTCGAGGATCTGACCGAACCCGATCTGCGGCATCGCGACGCCCGTCACCTTCGCCGAGACCGCGAACGCCGGGATCAGGTAGGCCACGATCAGCACGGAGTACTGCGCAACCTGGGTCCAGGTGATGCCCTTCATGCCGCCCAGCACGGCGTAGAAGAAGACGATCGCCATGCCGATGATGACGCCCAGGGTGGTGTCGACGCCCAGGAACCGCTGGAACACCACGCCGACGCCGGCCATCTGCCCGGCGACGTAGACGAAGGAGACGACGATCGCGCTGATCACCGCGATCAGTCGCGCCGACTCGGAGTACCGGTCGCCCACGAAGTCGGGGATCGTGTACTTGCCGAACTTGCGCAGGTAAGGCGCCAGCAGCAGCGCGAGCAGCACGTACCCGCCGGTCCAGCCCATCAGGAAGACGCTGCCGCCGTAGCCGTTGAAGGACAGCCCCACGATGCCGGCCAGGGAGATGAACGACGCGGCACTCATCCAGTCGGCAGCGATCGCGGCGCCGTTGGCCGGGGCCGGGATGCCGCCGCCGGCGATGTAGAAGCCGGAGGTGTCCTTCACCCGGCTGGCGTAGGCGATGTAGATGTAGAGGCTGAAGGAGAGGACGACGAAGACGAGGGTCCAGGTCTGGATCTGGCTCATGAGTGGTGGACCTCCTGCTCGTACTCGTCGATGCCGAACTCCTTGTCGAGCGCGTCCATCCGCCACACGTAGACGGCGATGAGGATGACGAAGGTGATGATCGAGCCCTGCTGGGCGAACCAGAAGCCCAGCGGGAAGCCGAGGAAGCTGATGTTGTTGAGCGCCTCGACGAACAGGATCCCGGCGCCGAAGGAGACCAGCGCCCAGATCGCGAGCAGTGCGGCCATGAGCCGCAGGTTCCGGCGCCAGTACTCCTGGCGCGCCTTCTGATCCATGACAGTCCTCCTGGTCGTCCGGGCTGGTCCTGCGCCGAGGACAGCAACCACGACGGGCCGGGTCAAGGCTTCGACGTGACCTCCGTCACCCTGTGCGCCGAGTGGCACCCACGGGGCGACAGGCGGCGACCCGGCGGGCCGCTCCGGCGCTGCACATGCGTCCTCAGCGTCCGGTCGACCGTTCGTCGTGCCGATGACACCGTTCGTCGTACGCCGGCCGGCGTCGGCCCCGCGCCGGGGGGCGACGCGGCCGTCACCGCTGCGTAGCATCGCCGCATGGCAGACCGCAGCGGACCGGGGACGCGCCCGGGGACGGCCCCGACCTCGCGCGCCACGGGCCGGCAGCCGCGGCCGGGTCGCCGCCAGCTCCTGGGGGGCGTCGCCATGGTGGCGCTGGGCTCCTTCATGCCGTGGCTGGACACCGCGGTGGGGACGGTCTCGGGGGTGCGCGGTGCCGGGCTCTGGACGTTCTACGCCGCGATGCTGGGCCTCGCCGGTGCCCTCGTGCCCTCCCGGAGGCTCGCGATCGCCCAGGGCTCGCTGCTCGCCCTGGTCGCTGTGGCGCTGCCGGTGTGGCAGGTCGTGCACGTGCTCGGCCTCGTCGGGACCGCTGGCTGGATGCCCGGCCCCGGGCTGGTGCTCGTGTTCGGCGGCGGCGTCGTCGCCGCGGTGGCCGTCCGGAAGATGGTCACCCACCAGCCGGTGAGTCGCTGAGCTGACCCCGCTCGAGCGGGACCTGCTCGGGGGTGTGGAGCCGCACCATGAACCGGTGCACGTCGACCGGGACGCGGGCCCGGGTGGCCACCGAGACCAGCCACATCGTGACGAACGCGGCCGGCACGCTCCACGCCGCCGGCTGCTGCAGCAGCACGGACCCCCACCGGTCGCCCGGTGGGGTCGAGAGGTTCCACAGCACCGCGGCTCCCGACCCTCCGGCCCCGACCAGCAGCCCGGCGATCGCGCCCGCCGTGGTGAGGCCGCGCCACCAGATCCCGAGGACCAGCAGCGGGCAGAACGTCGAGGCCGCGACCGCGAACGCCAGGCCCACTGCCCGCGCCACCCCCACCCCGGGGACGAGCAGCGCCAGGAGGCACGGCACGGCGATCGCGATCACACAGCCGGCACGGAAGGCCGCCACCCCGCTGAGCCGGCGAGCGCCGACCGGGCGGCCGGTCACGTCCTGGCCCAGGACACCGGCCACCGCGATCGCCAGTCCTGAGGAGGTGGAAAGGAAGGCCGCGAACGCGCCGGCGGTCACCAGTGCCGTCAACAGGTCCCCCGCCAGACCGGGGATCATGATCCGGGGCAGCTCGAGCACCAGCACGTCGCTGCGTCCCTCGCGGACCAGGGCATCGGCGTACACCCGTCCCAGCGCGCCGTACGCCGGGGGCAGCAGGTAGAAGAGGCCGAGCAACGTCAGCACCACGAGGGTCGTGCGTCGGGCGGCACGGCCGTCGGGGTTGGTGTAGAAGCGGACGACCACGTGGGGCAGCCCCATGGTGCCGAGGAACGTCGCGACGATCAGCGAGCACGTGAGGTAGAGGCCCTGGCCGTCGCCGCCGGCCAGGGGCAGCGCCCAGGCCGTGGGGTCCGGGCCGGCTCCCGTGGCGTCGACCGGGTGGGGGGCGCCGTCGCCCAGCCAGACGATGAGCAGCGCCAGGAGCGGCAGCAGCAGGGCGGTCAGCTTGAGCCAGTACTGGAAGGCCTGCACGAAGGTGATGCTGCGCATGCCGCCGGCGAGCACGTTGACCAGCACGACCGCCGGGACCACCACCTCGCCGAACCAGCGCGGTGCGCCGATGGTGGCCTGCAGGGTGATCCCGGCCCCCTGGAACTGGGGCAGCAGGTAGAGCCAGCCGATCAGCACCACGATGACCGAGCACAGTGCGCGCACCCGGCGCGACTGCAGCCGAGCCTCGGCGAAGTCCGAGAGCGTGTAGGCGCCGGAGCGACGCAGCGGCGCGGCCACGAGCACCAGCAGCACGAGGTAGCCCGCGGTCCAGCCGACGGGGTACCACATCATCTCGGTGCCGCGGACCAGCACGAGTCCGGCGATGCCGAGGAAGGAGGCCGCCGAGAGGTACTCGCCGCCGATGGCGGAGGCGTTCAGGCGTGGGCGGACGGTGCGCGAGGCGACCATGAAGTCGCTCGTGGTGCGGGAGAACCGCAGTCCCCAGGTGCCGATCGCGAGCGTCGCCACGGTGACGACGACGACGGCGACGACCCCGGGGAGCGCCTCGTTCACCGCGGCTCCGTCGTCTCGACCAGGTCGACGAAGTCGTCCTCGTTGCGCTCGGCGGCCCGGACGTAGGACCAGCCGATCAGCACCAGGAAGGGGTAGACGGCGAACCCCAGCACCCACCAGGGCAGCGGGACCCCGAACCAGCGGACCTCCCCGAGCCCGGGAGCCAGCCAGAACAGCACCGGCAGCGCCGCGACCAGGCCCAGCGCGAGCAGGGAGAGGGCGGCGAGCCGCAGCTGCTCGCGCACCAACGAGCTGAGGTAGATCTCGCCCAGCCGGGTCTCGGCGTCGATGTGGTCGCGTCGCGGTGCGGGAACCCGCGACGTGGGGCGCCGCGTCGGCCCCGTGACCCGGACCCGCGCCGGCGGCCGCTCGCTCACGACCGGCTCCGTCGGCTGAGGACCTCGCGCAGGTGGGGCGTGTGGCGCCGACTGACCTGGAGCACGGCGCCACCGATGACCACCGAGCAGCGACTGCCGTCGAACCGCACCTCGTCGACGTGGGGGAGGGCGACCAGCAGCGAACGGTGGACCCGGACGAAGCCTGCGTCCGCCCACTCCTCCTCCAGCGCCGTCAGCGGGGTACGCAGCAGGTGGGAGTCGGTGGCGGTGTGCAGCCGGGCGTAGTCGCCCTGCGCCTCGACGTACCGGATCTCCGAGCGCGCCACGAACCGGGTCACGCCGGCACGCTCGACCGGGATCTGCTCGTCGCCCCCCGGCATGCTCCGCGAGGTCGCCTCGATGACGCGGCGCACGGCCTCCGCGAGCCGCTCCTCGCGGACCGGCTTGAGCACGTAGTCGACCGCCTGGAGGTCGAAGGCCTCGACCGCGTGCTCCTCGTGGGCGGTCACGAACACCACCGGGGGCGGGTTGCGGAAGCGCGCCAGCACCTGTGCCAGGTCGAGGCCGGAGAGGCCCGGCATCTGGATGTCGAGGAAGACGACGTCGACCTCGCGCTCGTGCAGGGTGCGGAGCGCGTCGGCCGCGGAGTCCTCCGCCAGGATCTCGCCGACACGGGGGTCCTGCCCCAGCAGGAAGATCAGCTCGTCGAGGGCGGGCCGCTCGTCGTCGATGACGAGGGCGGTCAGCCGGGGGCTCACGGTCACGGATGCACCCCCGGGGCGAACTTGGGCACCCGCACCGTGACCTTGGTCCCGGCGCCGGGGGCGGTCTCGACCACGAGGCCGTAGTCGTCGCTGAAGGCGTTGCGCAGCCGGGCGTCGACGTTGCCCAGCCCGACGCTGTCGAGGTCGGCGTCACCGGCGAGCGCGCGGCGCACGCGCTCGGGGTCCTCGCCCACGCCGTCGTCCTCCACCTCGATGACGCACTCGCGGTCCAGGTCGCGGGCCACGATCCGCAGGTGACCGGCCTCCTGGCCCTTCAGGCCGTGGCGCACGGCGTTCTCCACCAGCGGCTGGACGCACAGGAACGGCACGGCGACCGGCAGCACCTCCGGGGCGATGCGCAGCGTCACCTCGAGCCGGTCGCCGAAGCGGGCCTGCTCGAGCAGCAGGTAGCGCTCGATGGAACGCAGCTCCTCGGCCAGGGTGGTGAACTCGCCGTGGCTGCGGAAGGAGTAGCGGGTGAAGTCCGCGAACTCGAGCAGCAGCATCCGCGCCCGGTCGGGATCGGTGCGCACGAAGCTCGCGATGGCGCTCAGGGAGTTGTAGATGAAGTGCGGGCTGATCTGCGCGCGCAGCGCCCGCACCTCCGCTTCCATGAGCCTCGTGCGCGACACGTCGAGCTGGGCGAGCTCCAGCTGGCCGCTCACCCAGCGCGCCACCTCGTCGGTCGCGCGGACCAGCGCTCCGCTCTGGGCCGAGGTCGCGACGGCCAGGGTCCCCACGATCACGTCCTCGACCACCAGCGGCCCCACCACCGCGTGGCGCATCGGGCACCCGGGGTCGGCACAGGACCCGAGGTGTCCCACGGTCACCTCGCCGTTCTCCACCGCCCGGTGGACCAGGGCGGTCACGTGCTCCTGGTGGTGCTGCCCGATGCCGTCCCACGCCAGCACCACCGCGGTGTCGGTCAGCGCAGCCGCCGGCGTACCGAGGAGCGTGCGGAGGTGGCGGATGCTGCGCTCGGCGCTGCCGGCCGTCAGCCCCTCGCGGAGTGCGGGGGAGGCGAGCGAGGCCGTGTGGAGCGCGCGGTAGGTCGCGCGGTCGGCCTCGGTCCCGAGTCGGCCGCGTCGGCGGAGGCGGGCCCAGCCGCGCGTCATGGGCGCAGGGTACGCGGAAGGTCGACCCGTGCGACGTCGGTCATCACGCTGCTCCGGCGCGGTCGGGGGATGCGCTCGACCGGCGGCTGGGCGCGAGCACCACGAGGACGAGGTAGGTCGCCGGGAACCCCCACACGGGACGCACGGCCACCCCCTCCGCGACGTGTCGCCGTACGCTCGCACCGTAGCCCGGCGGGGCGGGCGGTCAGCGGAAGTCGATGAGGAGCATGTCGGTGTCGGTCCCGTCGCTGGGTCCGCTGGGCCCCGCAGGCGGGTCGGTGGGAGGGTCCGTCGGCGGATGGTCGTCGCCCTCGTCGGCGGTGTCGTCCTCCTGGCCGGGGCGCTCGACGACCACGGCGCGGAAGCACTCGCAGGTGTAGGGGAGGCGCATCCCGTCCATGCCCCGGCCGTAGTCGTCGTAGAGGTCGAGGACCTCGGCGAGCTTGGCCTCGCGGGCGTCGTCGTCGAGGGTGGCGACATAGCTGCGGGAGGCGGCGAGGTCGACGATCGACTCGCGGTTGACGTCCTGCCAGAACGTGAAGGTGTGCTCGTCGACGAAGCCGAACAGCTCGGACCGGACCAGCGCCGCGGTGGCGTCCTGGACGCGGTGGTGCAGGTCGGCGTTGGCGAGGAGCCGGCCCAGCTTGCGCACCCACGGGATCCGCTCGTCGCGCAGGTTCCACGCGAGGGCGAGGGCGCCACCGGGTCGCAGCACACGGGCGATCTCGGGCAGGGCACGCTCGTGGTCGAACCAGTGGAAGGCCTGCGCCGCCACCACCACGTCGACCGACCGGTCGGGCAGCGGGATCTCCTCGGCTCCCGACTCGCTGGTCGGGATGTCGGGCAGCCGTCGCCGCAGCACCCCGAGCATCTCCGCGTCGGGCTCGGAGGCGTGGACGTCGTGGCCCAGGGCGACCAGCTGTCGGGTGAGCTTTCCCGTGCCGGCGCCGAGCTCGAGGACGGTGGCAGCCTCCCTGCCGACCAGCCACGAAGCGGCCTCCGTGGGGAACGACGGGCGGCCGCGGTCGTAGGCCTCGGCCACCGGTCCGAAGGAGCTGGCGAGGCGCTGCCGTACGTCGTCGTCCATCCCCGGCAGGCTACCGGCTGGCCGCCGCGCGGCCGCGACTAACCTGAGCGCGCCATGACCCACGAGCTGCTGACCCGCCTCCACGCCCTGGAGGGGGTCCCCTCCGCCCTCGCCTCGGCGCGTGACGGCATCGACGCCGTGCTCCGCGACCGGGGCCTGCGCCGCACGGACCCCGCAGCGACGGCGGAGTCGCTGCTGCGCGGCGCCCACGCCAGCGCCGTGCTCGAGGGCTCGGCCTCCTCGCTGGACGAGGTGCGCGAGGGGGAGGCGGATGAGGTCGCCGCGGCGGCTGTGCGGCTCTCCACCCAGCTGCTCTCACTGGCGCCCGTGCTGCAGCGCTCACCGCTGCAGGCGCTGGCCCGCATGCACACCGTGGTCGCCGCGGGGGCCGTGCCCCAGGACCGGTTGGGACGGCCCCGAGACGCAGCGGCCTCGGAGCTGCTGCGCACCGTGGCGACGATGGTGACCGCGGACGCACCGGCGTTGCTGGTGGCTGCGGTGATCCACGGCGAGCTGGTCTCGGCGGAGCCCTTCGCCTCCCACAACGGGCTGGTGGCCCGGGCGGCCGAACGGCTGGTGCTGGTGGCGCGGGGGGTCGACGAGAAGTCGCTCGTGGTCCCGGAGGCGGGCCACCTCGCCCTGCGGCCGGCGTACGAGGGAAGTGCCCGGGTGCTGCGCGAGGGAGGCCAGGCGGCTGTCCACCGGTGGCTCCTGTACGCCGCCGAGGCCTACGCCGCCGCGGCGGAGGCCAGCCCGCTCCGGGACTGAGCCGGTCGCGGACATGCGAGCGGCACCCGACTCGAGATGACTCGGGTGCCGCCGCTGACACGTGAGACCTCGGCTACCAGGCGTGCATCTCGATTTGCTGCCCCGGGCATTTCCCGGCCGACAGGCGCCCTGTAGGAAGGGTGGATCGCCGCGTGGGTACCTGGCTCACGTGCGGGTCTGTGGAGTTGTCCTGATCCCTTCCTACGCCTGCGACCGCGACAACTCAAGACTTGACATCGCGGCGTCCTCCGCCCTCCGCTCAGCCCGCCGGGCGCCGCTTGCGGGCCTGGCTCCAGAGCAGCCCGCCGACGGCCACCGCACCGCCCACCGCCAGCGCCGCGAGGGTGGTCCCGGCGGGTGGCAGCGGCACCCGTGAGCGCAGCGTGACCGGCCGGTCGAAGACCAGCACCGGCCACTCGTTGCCCGTGGCGACACGACGCAGGTCCTTGTCGGGGTTGACCGCGTGCGGGTGGCCGACGGCCTCCAGCATCGGCAGGTCCGTGATCGAGTCGCTGTAGGCGTAGCTCTCCGCGAGGTCGTAGCCGAGGACGTCGGCGAGCTCCTGGATGGCCCGCGCCTTCTCCTCGGCGTAGGCGTAGTACTCGATCTCCCCGGTGTAGCGCCCCTCCGCGATCTCCATCCGCGTCGCGATGATCCGGTCGGCACCGAGCATCTCCCCGATGGGACCCACCACCTCGGTCCCGGACGTCGAGACGATGATGATGTCGCGGCCCGCCAGCCGGTGCTCCTCGATCAACCCGACCGCCTCGTCGTAGACGAGTGGGTCGACCACGTTGTGGAGGGTGTCGGCCACGATCTCGCGCACCGTCGCGACGTCCCAGCCCGCACACAGCTGCGACATGAACGCCCGCATCTTCTCCATCTGGTCGTGGTCTGCCCCGCCGACGAGGTAGACGAACTGGGCGTAGGCCGAGCGCAGCACCGCTCGCCTCGAGATCAGGCCACCGGCCTGGAACGGCTTGCTGAAGGCGAGCGTGCTCGACTTGGCGATGATCGTCTTGTCCAGGTCGAAGAAGGCCGCGGTCGGGCGGGTCACCGCTCCATCGTAGGTGGCCCACGGTGGCCGGCGGACGGACCACGCGAGGTTCACAGCGCCGCGTCGGCGTTCACTGTCCACAGGGACGAACGCCGCGTGGTTGAGGGCGTCCCGGGCCGGGGCACGCTCCCGTCATGACCGCACCGCTCATCGTGACCTGCGACCAGACCCTGCTCGACGAGCTGCTGCGTCTCGGTGCCGCCGCCGGGGTCAGCCCGAGCGTCGCCGCCGACGCCGCCACCGGGCTCGCCGGGTGGGCGGCCGCACCGCTCGTCCTGGTCGGCGCCGACCTCGCCGAGGAGCTCGCCGAGCTGCGCCCGCTGCGGCGCGACGGCGTCCACGTCGTGTCCTGGGGCACCTTCCCGGCGCCGGCGATGCGGACGGCCCTGACGCTCGGTGCCGAGAACGTCGCCGAGCTGCCGCAGTCCGGCGAGTGGGTCGTCGAGCAGCTCACCGACCTCGGCGACCAGCGGCCGCGACGCGCCCGCACCCTCGGGGTGGTCGGCGGCTCGGGCGGTGCGGGGGCCACGGTCTTCGCGGCCGCGCTGGGCCAGGTGGCGGCCGCCGCAGGGCCGGCCGTGGTCGTCGACGCCGATCCCCTCGGTCCCGGCATGGACCGGGTCCTGGGCATGGAGGACCGGTCCGGGGTGCGCTGGGACGAGCTGTGCCAGACGACCGGCCGGCTCGGTGCCACCGCCCTCCGCGAGAGCCTGCCGCGCCGCGACGGGCTCGGCGTCCTGACCTGGTACGCCGGGGCGCCGGGAACCCTGCAGCCGTTCGCGGTCCGCGAGGTGCTCTCCGCGGCCCAGCGCGGCCACGAGACGGTGGTCGTCGACCTGCCACGCCGGCACGACGGCCTGCTCGACGAAGCCATCGCCCGGTGCGACGAGGTCCTCGTCGTGACGCGTGCCTCGGTCGGCGGCCTGGCTTCGGCGGCCCGGGTGGTCGCCGGTCTCCCCGACGCCGGCGCTGCGCGACTCGTGCTGCGCGGGCCCGGGCTCGACGCAGCCGACGTCGCCCGGGTGGTCGACACCCCGGTGGTGGCGGCGATGGGGGACCAGCGTGGCCTGGCCGAGTCGATCGACCTGGGGCTCGGACCGGTGCGGACCCGGCGCAGCCCTCTCGCGCGGACGGCCCGCGAGGTGCTGGGTTCCGTCGCGACCCGGTCGGCAGCGTGAGCGGTGCGCCCGCGGAGCTGCTCGACCTGGTCCGCGACCGGCTCGCCCACGAAGCGGGGACGCTGACCCCCCACCGGGTGGCCGAGGCGCTGCGCTCCCTGGGGGGTCCCGTGGGCGACGCCACCGTGCTCGCGGTCCACGAGGCGCTGGTGCGCGAGGTGATCGGGGCAGGGCCGCTCGAACCGCTGTTGCGGCAGCCCGGCGTCACGGACGTCCTGGTCAACGGTCCGGGTGCGGTCTACGTCGACCGGGGCGGGGGCCTCGAGAAGGTGGGGGTGAGCTTCCCCGACGACGAGGCCGTGCGCCGGCTGGCCCAGCGTCTCGCCGCGGCGGGCGGCCGCCGGCTCGACGACGCCACACCCTTCGTCGACGTGCGGCTCGTCGACGGCACCCGCCTGCACGCCGTGCTCAGCCCGGTCGCGAGACCCGGCACGGTCGTCTCGCTCCGGGTGCCGTCCGCCCGTGCCCTGACCCTGTCCGACCTGCTCGCCGCGGGCACCCTCACCGAGGTCGGAGCCCGGCTGCTCGCCTCCGTCGTCGAGGCCCGGCTCGCCTTCCTGGTCTCGGGCGGCACCGGGGCCGGGAAGACCACCCTGCTGGCGAGCGTCCTGTCCCTCGTCGACCCTGCCGAGCGGCTGGTGCTCGTCGAGGACGCCAGCGAGCTGCGGCCCGACCACCCCCACGTGGTCGGGCTCGAGGCGCGGCCGGCCAACCTCGAGGGGGCCGGCGAGGTGTCGGTGCGGACGCTGGTCCGCCAGGCGCTGCGGATGCGTCCCGACCGGCTGGTGGTGGGCGAGGTCCGGGACGGGTCGGTCACCGAGCTCCTCGCCGCCCTCAACACCGGCCACGAGGGCGGCTGCGGCACCATCCACGCCAACTCCGCCGGGGACGTCCCCGCCCGGATCGAGGCGCTCGCCCTGGCCAGTGGCTGGGAGCGGGCCGCCACCCACAGCCAGATCGCCTCTGCCCTCGACGTCGTCGTCCACCTCGCGCGGGCCCGGGACGGACGACGGGTGCTGCGGGAGGTCGCCGTCCCCCGCCGGGGGCCCGACGGGGTGGTCGGGCTGGTCCCGGCCGTCGAGTTCGACGACGACGGTGGTCACCGGGTGCGCGAGGGTGGCGAGCTCCTCGACCACCGGCTGACGGGATGAGTGTCGTCGCGGCCCTCGCCGCCGCGGCTGCGGCCTGGCTGTGCTGGCGGCCGCGGCCCCGCGCCGGGGCCAGCGCGCGCGATCCCGCTCCGGCCTGGCTCGGGGCACTGGCGTGCGTGGTGGCCGGCGCAGGTGTCGTCGTGGTCGGTCCCGCGGTTCTGGCGGTGGTGGTGGTGGCGTGGGCCGGCCGTTCCCTGGTGCGGACACGTGCTCGGCGCCGTGAGGCGGCGGTGACGGCCGACCGGGTCCTCGAGGCCTGCGAGCTGCTCGCCGCCGACGTCGCTGCCGGTCAACCCCCCTCGCGCTCGCTGACGGCCGCCGCCGCTGCCTGGCCGGCACTCGGCCCCGTGGCGCGGGCCGTCGCGCTGGGTGGCGACGTACCCACCGCGCTGCGAGAGGTGGCGTCCCGTCCCGGCGCGGCCGAGCTGCGCCTGGTCGCGGCGGCGTGGGCGGTGTCGCACCGGACCGGCGCAGGGCTGGCCGACGCGCTGACCCGGGTGGCGGCGTCCCTGCGGGCCGATCGCGCCACCCGCCGGGTGGTGGCGGGAGAGCTGGCCTCGGCACGGGCGACTGCCCGCCTCATGGCCGGGTTGCCGCTGCTGGTCCTCCTGCTCGGAGCCGGTGGCGCCCGGTCGCCGTGGGGCTTCCTGCTCGGCACGACGCCGGGGGTCCTGTGCCTGCTCGCGGGGCTGGGCCTGGGCGCGACGGGTCTGTGGTGGATCGAGCGGATCGCCGACGGGGTGACCGGGTGACCGCGCTGGTCGCGGGCACCGCGACCGCCCTGGCGATCTGGTGGGCGCTGCCGCCACGCCCGCAGCCACAGGCTCCGCTCGCCACCCGTCCGGACCGACGTGACACCGCGAGCGGTGACTGGCTGCATCGGGGCCGCCACGTGTGGCCGGTGCTCGCGGGCGCGGGGGTCTGGACGTTGGTCTCCGGGTGGACAGGTCTGGGCGGGGCGGTGCTCGCCGCCGTGGTGGTCCGCCACCTGGTGGGGTCGGCTGAGCCTGCCGCTTCCCGGCGGGAGCGCGAGGCGGTGCGCCGCGACCTGCCCGTGGTGGTGCTGCTGCTCGGCGTCGCGCTGCGCGGGGGTGCGGCCATCGTCCCCGCGATCCGCCAGGTGGGTGCTGCCCTGCCCGGAACCGCCGCGGCGCGGCTCGGTGTCGCCTGCGACCGCATCACGGTCGGCGTCGACCCCGAACGCGTGTGGCGCGACCTGGCCGGCGACCCCGCCCTCGCGCCGCTGGGCCGCGCGCTGGCCCGGGCCCACCGGTCGGGAGCTCCGGTCGCGCGTGCCGTCGAGCGGCTCGCCGACGACCTGGCGGCGACGGCCCGGGCCGAGGTCGAGGACCGTGCTCGGGCGGTCGGCGTCAAGGCCGCGCTGCCCCTGGGCGTGTGCCTGCTGCCGGCCTTCCTGCTCCTGGGGATCGTGCCGCTCGTGGTCAGTCTGGTGACGGGGATGACCTGGTGAGCCACCCGCCCGGCGAGCCACCGGGGCCGCGAGACGCCCACAGGCAGCGGCCGGTCCGGGCTCTCCACCGCCGGCGCCGCCACCCTCGCGGCACGGGTGGTCGGTTGACGAGGGTGAGGTCGACGGCCACAAGGCGTGGCCGGGACGAGGAGATCACGATGACCCACCACCCCCACCGCAGCCGGGCCGACCGCGGGATCACGACGGCCGAGTACGCCGTCGGCACGGCCGCGGGCGCCGGTCTGGCCGGGCTTCTCTACAAGCTGCTCACGGGCGGTCTGGGTGACCAGATGCTGCGCTCGCTCTTCGACCACGTCATGTCGCTGCTCGGTATCGGGTGAACCGCCGCGACCGGGGAGCGGTCACCGCTGAGCTGGCTCTCGGGCTGCCGCTGCTGCTGGGCGTGACGGTGGCGCTGGTGTGGCTGCTGGCGCTCGCCGCGGGCCAGGTCCGCGTGGTCGACGGTGCCCGAGAGGCGGCCCGCGCTCTGGCACGGGGTGATCCCGAGGCCGTGGCGTTCGCCCGCGCCGAACGGGTGTCCGGCCCGGGAAGCGCCGTGAGTGTGGTCCGCGGCGGTGGTGAGGTCACGGTCACCGTGCGTCGACCGGTGTCCCCTCCCGGTGGGCTGCTCGGTCGGCTCCCCGCGGTGGTCCTGGCCGCGGACGCCGTCGCCGCCACCGAGGCTGGGCGGTGACCCGGGAGCGGGGCTCCGCCAGCCTGCTCGTGGTGGCCTGCCTGTCGCTGCTGCTCCTGGTCACCGCCGCCCTGGGGGTGGCCGGCGCCATGGTGCGGGCCCACCGCACCGCCCAGGCGGCGGCAGACCTGGCGGCGCTCGGCGGCGCGGCGGCCGGCCAGCGCGGTGGAGACGCGTGCGCCACCGCCGAACGGCTGGCGGACGCCAACGGCGCCAGGATGACCGCCTGCCGGCTGGCCGGCCCCGACGTGGTGGTCCAGGTGGCGGTGGCCGGCCCCCGGTGGCTCGGGCAGCCCCACGACCTGGGCGCGTCAGCGCGGGCCGGTCCCGGTTCCGGTCAGCCGTCGGGCCCGACGCCCTGACGCGGCGCGTGGGCCAGCACCAGGTCGAGGAGGTCGAGGGCGCCGGCCTTGTCGAGCGGGTGGTTCTGGTTGCCGCACTTGGGCGACTGGACGCACGACGGGCAGCCCTCCGGGCACTCGCAGTCGGCGATGGTGTCACGGGTGGCGCGCAGCCACGCCGCGGCAGCCCGGTAGCCGCGCTCGGCGAAGCCGGCCCCACCCGGATGGCCGTCGTGGACGAACACGGTCAGCTGCCCGGTGTCGGCATGGCGGGCCGTGGAGACGCCGCCGATGTCCCAGCGGTCGCACGTCGCCACGAGCGGGAGCAGACCGATGGAGCAGTGCTCGGCGGCATGGGCCGCACCCGGCAGGTCGCGCGCCGCCAGCCCCGCGTCGGCCAGGAGGTCGTCGGGGACCGACCACCACACCGCCACGGTGTGCAGGGTGCGCTCGGGCAGGTCCAGCGGTTCCTCACCCATCACCTCCCCGGAGGGGTGGCGGCGCCGGAGGTAGGACACGACCTGGTGGGTGACCTCGACGTCACCGAGGCTGAGCCGCACCGGCCCCCACAGGACGTGCTCGCGTTCCCGCAGGATGGAGATGGACGTCGTCTCGCGCGCCGACGTGGACCATCCCGGGTCGGTGCGCTCGAGGACCGCGACGTGCTCGTCGAGGTCGAGCTCGTGGACCAGCCAGGTCTCGCCGCGATGGAGGTAGACCGCACCGGCGTGAGCCGTGCCGTGGGCCCGCGCCGCGTCGACCGTGCCGACGACCCGACCGGTGCCCGCCTCCATCAGCTGCACCGGCGTACCGCCGCCCGAGCGGATGTCGACGAGGTCGGCGGCCCGGCGCTGGTCGGTCCAGTACCAGCCGCGGGGGCGGCGCCGCAGCAGACCGGCCGCGGTCAGCTGGCCGAGCAGGTCCTCGGTCGTGGGCCCGAAGACCGGCAGGTCGGCCTCGGTGAGGGGCAGCTCCTGCGCGGCCGCGCACAGGTGGGGCCCGAGCACGTGGGGGTTGTCGGGGTCGAAGACGTTGGCCTCCACCGGCTGCCCGACCAGCGCCTCGGGGTGGTGCACGAGGTAGGTGTCGAGGGGGTCGTCGCGGGCGACGAGGACGCCCAGCGCGTCGCCCGCCCCGCGGCCGGCCCGTCCCAGCTGCTGCCACAGGGCGGCCCGGGTGCCGGGGAAGCCCACCATGAGGACCGCGTCCAGGCCGGAGACGTCAATCCCGAGCTCGAGCGCGTTGGTGGCCGCCAGGCCCGTGAGGTCGCCCGCCCTCAGCTGCTGCTCCAGCTCACGCCTCTCCTCGGGCAGGTAGCCGCCGCGGTAGGCCGCGACCGTCTCGCGCAGTGACGGGTCCACCTCGGCCAGCAGGTCACTGGTGGTGCGGGCCAGCTGCTCGACCCCCCGCCGCGAGCGGGCGAAGGCCAGCGTCCGTACGCCGTCGACCACCAGGTCGGCGAGCAGGTCGGCGGTCTCCGACGTGGCCGACCGCCGCACCGGCGCGCCGTTCTCGCCGAGGAAGGAGGTCAGCGGCGGCTCCCACAGCGCCAGCGCCACGTGGCCCCGCGGCGAGGCGTCGTCGGTCACCGCGGTCACGGGCACTCCGGTCAGCCGGGCCGCCGCCGCGGCAGGGTCGGACATCGTCGCCGAGGCGAGCACGAAGACCGGGTCGGAGCCGTAGCGGTGGCAGACGCGGCGGAGCCGGCGCAGCACCTGGGCGACGTGGGCACCGAAGACGCCGCGGTAGTGGTGGGCCTCGTCGACGACCACGTAGCGCAACGTCGCCAGCAACCGTGACCACCGCTCGTGGGCGGGCAGCAGCGAGCGGTGGAGCATGTCGGGGTTGGTGAGCACGTACTCGCCGTGGTCGCGCGTCCAGTCGCGCTGCTCGCGGGTGCTGTCGCCGTCATGGGTCGAGAGACGCACGTCGAGGCCGAGGGCGTCGAGGCCCGCCCACTGGTCGTGGGCCAGCGCCTTGGTGGGGGCGAGGTAGAGGGCGGCCGCGCCGCGCTCGCCCCGGCCACCCCGGGCCGTGAGGACGGCCGAGAGGGCGGGCACCTGGAAGGCGAGGGACTTGCCCGAGGCGGTGCCGGTCGACAGCACCACGTGGGCGCCGCCCCACGCCGCTTCCGCCGCGGCCACCTGGTGCTGCCACGGGGCGAGCACCCCACGGGCGGCGTACGCCGCCTGCACCTCGGTGGGCACCCACGCCGGCCAGGCGGCGTGTCGCGCGGGCCGGGGTGGCAGCTCCTCGACGTGGGTCAGCCGGTCGGCGCGAGCCTCGCCGACGGTGAGCCGGTCGAGCAGCTCGGGGAGCTCGCGCTGCCCGTGGTCGCCGGCCGTCATCACCCGGGCAGTCTGGCAAACGGGGCTGACGGTCCCGCCCTGCCGAGGGGGTCCCGCGGCCGGTCTCCACAACTCGGTCGACGCTTCTGCCCCATGCCAGAGCCGGGCGTGCTTTGATAGACCCGGACGACGGAGCGAGGACTTACCTGTCACGAGGCCGGCAACCGGTCTCGGCGCAGGCTCTGGGGAGAACACGTGGACCTGACACTGACGACGCGCGAGGCGGATGGGAAGACCATTGTCGCCGTCGGTGGGGAGATCGACGTCTACACGGCGCCGAAGCTGCGCGACAAGATCACCGAGCTGGTCTCGGCCGGCTCCTACGAGCTGGTGGTCGACATGCAGGCGGTCGAGTTCCTCGACTCCACCGGTCTGGGCGTCCTGGTCGGCGGCCTCAAGAAGGTCCGCGCCCACGACGGCTCCCTGGAGCTGGTGTGCAACCAGGACCGGCTGCTCAAGATCTTCCGGATCACCGGCCTGGCCAAGGTCTTCGTGATCCACGAGACGCCCGACGAGGCGCTCACCGCCGGCTGACGGCTGCGGCCCCGCCGGGCCGCTGCGATGTGGTTCCCCTCACACCCAGGTGCGTCGCGCCCCGGAGGCGTGCGTAGACTCCGCGACGTTCGTGAGACTTGACTCACTCCCAGGAGGAATCACATGACCGGGGTCCTGCCCGCTGTCGTTGATGTCTCCGGCGGCAACTTCGTGCTGGTCCTCGTCGTCTTCCTGATCTCGCTCGGCGCGCTCGGGATGGCGTACATGTTCCGCCAGGAAGTGCTTTCCGCCGGTGAAGGCACCCAGAACATGCAGAACATCGCCCACGCGGTGCAGGAGGGCGCCAACGCCTACTTGCAGCGACAGTTCCGGACTCTCGGGATCTTCGCCGCGGTCGCGTTCTTCGTCCTCCTCGCACTCCCTGCGGACGATGCGGGCGTGCGGATCGGGCGATCCGTCTTCTTCCTGGTGGGCGCCGGCTTCTCGGCCGCCATCGGGTACCTCGGCATGAGCCTGGCGGTGCGCGCCAACCTGCGCGTCGCCGCCGCCGCCGAGACCGAGGGTCGTGACCCCGCGATGACCGTCGGCTTCCGTACCGGCGCCTTCGTCGGCATGGCCACCGTCGGCCTGGGCCTGCTGGGCGCCAGCGTCGTCGTGATGCTCTTCAAGGACGGCGCCCCCATCGTGCTGGAGGGCTTCGGCTTCGGCGCCGCGCTCCTCGCGATGTTCATGAGGGTCGGCGGCGGCATCTTCACCAAGGCCGCCGACGTGGGCGCCGACCTGGTCGGCAAGGTCGAGCACAACATCCCCGAGGACGACCCGCGCAACGCCGCGACCATCGCCGACAACGTCGGTGACAACGTCGGCGACTGCGCCGGCATGGCCGCCGACCTCTTCGAGTCCTACGCCGTCACGCTGGTGGCCGCGCTGATCCTCGGCTCGCAGGCCTTCGGCGACAAGGGGCTGGTGTTCCCGCTGATCGTGCCGACCATCGGCGCGCTCACCGCGGTGCTCGGCGTCTACATCACGCGGCCCAGGGCGGGCGAGAACGGCCTGACCACGATCAACCGGGCCTTCTACATCTCCTCGGCCGTCGGCGCCGTCGCGTGCGTGATCGCCGCCTTCGCCTTCCTGCCGGGCAGCTTCGCGGACTTCGCCAACCTCGAGGGGGGTGCCGGCTTCGAGGGGGACCCGCGCCTGATCGCGTCCGCCGCCGTCGTCATCGGCATCGTGATGGCCGCCGGCATCCTGTTCCTGACCGGCTACTTCACCGGCACCGAGTTCAAGCCGGTCAAGGACGTCGGCCGGACCTCGCTGACCGGACCGGCCACCGTGATCCTCTCCGGCCTCGCGGTCGGCTTCGAGTCGGCCGTCTACACCACCCTGGTGATCGGCGCCGCCGTGTTCGGTGCGTTCCTGCTCGGTGGTGCGTCGCTGACGGTCTCGCTGTTCGCCGTCGCCCTGGCCGGCTGCGGCCTGCTGACCACGGTCGGCGTGATCGTGGCCATGGACACCTTCGGCCCGGTCTCCGACAACGCTCAGGGCATCGCCGAGATGTCCGGTGACGTCAGCCCGGAGGGCGCGCAGATCCTCACCGAGCTCGACGCGGTCGGCAACACGACCAAGGCCATCACCAAGGGCATCGCGATCGCGACCGCCGTGCTGGCGGCGACCGCGCTCTTTGGCTCCTACGCGACCTCGGTCGCCGAGGCGCTCGCGGAGGCCAACGCGGAGCGGGGCGAGTTCAGCTTCGAGCGGTTCTTCGTCTTCGACCCGTCGGTGCTCGTCGGCGTCCTGCTCGGTGCCGCCGTGGTGTTCCTCTTCTCCGGCCTGGCGATCAACGCGGTCGGCCGGGCCGCCGGCGCGGTCGTCTTCGAGGTGCGGCGCCAGTTCCGCGACATCCCCGGGATCATGGAGGGCACCGGTCGTCCGGAGTACGGCCGGGTGGTCGACATCGTCACCAAGGACTCGCTGCGCGAGCTGGTGACGCCGGGCCTCCTGGCGGTCATGGCTCCGGTCGCGGTCGGCTTCGGCCTCGGTGTGACGGCGCTCGCCGGCTTCCTCGCCGGTGCGATCGGTGCCGGCACCCTGATGGCGGTCTTCCTCGCCAACGCCGGTGGTGCCTGGGACAACGCCAAGAAGCTCGTCGAGGACGGCTTCCACGGCGGCAAGGGCTCGGAGGCGCACGCGGCGACCGTCATCGGCGACACGGTGGGCGACCCGTTCAAGGACACCGCGGGGCCGGCCATCAACCCGCTGCTCAAGGTGATGAACCTGGTCTCCCTGCTGATCGCCGGAGCCATCGTGTCGATGTCGGTCGGTGAGGACCAGAACGACCCGCTGCGGATCGTCATCGCCCTCATCGCCGTGGCGGTGATCGTCGGCGCGGTGGTCGTGTCGAAGCGGCGGTCCACCGTGATCGGCGACGACGACCCGGGCGTGCCGGCCCAGCCGCACACGCCGCCGGCGCCGGAGTCCGAGGGTGACCCGGCTCCGACCCAGCGGTTCGAGCCGAGCCAGCAGCAGTAACGCCGTCAGCGCGACGCCCCGCCCGGGACCCTCGGGCGGGGCGTCGTCGCCTTCCCGGATGGTTGGATGGCGGGATGCTGTCGCCGGACCTGACCGCGCGCCTGCGTGAGGCACTCGCGGGCGCCGGCTACGGCTTCGACGCCGTGGTCGCCCAGCTCGGCGCGACCGCCCACGAGGCGCTGGCCCGCAACGAGACCACCCCCGCGCTGCGCCGGACGGCGGGCGACTCCCCGCTGGAGGGGCTGGTCCGCCTCTTCCTGCTCCAGGCGGGCGTCGACCGTGACGCCGCAGACAGGGCGCTGCCCGGGCTGGTGGACCCGCTCGTGGCGGTGGGCATGCTCGAGGAGGGGGGCGGCGAGGTCCGGGCCCTCGTCGACTGCCGACCGTACGCCGACGACGAGCACGACCTCTGGGTCGTCAGCGACCTCACCCCCGGCCTCGACGGCAGCGACGCCCAGGTCGGCCCCGACCACGTGCTCGGCATCAGCCCGGCGTCCACCTCGCTGGCCCAGCTCACCGTCCGCCGGCCCGTGGGCCGCTCGCTCGACCTGGGCACCGGTTGTGGCGTCCAGGCGCTGCACCTCGCGACGCACAGCGACCAGGTCATCGCCACCGACGTCAACGAGCGCGCCCTGGCCATCACCCGCCTCAACTGCGGGCTCAACGGCGTCGCGAACGTCGACGTGCGGGCCGGGTCGCTGCTCGACCCGCTCGCCGGTGAGCGCTTCGACCTGATCGCCACCAACCCGCCGTTCGTCATCGGACCCGGTACCGGCGAGCTGCTGGTCTACCGCGACAGCGGTCTCCCCGGGGACCAGGTGGTCGAGCAGATCGTCCGGGGCGCCCCGGAGCACCTCGCGCCCGGCGGGTGGCTGCAGGTGCTGGCCAACTGGGCGGTGGTGGAGGGACGGCCGTGGGAGGAGCGGCTGGCCGACTGGCTGCCCGCCGACCACACGGCGCTGGTGGTGCAGCGCGAGGTCCTCGACCCCACGGCGTACGTGGAGCTGTGGCTCAAGGACGCGGGCCTGCACGGCAGCGTCGCCTACCGCACCCGGTACGACGCGTGGCTCGACTGGTTCGAGGAGCAGCAGATCGAGGCGCTGGGCTTCGGGTGGATCTGCGTCCGGGCGGCGCCGGGTGGGCAGCAGCTCCTCGACTGGCCGTACGCCGTCGAGCAGCCGATCGCACCGGCGGTCGCGGCCTGGGGGGAGGCCGCTGCGCGGCTGGCCGGTCTCTCCGACGAGGCCCTGCTCGCCACCCACCCGACGGCCGCCCCCGACGTGCGTCAGGAGACCGACGGGGCACCCGGAGCGGCCGACCCCGAGACGATCGTGCTGCGTCAGCAGCGGGGGCTCCGCCGCGCCCGCACGGTCGACACCGTCGTCGCCGGCTTCGTGGGCGCGGCCGACGGCGACCTGAGCACCGCGCAGCTGCTCGACGCCCTCGCGTCCCTGCTCGGGAGGTCGCCAACCGAGCTGCGGACGGAGTACCTTCCCCTCGTCCGAGACCTGGTGGCCGAGGGCTTCCTGAGCCTGACGGGGGACAGCGCGCTACCGTGATCGGCCCGTGGCCCCGCTCGTGGGTCACCCCGAACGACCAAGCCAGGAGAGTCAGCCAGGTGGCACACAAGCTCGTCATCGTCGAGTCCCCCGCCAAGGCCCGCACCATCGGCGGGTACCTCGGCAAGGGCTACGTCGTCGAGTCCTCCATCGGCCACATCCGCGACCTCCCGACCAGTGCGGCCGACACCCCCGCGAAGATCAAGGACCAGCCCTGGGGCCGGCTCGCCGTCGACGTCGACCACGGCTTCGAGCCCTACTACGTGGTTCCGCGCGACAAGAAGGCCCACATCAGCAAGCTCAAGAAGCTGCTGAAGGAGGCCGACGAGCTCTACCTCGCCACGGACGAGGACCGCGAGGGTGAGGCGATCGCCTGGCACCTGCTCGACGAGCTGAAGCCGAAGGACATCCCGGTCAAGCGGATGGTGTTCCACGAGATCACCAAGGCCGCGATCCAGGCCGCTGCGGAGAACCCCCGTGAGCTCGACATGGACCTCGTCGAGGCCCAGGAGGCGCGCCGCATCCTCGACCGGCTCTACGGCTACGAGGTAAGCCCCGTGCTCTGGAAGAAGGTCATGTCCGGGCTCTCCGCGGGCCGGGTCCAGTCGGTCGCGACGCGCCTGGTCGTCGACCGCGAGAAGGAGCGGATGGCCTTCCGGGTCGCGTCCTACTGGGACCTGGAGGCCACCTTCGACGCCGGCGGTGCCTACGAGCCGCGGATGTTCCCGGCGCGGCTGCACTCGGTCGACGAGGTGCGCGTGGCGCGTGGCTCCGACTTCGGAACCGACGCGCAGCTGACCAAGCAGGACCGGCTCCACCTGACCCGCGCCGACGCCGAGGCGCTCGCGACCGGGCTGGTCGACACGACCTACGACGTCCGGTCGGTGGAGTCCAAGCCCTACACCCGCAAGCCCTACGCGCCGTTCCGCACGACCACGTTGCAGCAGGAGGCCTCGCGCAAGCTGGGCATGGGTGCCTCGGTGACGATGTCGGTGGCCCAGCGGCTCTACGAGAACGGCTTCATCACCTACATGCGGACCGACTCGACCACGCTGTCGGACGCGGCGGTCGGGGCCGCCCGCTCGCAGGTGCGCGAGCTCTACGGCGAGGAGTACCTGCCCGAGCAGCCCCGCGTCTACGCGAGCACCGTCAAGAACGCCCAGGAGGCGCACGAGGCGATCCGGCCCGCTGGCGACACGTTCCGGACTCCCGCGGAGACCGGGCTGACCGGTGAGCAGTTCCGGCTCTACGAGCTGATCTGGATGCGGACGGTCGCCTCCCAGATGAAGGACGCCAAGGGCAGCTCGGTCACGATCCGGCTGGGTGGTCGCGCCGCCGACGGTCGCGACGCGGTCTTCACCGCCAGCGGGCGCACCATCACCTTCCACGGCTTCCTCAAGGCCTACGTCGAGGGCACCGACGCCGGTGCCTCGCGCGACGACGCCGAGACCCGGCTGCCTGCGCTCACCGAGGGCGAGCCGGTGACGGCGGCCTCGGTCAGCCCCGAGGGCCACGAGACCAAGCCGCCGGCCCGCTACACCGAGGCGACCCTGATCAAGGAGCTCGAGGACCGCAAGATCGGCCGACCCTCGACGTACGCCTCGATCATCGGGACCATCCTCAACCGCGGCTACGTCTACAAGAAGGGCACCGCCCTGGTGCCGGCCTGGCTGGCGTTCTCGGTGACCCGGCTGTTGGTCGAGCACTTCCCACGCCAGATCGACTACGAGTTCACCGCCCTCATGGAGGACGTGCTCGACGACATCGCCGGCGGCCGCCGTGACCGCAACACCGAGCTCGCGGAGTTCTACTTCGGGTCCGGCGACATCACGGGCCTCAAGACGCTGGTCGACGAGCTCGGCGAGATCGACGCCCGCGAGCTCGCGACGTTCCCCATCGGCGAGGCGGGCGACGGCGTCAACCTCCGGGTCGGCCGCTACGGCCCCTACCTCGAGGGCACCGACGAGGGCCCGTACGCCGGCAAGCGGGCCAACGTGCCCGACGACCTGCCGCCCGACGAGCTGACCTCGGCCAAGGCCCGCGAGCTGTTCGCGAACCCGGCGGGCGAGGAGATCCAGCTCGGCGAGCACCCGGAGACCGGCTTGGCGGTGGTGGCCAAGAACGGGCGCTACGGCCCCTACGTGACCGAGCTGCTGCCCGAGGACGCCCCGAAGTCAGCGAAGCCGCGGACCGGCTCGCTCTTCGCGTCCATGAGCCTCGACACGGTGACCCTCGAGGACGCCGTGACGCTGCTGTCGTTGCCACGCGTGGTCGGCACCGACCCCGAGTCGGGAGAGGAGATCACCGCCCAGAACGGTCGCTACGGGCCCTACCTCAAGAAGGGGTCCGACTCGCGGTCCCTCGACGCCGAGGAGAAGCTGCTCACCATCACGCTCGAGGAGGCGCTGGCGATCTACGCCCAGCCCAAGCAGCGGGGGCGGGCGGCCGCCGCGGCGCCGCTGAAGGAGCTCGGCGACGACCCCGTCTCCGGCCAGCCGGTGGTGGTGAAGTCCGGCAGGTTCGGCGAGTACGTCACCGACGGTGAGTACAACGCCACCCTGCGCCAGGGTGACTCCGTCGAGTCGATCACCATCGAGCGCGCCGCCGAGCTGCTGGCCGAGCGTCGCGCCAAGGGTCCGGCCAAGAAGTCGGCCAAGAAGGGCGCGAAGAAGACCGCGAAGAAGGCAGCCAAGAAGACCGCGAAGAAGACCACGAAGAAGACGGCGAAGAAGTAGTTCGCGTGTGGGCTGCCGGGTGCGTCGGGGTCCCGGTCGGCTGTGGGCCCTCGCCCGTAGGGTGAACCCGTGACCGACGGGACCTTCACGACGACCGGGGTCTTCGTCTGCTTCGAGGGCGGCGAGGGTGCGGGCAAGTCCACGCAGTCCGAGGCGCTCGCCGGGTGGCTCACCGAGCTGGGCTACGCCGTGCGGCTGACGTTCGAGCCCGGCGACACCCCGGTGGGCAAGCAGCTGCGTGGCATCGTCCTCGACCCGGCCACCGGCGCGCTCTCGCCCCGCACGGAGGCACTGCTCTACGCCGCCGACAAGGCCGAGCACGTCGACACCCTGGTGCGCCCTGCGCTCGACCGGGGCGAGGTCGTGATCACCGACCGCTACGTCGACTCCTCGATCGCCTACCAGGGCGCCGGCCGCGTGCTCGACCAGGCCGAGGTGGCCCGCCTGCAGCGCTGGGCCACGGCCGACCTCCGCCCCCACCTGACGGTGGTGCTCGACGTCGCCCCGGCAGACGGGCTGGGCCGCTTCGAGGGCCGCGACCGCATCGAGGCCGAGTCCGTGGAGTTCCACGAGCGGGCGCGCCAGGCGTTCCTCGCGTTCGCGGCGGCCGACCCCGACCACTACCTCGTGCTCGACGCGCGGGCCCCCGTCGACGAGATCGCGGCCGCCGTCCGCCAGCGCGTCCAGCCGCTGCTGGGGCAGGCCACCCGGTGACGGCCGTGCAGCAGCCCGCCCCCACCGTCTGGGACGACCTCGTGGGCCAGCACCGCGTCGTCGAGGCGCTGCGGCACGCCGTGGCCGGGAAGGGCATGTCCCACGCCTGGCTCTTCACCGGGCCGCCCGGGTCCGGCCGGTCCAACGCCGCGGTCGCCTTCGCTGCCGCACTGCAGTGCGAGCAGGGGGGGTGCGGCGCGTGCCACGAGTGCCGCACCGTGCTCAAGGGCTCCCACGCCGACGTCACCATGGTCCGCACCGAGAAGCTCTCCATCGGCGTCGACGAGGTGCGCGAGCTGGTCCGGCGCTCCGCACTGGCCCCGGTCGGGCGGCGGTGGCAGATCCTCGTCGTCGAGGACGCCGACCGGCTCACCGAGCAGGCCTGCAACGCCCTGCTCAAGGCCATCGAGGAGCCCACCGACCGCACCGTGTGGATGCTGTGTGCCCCCACCGTCGAGGACGTCCTGCCCACCATCCGCTCGCGGACGCGCCTGGTCTCCCTCACCACCCCGGTGGCGCGGGAGGTCGCCGGCTTCCTGGTGCGGGTCGACGGCGTCGAGGAGTCGCTGGCGGCGTACGCCGCTCGCGCCAGCCAGGGGCACATCGGTCGTGCCCGCGCCCTCGCCCGTGACCCCGAGACCCGGGAGCGCCGCAACCGGGTGGTCGCGATCCCTGCCCGGCTCACCTCGCTCGGCGCCTGCCTCGCCGCGGCCACCGAGCTGGCCGAGACGACCAAGACCGAGGCCGACGCCATCACCTCCGAGCTCGACAGCCGTGAGCGGCAGGACCTGGCCGAGGGGTTCGGGGTGGTGGAGCGCGGCAGGCGTCCGCGCGAGTACGCCCCCGCGCTGGCCGCACTGGAGAAGAGCCAGCGCACGCGCGCGAAGCGGCGCCACCTCGACGTCGTCGACCGCAGCCTCATGGACCTGGTCTCGGTCTACCGCGACGCGATCGCGCTGGCTGCGGGGGCGCCCGGGGAGCTGGTCAACGAGGAGCTGCGCGACCAGGTGTCCGGGATGGCGGAGGAGTCCTCGGCCGAGCTCAACCTGCGCCGGATCGGGTGGATCTTCGAGGCCCGCGAGCAGATGCTGGAGTTCAACGTGCCGGTCGCGCTGGCGCTCGAGTCGATGATGGTGGCGCTGAAGCTCCCCGAGGGTGCGCGTCGGTGAGGCGGTTGCTCGCCGCCGCTCTCGCGGTGCTGCTCGTGGTGGGCGTCGGCGGCTGGCTGGTCGCGGGGGCGCTGGGCGGGGAGGACCCCCCACCGCGTGAGCCGTGGTCGGCGGCTCCGCGCGAGCCCGGCGCCGGTGACGCCCCCGATCCCGACCTCGCCCGCTTCTACGGGCAGCAGCTGACCTGGACGCCGTGCGGCGACAAGGACTGCGCGCGACTCACCGTCCCGCTCGACTACGACCGTCCGGGCGGTCGCACCATCGAGCTGGCGTTGCTGCGGTCGCGCGCGCTCGGGCAGGCGCGCGGCGCCCTGGTGTTCAACCCGGGCGGTCCCGGCGCGCCCGGCACCGACTACGTCGCGCAGGCCGGGCGGCTCTTCGGCGCACCCCTGCGTCGCGCCTACGACATCGTCGGCTTCGACCCTCGCGGCACGGGCGAGAGCGCCCCGGTCGACTGCCTCTCCGACGCCGAGCTCGACCAGTTCCTGGCCCTCGACCCGAGCCCCGACGGACCGGCCGAGGTGCGCGCCTACACCCGCTGGCTGGACCGGTTCGGTCGCGGGTGCGTCGAGAGCGACGCCGAGCTCGCCGCCCACGTGTCCACCGTCGAGACGGCGCGCGACCTCGACGTGCTGCGGGCCGCCCTCGGCCAGGCGCACCTCGACTACCTGGGGGCCTCCTACGGCACCGCGCTCGGGGCGACGTACGCCGAGCTCTTCCCCGACCGGGTCGGCCGCCTGGTGCTCGACGCCGCCGTCGACGTCTCGCTCACGACGCGTGAGGCCAACCTCGGGCAGGCCCGTGGCTTCCAGCAGGCCCTCGAGGCCTACATCAGCGACTGCGTCGACAACGTGGACGGCTGCTACCTCGGCGATTCGGTCGACGAGGGGCTCGACCTGGTCGCCGGGCTGCTCGCCGAGGTCGACCGGTCGCCGCTGCCGACCGCGTCCGGCCGCGAGCTGACGGTGGGCCACGCGGTCTACGGCATCGCGCTCCCGCTCTACGACCGCAACCTGTGGTTCCTCCTCAGCCAGGCGCTGCGGGCGGCCGGGGACGGCGACGGCACGGCCCTGCTCGCCCTCGCCGACCTCTATGCCTCGCGCACGCCCTCGGGCTACTCCGACAACAGCCGCGAGGCGTTCCTGGCGATCAACTGCCTCGACGACCCGACCGCGGTGCCGCCGGCCGAGGTCCGTGCCCAGCTCGACGACTTCCGGGAGGCCTCCCCGACGTTCGGCGACTTCTTCGCGTGGTCGCTGGCCGGCTGCCGGGGTCAGGTGGCCGAGTCGACCGAGCCCGACCTCGAGATCGACGGCAGTGGTGCCGCGCCGATCCTGGTGATCGGCACCACCCGCGACCCCGCCACGCCCTACGCGTGGGCCGAGGCGCTGGCCGCCCAGCTCGACAGCGGCGTGCTGCTCACCCGCGAGGGCGACGGCCACACCGCCTACAACAGCGGCAACAACGACTGCATCGACGACGCCGTGGAGGCCTACCTCGTCGAGGGCACGGTCCCCGAACCCGGCACCACCTGCTGACCCACCGCCGAGCCGTCACTCGTGCTGGTTCACGACCCGCCGAGCCGTCACCGCGGACGCACCGGCTCGGCGATCGACTGGATCCGCTTGGTCGCCAGCTCGATCATCAAGGTGGCGGCCGGGGACAGCGTGGCCCCCGAGCGGTGGACCACGGCGAAGGTGTCGAACTGCCGCGGCCTGAGCGGCGCGAGCCCTGCCCCCGGGGCCAGCCGGGGCAGCAGCTGCTCGGCCGCCCCCCGCGGGATCACGGAGTCCGCGAGGCCCATGCCGACGAGCTCGACCGCGGTCTCGACGTCCTCGACCTCGATCCTGGTCTGCGGGTTGCGGCCCGTGCCGTGCAGCATCTGGCGCAGGATCATCCGGGTCGAGTCCTCGGCTCGCCACGTCGTCTCCGGCATGACGAGGGACGCTCGCGAGAGCCGCTCGGCGGTCACCGGGCTCGCGAGCCTCGCCGGGTCGGTGCTCACGTAGACCAGCTCGTCCCGGGCGACCGGGGTGACCGACATCCCCTCGCTGGACACCAGCGGGACCGCGATCATCGCGGCCTCGAGTCGTCCTCGGCGCAGGTCGTCCTGCACCTCGTTGGAGTTCTGGCCGATCAGCTCGACCCGTACGCCGGGGTGGTGCCGCAGCACGTCGGCGACCAGTCCGGCACCGGCGTAGAGGCGGGCCGTGCCGAACATGCCGAACCGGATGGTCCCGGTCTCGAGCCGGCTGACGCTCTGCACGGCCCGCCGGGCGTCGTCGGCCGCCGCGAGGGTCCGCTCGGCGTGGGGGCGCAGCTCGTCGGCGACCGTGGTGGGCACCACTCCCCGACCCACTCGCCGGAACAGCGGCGCACCGCAGGCCTTCTCCAGCAGCCGGATCTGCTCGGACACCGAGGGCTGGGCGTAGCCCAGCTCGGTGGCCGCGGCGGTGAGCGACCCGTGCTCGTAGGCGGCGAGGAAGCAGCGCAGCTGGTGCAGCGAGAACATAGGTGTCTCCTAGGGATCCTGCTGGAAAGACAGGCTACCTCTATGTCTCGGAGTGGGTCACCATGGTGATGAGAGCAGTCGAGACAACCCGAGGAGGAACCGTGTTCGCCCACCACTGCACCGAGTGTGACCGCCGCCAGCTGATCTTCCCGACCCAGGTCCGGGGCATCGTCAACAGCGAGCACGGCATCGTCGTCGACTTCCGCTGCTGGTGCGGCGCCGAGCAGCGCCTGGTGACCGGCCGGGCTGCCCGCGGAGCCCTCACCCCTCACGCGGCCTGAGGCCGGGCGGCGGCGGCCCGCCGTTTTCGCCGCCTACGCGCGCCGTCCGTATACTCACCCGGGTTGCCCGGGCTGGTCCCGGGCAGCGCGCCGCCTTAGCTCAGTCGGTAGAGCGATTCACTCGTAATGAATAGGTCGTCGGTTCGATTCCGACAGGCGGCTCCGACCACGTCCTGGCCCTCCTGGGTCCTTCCCGCGGAGCCCATGGTGGCTCTGGCATCGTGCGGCCCGTGAGCCACGAACACCGCCACGCCCCGGCCGACCCCAGCGGGACACCTCGGCACGTGCAGGTCGTGCTGGCGGCGGTGATCGCTCCGCTCGTCGTGGCGACGGTGGCCGGCCTGGTGTTGCTCTGGCCATCGGAGGCGCCGCCCACCAGGGCGGACGACCTGGGGTCGGCGAGCGCGCGGGGGTCGGTGGTCTCGGTCGAGGAGTGCGGCCGCGGCCAGGCCGGCTGCCGGGCGCGGGTCGCGGTGTCCGCCGGCGAGGGCGCCGGGAGCGAGGTCGACGCGTTCGTGCCCTTCGGCCCGGGAGCGCCCGAGGTCGAGGTCGGGGACGACCTGATTCTCAGCTACGTCGGGCAGGCGCCACCCGGCGAGCGCTACTCGTTCCAGGACTTCGACCGGCGGCAGCCTCTGCTGTGGTTGTCGGGTCTCTTCGTGGTGGCGGTCGTCCTGTTGTCGCGGTGGCGTGGCGTCGCGTCCCTGGTCAGCCTGGGCTTCTCGTTGCTGGTGCTCACGACCTTCACGTTGCCGGCGATCGTGGGCGGCGGTCCCCCGCTGCCCATCGCCATCGTCACCGCCGCGACCATCATGGTGGTCACGCTCTACCTGTCCCACGGGGTGACGACGCGGACGAGTGTGGCGATGGTGGGGACGCTGCTCGCCCTGGTGCTGATCGGCGTCGTCGGCAGCGTGTTCACCCGCCTCGGCGACTTCACCGGCCTCGGCGACGAGGGTAGCCAGTACATCGCGGCCGTCGCCTCGGGCATCGACCTGAGCGGCCTGCTGCTCGCCGGCCTGGTCATCGGCGCGCTCGGCGTGCTCGACGACGTCACCGTGACCCAGGCGGCCGCCGTGTGGGAGCTCGCCGACGCCGAGCCGTCCGCCACCCGACGGTCCGTCTTCGCCCGTGCCATGCGGATCGGACGGTCGCACGCAGCGTCCACGGTCAACACCCTCGTGCTGGCGTACGTCGGGGCGACCCTGCCGCTGCTCCTCATCTTCTCCGTCATCGAGCTGCCCTTCGGGGTCGCGGTCAGCCAGGAGCTGGTGGCCCAGGAGATCGTCCGCGGCCTCGTCGGTGGGTTGGGCATCCTCGCCGCGATCCCCCTCACGACGGCCATCGCGTCCGTCGCGGCCGTCGTCCGCACCGGGGCCGAGCGCGAGGATCGGCCAGCCGGGTAATCGGGGTGCGTCCGGAGCCGCGGTGCCCCAGGCTGGCCTGGTGCAGCGCCCCTCCCGACCCGTGGTCCTGGTCGAGGGCGCCAGCGACGCAGCGGCGCTGCGCGCGCTCGCGCGGACGTGGGACCTGGCCGAGGACCTCGAGATCGTCGTGCTGGGCGGTGCGACCAACGTCGCGCGCGAGGCGCGGCGGCTGCGTGCGGCGTACGGCGCGCCCGTGCTGATCGGCCTCTGCGACGCCCGCGAACGGCGCCACCTCGAGCGGGTCGACCCTCCCCTCGACACGGTGCTGGTCTGCGACCGGGACCTCGAGGACGAGCTGTTCCGCGCGGCGGGCCTGCCGGCGGTCGTGGCGGCCATCGAGGAGCTCGGCGACGCCGTTGCCTGGCAGACGTTCCGCGGCCAGCCCGAGTGGCGCGGGCGACCGATCTCAGACCAGCTGCGGCGGTTCGCGGGGACGCGTTCGCGCCGCAAGCAGCTGCTGGCCGAGCGGGTCGCCCGCCGGCTGACGCGCGAGACCACGCCCGCGGTCCTCGCCGCGCTGCTGGAGGCCGTGGCGACCCGCGTGCCCGACCCTCAGGCGTGAGGACGTCGCATGGGCACGTGGGGGATGCCGTCCTCGAGGAACTCCTCGCCGTCGACGACGAAGCCGTGCGAGGCGTACCACCCCTGCAGCGGCGCCTGCGCGTCCAGCACCACGTCGCGGCCCCGGCAGACCTGCAGCGCCGTGTCCATCACGACGTCGGCCAGGCCGCGGCCGCGCGCGGACGGCGCGAGCACCACGCGGCCGATGCGCCACACCGCGCCGTCGTCGAGCACGCGCCCGTAGCCGACCACCCGCTCGTCCTCCCTCAGCACGACGTGCCGGGTCCCCGGCTCGTCGTCGCGACCGTCCAGGTCGGCGTAGGGGCAGGCCTGCTCGACGACGAAGACGTCCTGGCGCAGCCGCCAGCAGGCGTACGCCGTCGCAGCGTCGAGCCCGGCGAACGGCACGGCCTCGGCGGTGATCATGCGGCGACCCTGTCACACGACCGGCACCTCCGGTGTCTCCAGGGCGAGCGAGAAGCCAGCCGAGCTGGCAGACGAGACCGACCTGGAGGAAGCCATGCCCAGCACCAGCACGTTCCGAGTCCCCCCGGCAGCCCTCACCGGCGTCCTCGGCCGGGCGCTCGGGTGGTACGCCCGGCGCACCTTCGGCGAGGTCCCCGACAACGCGCGTGTCCTCTGGCACCACCGGCGGGTGCTGCGGGCGGTGCTCGGCTTCGAGCAGCGCGTGCAACGGTTCGACGCCCTGGACCCCCACCTGAGGACCTACGCGGTGATGGCCGCCGCCGGCAGCGTCGGCTGCTCGTGGTGCCTCGACTTCGGCTACTTCATGGCCCGCGAGGACGGGCTCGACCTGGCCAAGGTGCGGGAGGTCCCCCGCTGGCGTGAGGCCTCGGTGTTCACCCCGCTGGAGCGTCGTGCCATGGAGTACGCCGAGGCGATGTCCGCCACCCCGCCCACCGTGACCGACGCGATGGTGGACCGGCTCCGGCGCGACCTCGGCGACGAGGCGGTCGTCGAGCTCACGATGATGGTGGCCATCGAGAACCAGCGCTCCCGGTTCAACGCCGCCATGGGGCTGGCCAGCCAGGGGTATGCGGACGTCTGTGAGCTGCCGCTGGCCGTAGCCTCGACCGCGTGAGCGCGACCGACGACTTCGTCGTCCACCGCAACCTGCTCTTCACCGTCGCCTACGAGATCCTCGGCAGCGCCAGCGACGCCGAGGACGTGCTGCAGGAGAGCTGGCTGCGGTGGGCGGAGGTCGACCACGCCGAGGTCCGCGACCCGCGTGCCTACCTGGTCCGGGTCGTCACGCGGCAGGCGCTCAACCGGTTGCGGACGCAGTCCCGGCGACGCGAGACCTACGTGGGCCCGTGGCTGCCCGAGCCACTGCTGACCGCGCCCGACGTCGCCGACGACGTCGCCCTCGCCGAGCACGTCTCGATCGCGATGCTGCGCGTGCTCGACACCCTCGCTCCCGTGGAGCGGGCGGTCTTCTGCCTGCACGAGGTGTTCGGGTTCGGGTACGACGAGATCGCCGCCGCGGTCGACAAGAGCGAGGCCGCCTGCCGGCAGATCGCCAGTCGGGCCCGTCGCCACGTGGCGGCGAGGCGGCCGCGGGTCGCCGACGGCGTCGACCGGGGCGCGGTGATGGAGCGCTTCATGGCGGCCTGCGCCGGCGGTGACCTCCAGGCGTTCCTCGACGTGCTCGCGCCCGACGTGGTGCTCATCAGCGACGGCGGCGGCCGGGCGGCCGCGGCCCTGCGCCCCATCACGGGACGCGACAAGGTGGTGCGGTTCATCACCGGCCTGGCCTCGCAGGCCAACGACTACGCGGCGGTGCGGCTGGAGCCGGTCCCGGTCAACGCGCAGCCCGGCTTCGAGATCTTCCTCGACGAGCAGCGGGCAACGACCGTGGTGGCGCGCGTGGACGGCGCGGTCATCTCCGAGATCTACTTCATGCGCAACCCGGACAAGCTCGCCCGGATGGACGGCGTCGTCGCGCTGGCCCACTGAGAGCGGCCACCCACGGCGGAGGTAGCCTGACGGCGTACAGACAGGGGAGCCCGCGCGGCGGGCTGAGAGTGCGGAGCCACCGCAGACCCTCCGAACCTGATCCGGGTGACACCGGCGTAGGGAGTCAGACACCGTGCGACCCATCCTTCCCGTCCTCCTCGCCGCGAGCCTGACCGCCGGCTGCAGCCTGGTCGGAGGCTCCAGCGACGAGGCCGCGAGCGACCGCCCCGACGGGCCCACCCCCGACGAGGTCGTCCTCGTCACCCACGAGTCCTTCTCGCTGCCCAAGCCGCTGGTGCGGCAGTTCGAGCGCGAGTCCGGCTTCGACCTCGAGATCCGTCCCGCCGGCGACGCCGGCGCCCTGACCACCAAGCTCGCCCTCACCAGCGACAACCCCACCGGCGACGTGGCCTTCGGTGTCGACAACACCTTCGCGTCGCGGGCGCTCGACGAGGGGGTGTTCGCGGACCTCGACGTCGACCTGCCCGAGGGTGCCGGCGACTTCGTGGTGCCCGCCGACGGCGGCGAGCGGATGGCCCCGGTCGACCACGGCCACGTCTGCGTCAACGTCGACGTGACATGGTTCGAGGAGCGGGGCCTGACGCCACCCACGTCGCTGGATGACCTCACCGACCCGGCCTACGAGGGTCTCTTCGTCACCCCCTCCGCGCTCTCGAGCTCGCCGGGTCTGGCGTTCCTGATGACGACGGTCGCGGCCTACGGTGAGGCCTGGCCGGACTACTGGCGCGAGCTGCTGGGCAACGGCACCAAGGTCGTCGACGGCTGGAGCGACGCCTACTACACCGACTTCACCCAGGGCGGCGGCGACGGCTCCCGCCCGGTGGTGCTGTCCTACGACTCCTCGCCGGCCTTCACGGTGCCCAAGGGCACCGACACCTCCACCACGCGCGCGCTGCTCGACACCTGCTTCCGCCAGGTGGAGTACGCCGGGGTGCTGGCCGGGGCCGACAACCCCGAGGGTGGCCGGGCGCTGGTGGAGTTCCTGCTCGGCGAGGACGTGCAGGCCGCCCTGCCGGAGTCGATGTACGTCTTCCCGGTCCGCGACGGTGTCGACCTGCCGCCGGCCTGGGCCGAGCACGCCGAGCAGCCGGAGGACCCCTTCACCCTGGACCCGGCCGAGATCGCCGCCGAGCGCGAGGGCTGGCTCGAGCAGTGGCGCGATCTCGCCACCGGCTGACCGGGGCGACGTGACCCGGCGGCTGCTCGGCCTGACGGCGCTCGCGCTGGTCCCGCTGCTGGTGCTGACCGCGTTCTTCGTGGTGCCCGTCAGCGGCATGGTCGCCCGGGGGTTCTGGCCCGAGGGCAGCTTCGACCCGGGCGGGGTGCTCGAGGTGCTGACCCGTTCCCGCACCCTGCGGGTCCTGGGGTTCACGCTCTGGTCGGCCGCGGCGGGCACGGCGGGGTCGGTGCTGCTCGGACTGCCGGCGGCGTACGCCCTGCACCGCACCGCCTTCCCGCTCCGGCGCTTCCTCCGGGCCGCGCTGCTGGTGCCGTTCGTGCTGCCGACCGTGGTGGTCGGTGTCGCGTTCCGGCAGCTGCTGGGGGAGGGCGGCCCCCTGGGTGGGCTGGGGCTCGACGGCACCCCGGCGGCCATCGTGCTCGGCCTGGTCTTCTTCAACGTGGCGGTCGTGATCCGGGTGGTCGGCTCGGCCTGGGAGGCGCTCGACCGTCGGGCCGAGCAGGCCGCCGCCACGCTCGGTGCCACCCCCGTGCACGTGTTCCGGACCGTCACCCTGCCGCGGTTGCGCCCGGCGATCGTCTCGGCGGCCAGCGTGGTGTTCCTCTTCTGCGCGACCGCGTTCGGCATCGTGCTCACCCTCGGCGGCACCCGCTACGCGACCGTCGAGACGGAGATCTACCTGCTCACGGTCCAGCTCTTCGACCTCCCGGGCGCGGCGGCGCTGTCCGTGCTGCAGCTCGCGGTCGTGGTCGGGCTGCTGCTCGCCGCCCGTCGGGCCCGGACCACGGTCCCGGTGGTCCGCTCGCCGTCGACGCCGCGGCGGCTGCGACGCAGCGACCTGTTGCCGGCGGTTGTCACCGTCCTGCTGCTGGGGTACGTCGCCCTCCCGGTCGCCGCTCTCGTGCTCGGGTCGCTGCGCGTGGACGACACCTGGAGCCTCGCCAACTACCGGGCGCTGGCGACCACGGGCGACCGGCAGGCGCTCCCGGTCCCGGTGACCGAGGCGCTGCTCAACTCACTCCGGACGGCCGTGGACGCCACGTGGCTGGCCCTCCTGGTCGGCGTGCTCGTGGCGGTGGTCGCCACCCGGCGCTCGCGGTCACGCGCCGAGCGCCGCGTCCGTGGCCTGCTCGACGGGCTCTTCATGCTGCCGCTGGGGGTCTCCGCCGTGACGCTGGGCTTCGGCCTCCTCATCACCCTCGACAGCCCGCCGCTGGACCTGCGCGACCACCCGCTCCTGGTGCCGTTGGCGCAGGCGCTGGTGGCCCTGCCCCTGGTCGTCCGGGTGCTGGTCCCCGTCCTGGCCGGCGTCGACGACCGGCAGCGGCAGGCCGCCGCGTCGTTGGGCGCGGGGCCGCTTCGGACGCTGGCGACGGTCGACCTGCCGGTGCTCTGGAAGCCGCTGCTGGCCGGGGCTGGGTTCGCCTTCGCGGTCTCGCTGGGTGAGTTCGGGGCGACGTCCTTCCTGGCGCGCGAGGAGTTCCCGACGATGCCGATCGTGATCTTCCGGCTGCTGGGCCACCCGGGGGCCATGAACTACGGCATGGCGCTGGCGGCCTCGGTGGTGCTCGCCGCCGCCACGGCTGCGGTCATGCTGGCCGTCGATCGGCTCCGCGTCTCCTCCGTGGGAGCCTTCTGACGTGCTGGGCGTCCGCGATCTCTCCGTCGACCTCGACGGCACGCGCGCGGTGGTCGAGGCGTCCCTCGACGTGCCCGACGGCGAGGTCCTCGCCGTCCTCGGGCCCTCGGGCTGCGGCAAGTCCACGCTGCTGCGCGCGCTCGCGGGCCTGGAGACCCCGCGCACCGGCCGCATCACCTGGGACGACCGGGACGTGACCGGCACACCCACCCACAAGCGCGGCTTCGTCCTGATGTTCCAGGACGGCCAGCTCTTCGACCACTACACGGTCGCGCGCAACGTCGGCTACGCCCTCCGGTTGCGTCGCGCCGGCCGGGTCGAGGAACGCGTCACCGAGCTCCTGGAGCTCGTCGGGCTGCCGGGGTACGCCGAGCGGATGCCCGGCACGCTGTCCGGGGGCGAGCGGCAGCGGGTGGCGCTCGCTCGGTCACTCGCGGTGGAGCCGCGGCTGCTCCTCCTCGACGAGCCGCTCTCCGCCCTCGACGCGGGGCTGCGGCAACGCCTGGCGGGCGACCTGCGGGGCATCCTGCGGGAGGCGGGAACCACCGCGCTGCTGGTGACCCACGACCACGACGAGGCCTTCGCGGTCGCCGACCGGCTGGCGGTGATGCGGGCGGGCCGGATCGTGCAGCAGGGCGCGATCGAGGAGGTGTGGCGGGCCCCCGCGGACACCGACACCGCGCTCTTCCTCGGCTACGCCGCGGTGCTCGACGGCGAGCCGGCGGCGATCGTCCGGCGCGAGGCAGGCCTGCCCGCGGGTGGGGCGGTGGCGCTGCGTCGCTCGGCCCTGGCCGTCGACGAGTCCGGCACCATCCCCGGTCGGGTGGTCTCCTCCCGGCTGACCCCGGAGCAGGTCCGGCTCCGCGTCGACGTACCCGGCCTCGGCGAGCTGGACGCCGTCGCCCGGCTCGACGCGCACCCTGCCACCGGCGAGGAGGTGGCGCTGCGGGTCGACCGCACCCGGTTGGCCCCCGTGGGCGGTCCCTAGACTTGGCGGCGTGTATCGCCGCGCCTACTCGCTCCTCATCGCCTTCGCCGCGGTCATGGGCGCGCTCGCGATCATCACGGCCATCGTCCTCGACAAGCGGCTGGCCGACCCCGAGGGGTTCCTCGGGCCGGCCTGGGTGCGGCTGCCGCTGCTGCTGACGGGGGCCTTCGCCGCCGACATCGTGCCCCGGGTCCTGTGGCTGTCGCGGGGCAACCCGTCGCGCTGGCGCGAGCTCGCCATGGACCGGATCCGCAGCCACTGGAACCGCGAGCGGATGACGCTGGTCGTGACGGGTCTGGTCGGCTTCTACATCACCTACGTCAGCTACCGGAACCTCAAGTCGTTCCTGCCCTTCGTCATGGGCGACAAGAAGTACGACTACGAGCTCTACCTCGTCGACCGGGCGCTGTTCTTCGGCAACGACCCCGGGGTCGTGCTCCAGAACCTGCTCGGCACCGGCGTCACGGCGCACTTCCTGTCGCTGATCTACCTGTGGTTCCTGCCGCTGGTCCCCATCGCCGTGACCGCCTGGCTGATCTGGTCGCGCAACGTCACCCACGGCTACTGGTTCGTCACGTCGCAGTGCATCGCCTGGAGCCTCGGCACCCTCTCCTACTACCTGCTGCCGACCCTGGGTCCCGGCTTCGCCTTCGCCTGGCTCTATGAGCCGGTCATCATCGACGCCAACACGCCCACGTCCGCGCTGATGGACTCGCTCTCCCAGGCCCGGGTCCGGGTCACCCTGGAGGGTGTGGAGGGCGCGGTGCAGTCCACCGCCGGGTTCGCCAGCCTCCACGTCGCCATCACGCTGCTGGTCGCACTGATGGTCCAGTACACCGTCCGCAACCGGCTCGTGCACTGGGTGTTCTGGGCGAACTTCGCCGTCACGATCGTGGCGACCATCTACTTCGGGTGGCACTACATCGCCGACGACATCGCCGGCATCCTGATCGCCCTGCTCGCCTTCTACCTCGGAGGCAAGGCCAGCGGGCAGGTCTTCGACCGCCACGGCCTCAGCTCGCACCCCACCGCCACGACGTCGGCGGTGCCGGTCGAGGCCGACCGCTGAGCCGGTCGCCACACCCGTTCTGCTGCGTCCCGCGAGAACTACATCGTTGTCATTTGCAAGGCGACACGCCTGTGACGGGAGAAAAAGTTGAGAAAACTGTTCCCTGTGTGACGAAAGAGCACTAGCGTTCCCGCGGGCCCGGACGGTGGGGAAGCCGTCCGGACCCGCCACGACCAGACGTCAGACCCTGGAGAGGAACGCAACGTGCGCGCTGCCGGTGTCCTCCTCGGCCTCGCCCTGAGCCTGGCGGTCCCCCCGGCCGCCGTGCCCCTGGCGCACGCCGACGAGGACACACCCCCCAGCCGGCAGCAGGTGCGTGAGGCGCGCGAGGCGGCCGACGACGCGGCCCGCGACGTCGCCTCGGTGCAGGCGGACCTCGCCGCCGCCAACAGCCGACTCGAGGAGTCGGCCGTCGCGGCGGCCAGGGCGACGGAGGCGTGGAACGGTGCGCGATACCGGCTCGGCCAGGCGCGGCAGGCTGCCGCTGCGGCGGAGGACCGAGCCGGTATCGCGCGCTCCGACGTCGACCGGCAGCAGGAGGCGTACGCCGGCGCGCTGGTGGCGTCCTACGAGATGGCACCCGCGCTGACCGCCGTGTCGTCGATGGTGCAGTCCGACGGCATCGAGGCCGTCGTCGAGCAGACCACCACCATGCAGGCGACCGCCTCGGCGCTCGACACCCGCTACGACGGTTTCCGGGCGGCCGCCACGCTCGCCGACGTCGCCGTCGAGCAGGCCGAGGCCGCCCGCAGCGAGGCCCTGGCCCTGCAGGTCGAGGCCCGGACGGCCCGCGACGAGGCACGAGCCGCCGCCGACGCGGCCGCGAGCGAGGCCGCAGCCATCGCGACCCGCAAGTCCGAGCTGATCGCGGAGCTCGCCGAGCTCGAGGACATCAGTGTCGAGCTGGCCGAGCAACGGCAGGCGGCGCTGGAGCAGCAGGCCCTCGAGGAGGCCGCAGCCGCCGCCCAGGAACAGGCCCAGCAGCAGACCCAGCCGGCGACCCAGCAGCCCAGCCAGCAGGAGCCGCAGGAGGCCCAGCAGCCCAGCCAGCCCGCGCCGCCGGCCCCGCAGCCGCCAGCGAGCCCCCCGGCCCCGGAGCCGCCTGCACCGGCGTCCCCGCCCGCCCCCGGTGGCGGGGTCGCCGCGGCGGTCGCGTTCGCGCGGGCGCAGATCGGCGAGCCCTACCGCTGGGGTGCCGCCGGCCCCGACAGCTGGGACTGCTCGGGTCTCACCATGGGCGCCTGGCGCGCCGGCGGGAAGGCGCTGCCGCACTACTCGGTGGCGCAGTACGAGCAGTCGACCCCGATCTCGGCCGGACAGCTGCAGGCCGGTGACCTGGTCTTCTGGGGGTCCTCGGGCAGCCCGTCCTCGATCTACCACGTCGCGCTCTACGTGGGCGGTGGCCAGATCGTGCACGCGCCGCGCACCGGGCGGCCAGTCACCCAGGAGTCGATGTACTACTGGACCAGTCCCAACTTCTTCGCGCGACCCTGACGGATCGACCGGGCGGTCAGTACCGTCGGCGCATGGCCACCGACACCGCCGCCCCGGCCACCGGGGAGTCCTCGGGCTACGAGCAACCCACCATCGACGTCCCCGCGCTGCGGCGCCTCCTCGACGGGCGCCACACCGCGATCCGCGAGCTGGTGCGCACCAACCTCGCCGAGTACGCCGACGTGCTGGTCGACGCGGAGACCATGACGACCGAGGAGTACCGCGACCGGGTGCGCGACATCGTCGTCACGATGGCGAGCACCGGTCAGACCGGCATGGGGTTCCCCGAGGAGTACGGCGGCGGTGGCGACATCGGCGCGTCGGTCGCCGCGTTCGAGACACTTGCCTTCGGGGACCTGTCGGTGCTGGTCAAGGTCGGGGTCCAGTTCGGGCTCTTCGGCGGGGCGATCCTGCAGCTCGGCACCCAAACCCACCACGACGCCTACCTGCGTGACGTGATCACGGGGCGGCTGATGGGCTGCTTCGCCATGACCGAGACCGGGCACGGCTCCAACGTGCAGGCGCTGCGGACGACGGCGACCTACGACCCGGCCACGGAGGAGTTCGTCGTCGACACGCCCGACGACGCCGCCCGCAAGGACTACATCGGCAATGCGGCCCGGCACGCCGACACCGCGGTGGTCTTCGCCCAGCTCCACGTCGGCGAGGAGTCCGAGGGGGTGCACGCGTTCGTCGTCCCCCTGCGCGACGGCGGACAGCTGCTCCCCGGCGTACGCATCGAGGATTGCGGCCTCAAGATGGGGCTCAACGGCGTCGACAACGGCCGGATCTGGTTCGACGGCGTGCGCATCCCCCGGACCAACCTGCTCAACCAGTTCGCCGACGTGACGCCCGAGGGCCGCTACGAGAGCCCGATCGAGAACCCCAACCGCCGCTTCTTCACCATGCTCGGCACCCTGGTCCAGGGCCGGGTGTGCGTCGGCGGAGCCGGCATCAACGCCGCCAAGGTGGCGCTCGCGGTCGCCGTCCGGTACGGCGTCACCCGCCGCCAGTTCAACGCCACCTCGGAGGAGACCGAGGAGCTGCTGCTCGACTACGGCATGCACCAGCGGCGGCTGTTCCCGCTGCTCGCGCGCACCTACGCCCTCCACTTCGCCCAGGAGGTGGTCGCCGAGGACCTGCACGAGGTGTTCTCCACCACGACCGCGCCCGAGCTCGGCGACAACGAGCACCGGCGCCGCGAGCTCGAGTCCCGCGCGGCGGGGACCAAGGCCCTGGGGACCTGGCACGCCACCCGCACCATCCAGGAGTGCCGCGAGGCCTGCGGGGGCGCGGGCTACCTCTCGGCCAACCGGTTCGCCGCCCTCAAGGCCGACACCGACGTCTTCACGACGTTCGAGGGTGACAACCACGTGCTGCTGCAGCTGGTCGCCAAGGGCTTGCTCACCGACTACGCCAGCGAGTTCGAGGACATCGACCAGTTCGGCATGGTCCGGTTCGTGGCGGGCCTCGCCGTCGACACGGTCATCGAGAAGACCAACGTGCACAAGCTGATCGAGCGGATCCGTGACGTCCTGCCCGGTGGCGACGAGTGGGACCAGCAGGCCGGGCTGCTCGACCCCAACTACCACCGGATGATGCTGCGCTACCGCGAGGAGCACATGCTGGCGGGGGTGGCGCGACGCCTCAAGCGTGGCATCGACAACGGCATGAACGCCGGCGAGGTCTTCTCCCGGGTGCAGGACCACGTGATCCGGGCGGCGAACGCCCACGTCGAGCGGCTCGTGCTCGACGCCTTCGTCGACCGGACGGCTGCCCTGGAGGACGGCGACGTGAAGGTGGCGCTGAACCTCCTCGCGGACCTGTTCGCGCTCACCACCATCGAGGCCGACGCCGCCTGGTTCATGGAGCACGGCCGGCTGACCAGCCAGCGCTCCAAGGCGATCAGCCGCGAGGTCAACGACCTGTGCCGCAAGGTGCGACCCCTCGCGGTCGACCTGGTCGACGCCTTCGGCGTACCGCCCGAGATGCTGCGCAGCGAGGGGATGCTCTCGGGCCTGTCCTGACCGTGTGCAGGGCGGGTCATCGCCGGGTAACGCAACGGGAGGTGCGCTCCCGGCACGCTCTGAGGACCCGGGAGCGGCACGGACGTTGCGTTACCCAGCGACCGCCGTCCGTCACCAGCTAGAGGTCGAGCTCGACCACCACGGCGGCGTGGTCGGAGGCCTGGTGCACCGACTCGGTCATCTCCGGGTAGGTCTCCCACGCGGTCGGCCGGGTCTTCCGGTCGCCCCAGACCCCCTTGCGGTAGACCCAGCCGCTCTCGAAGGCCGGCAGCAGGCTGGTCGAGAGCAGCACGTAGTCGAGGCGGTCGCGCAGACTGCACGGCGCGTAGGTGCCCGGACGCTCACCGACGTCGAAGCCGGGCAGGTCGAAGCAGGAGGTGAGGGGCCCGGCCGGGTCGAAGAGGGCCGCCAGGTTGTCCGGGACGGCTCCCTCCTCCGGCGGCCCCTCGTTGAGGTCACCCAGCACGATCACCCGGTCGCCGTCGGCGACCCGGTCGTCGACGATGCTGCGGACCCGCTCGGCCTGGCGCCGGCGCTTGTCGTCACCGCCGCCGCTCTGGGACTTGAAGTGGTTGACGAGGACCTTGACGACCGCCCCCGTGGGGGTCCCGACCTCGTACTCGCAGCAGTCACGGCTGAAGACGATCCCGACGTCGTCCTCGGCGTCGACCTGCGAGCGGATCCAGCGGATGGGGAAGCCGCGCTTGGTGAGGATGCCGACGTCGATGCCCCGCTCGTCGTTGCCGTCGACCAGCATCAGGTGGTGGTAGCGGTCGGCGAGCAGCTCGTGGTTGAGCCGCAGCAGGGCGGGCCGGTCCTCGGCCTCCACGATGGCGAGGATGTCGGCGTCGACGTCGGCGATGACCCGCGCCGTCATCCGGGTGCCGACCTCGTCGACGGCCTCGGTCGCCAGCTCGGCCCAGCCGATCCAGGAGCCGCGGCCGCTCGCGACGATCTCCACGTCGCGGGTGGAGTCGTTGGGCTGGCTGTCGAAGCTGCCCCGGTTCTTGCGCAGCCAGGCCCAACGGGGTCTGGCCGTGCTCCGGCGTACGGCGCCGTGCGTGTTGACGTAGTAGATGCCGAGCCCGACGAGCAGCTCGCGGAGCCGGGCCCGGTCGGCGGCGTCGTAGACCGGCTTGGCGATGAGGGCGTTGAACTCGCGGTAGTCGGCGAGCACCTGCTCACCCTCGGCGTGCGTGGCGGCGTCGAACGCCGTGGGGCGCGCGAAGAGGTTCTCGACGTTGAAGCAGGCGATCCTCACCAGCATGACCCAGACCTTGCTGCTCGGGACTGGGTACCAGTGTGCACCCGCTGGGGCGTCAGTGGCCCCCGTTGTCCTGGAAGCGCTTGAACGACGCCTCGACCTCGGCCTCGGCCTCGGTCCGCCCCACCCAGTCGGCGCCCTCGACGGACTTGCCGGGCTCGAGGTCCTTGTAGACCTCGAAGAAGTGCTGGATCTCGAGCCGGTCGAACTTGGAGACGTGGTTGATGTCGCGCAGGTGCTCCAGCCGCGGGTCGTGCGTGGGGACGCACAGCACCTTGTCGTCACCCCCGGCCTCGTCGGTCATGCGGAACATGCCGATCGCGCGGCAGGCGATGATGCAGCCCGGGAACGTCGGCTGCTGGAGGATGACCATGGCGTCGAGCGGGTCGCCGTCCTGGCCGAGGGTGTTCTCGATGAACCCGTAGTCGGCGGGATAGGCGGTCGAGGTGAACAGCATTCGGTCGAGCCGGATCCGGCCGGTCTCGTGGTCGACCTCGTACTTGTTGCGCTCACCCTTCGGGATCTCCACCACCACGTCGAACTCGAGCACGTCCACAGCCTCCACGTCGCCAACTGGTCACCGACCCGGTCCGGGTCGTTCCTTCCAGTGTCGCGCACAATGACCCGGAACGCGCAGTCGGAAGGGGTGGCGGGGTGGCCGGACGTGACCGAGGCCACGGGGAGCACGGCTCGGTCCGGGGCTGGCTCGCCCTGGTGCTCGTCCTGGCCGTGGCCGGTGGGGTCGCGACAGCGTGGCGGCTCGACCTGCTCGACCACTGGCTGGCGGACCCGCCCGACCCGGTGACCGAGCCGGCCGCGGTGCCCCCGCCGGAGGGCGTCGAGGTACCCGCGCTGCCGGAGCCGCCCCCCGTCGCCGAGGCCGCCGACGGGGCCCGGGTCGACCCGGCCGCCGTACGCCGTGCCCTCGCCCGTGGCCTGCGCGACGAGGACCTCGGCCGCTCGGTCCACGCCGCGGTGGCCGGGCTCGACGACGACCGCGCACCGGCCTACGCGGCCGGATCCGGGGCGTTCATGCCCGCCTCGACCATGAAGCTGCTGACGGGGGTCGCGGTGCTGGACGCCCTCGGCCCCGACCACCGTTTCGCCACCACGGTCGTGGCCCGCGGCCGGACCCTCACGCTCGTGGGCGGCGGTGACCCGTTGCTGGCCCGGCGACCCGCCTCGAGCGACTCCTGGCCTCCGCGCGCGGACCTGCTCGACCTGGCCCGGCGCACGGTCCGGGCGCTGCCGGACGCCGCGACCCGGCGACCGGTGCGGCTGCGCTACGACACCGGCCTCTTCACCGGGCCGGCGGAGAACCCCTACTGGCGTGCCGACTACGTGGCCGACGACATCGTGGCTCCGGTCAGCGCGTTGTGGGTCGACGGGGGGCGGGAGTCCTCGGGCATCGGGCGCGTCGATGATCCCGCGGCGACCGCAGCGGCCGCCTTCGTGGATGCGCTGGGACGACGTGGCGTCCGCGTCGCCGGCAGCCCCCGGCCGGGCACGGCACCGACCCGGGCCGAGGAGGTCGCCCGGGTGGAGAGCGCCCCGCTCTCGCAGCTGGTCGAGCACGCGATCCTCGTCAGTGACAACGAGACCTCCGAGGTGCTCTCCCACCACGTGGGTCTCGCCGTGGTCGACGACGCCTCGTTCGCCGGCGGCGCCCGCGGCGTACGCCGCACGCTGGCGGGGCTCGGGGTGCCGATGGCCGGCGCGGTGCTGCGCGACGGCAGCGGCCTCGCCCGGGGCAACCGGCTCCGGCCGCTCACGCTGGTCGAGGTGCTGCGGCTCGCCGCCGAGGACGCGCGACCCGAGCTGCGCAGCGTCCTCACCGGCCTCCCGGTGGGCGCGTTCACGGGCTCGCTGACCTATCGCTTCGACCGCGCCCCCCGGGACTCCCTGGGACGGGTGCGGGCCAAGACCGGCACGCTGACCGGGGTCAGCGCCCTCGCGGGCGTGGCCGTCGACGCGACGGGCAACCCCCTGGCCTTCGTCCTGGCCGCCGACCGGGTGAGGCTCCCGGACACCCTCGATGCCCGGCAGGACATCGACAACCTCGCCGGCGCGCTGGGCGCCTGTCGCTGCTCGCGCTGAGCAACCGCGCTCGGCCCCCGACTAGGGTCGGGGTATGGCATCGATGGTGGACTGGGAGCTGGCCGTGACCGTGGGCGGCCGGCTGGCCGGGCCGGGTCCGGAGGTGACCCGCGAGCACGCCGAGGCGACGGTGGCCCAGCTGCGGGCCGACGCCGATCGCTCCACCGGGCTGGTCCGTGAGTTCACCGGGCTCCAGGCCGCGGAGCGCACCGCGCCCGTGCTGGTCGTCGACCGCCAGGGCTGGGTGGAGGCCAATGCCGCCGGGTTCGCCACGATGCTGGAGCCGGTCATCCGACGCCTCGAGGAGAAGAAGGGGCCCGCGACCGGGCTGTCGCTCGCCGTCGGCTCGCGCGTGACGGGCGGCGAGGTGGGCGTGCTGCTCGGGTTCCTCGCCACCAAGGTGCTGGGCCAGTTCGATCCCTTCCACGAACCGTCGGGTCGGCTGCTGCTGGTGGCGCCCAACGTCGTCCACGTCGAGCGGGAGCTGCGTGCTGACCCCGACGACTTCCGGTTGTGGGTGTGCCTGCACGAGGAGACCCACCGGGTGCAGTTCACGGCTGTCCCGTGGATGCGGGACCACCTGTTCTCCGAGTTCGAGGCGCTCGCCTCGACCGTGGACCCCGCGAGCGTCCTGCAGGACGGGCTCAAGCGGGCCTCGGAGGCACTGCGCAGCGGGGGAAACCTGCTCGAGGCGTTCGGCTCGCCGGAGCAGCGCGAGATCCTCGACCGGGTCACCGGGGTGATGTCGCTGCTGGAGGGCCACGCCGACGTCGTCATGGACGGGGTCGGGCCGCAGGTCATCCCCTCCGTGGCCAAGATCCGCGCCGCCTTCGACCGGCGACGCGCCGGCGTCGGCGTCCTCGACCGGCTGCTGCGCAGGCTGCTCGGCCTCGACGCCAAGATGGCCCAGTACCGCGACGGCGCGAAGTTCGTCCGCGAGGTCGTCGACCGGGTGGGCATGGCCGGGTTCAACGCCGTCTGGGAGCGAGCGGAGAACCTTCCCGGCAAGGCGGAGATCACCGACCCGGACGCGTGGGTGCGGCGGGTCCTGTGACGTCGTGAGTCTCGACCCGGCCGTCGCAGCCTGCCGACGCGGGGTGCGGCAGGCGCTCGCGGCCCTCGAGCCCGGAGATGCGGTGCTCGTCGCCTGCTCCGGCGGCGCCGACTCGCTGGCGCTGCTCGCGGCCACCGTCGCCGAGGGGCACCGGCAGACCCTGCGGGTGGTCGGCGCGACGGTCGACCACGGCCTCCAGGCGGGTTCGGGGGAGCTCTCCGAACGGGTGGTCGCCCAGATGGTGGCCCTCGGCGCCGACGAGACGGTGGGGGTGAAGGTCCACGTGGAGGGCGGCGGCAGGGGCCCGGAGGCGGCCGCCCGCGAGGCGCGGTACGCCGTGCTCGAGGAGGCGGCCGGGCGGATCGGGGCCCGGCGGGTGCTGCTCGGGCACACGCTCGACGACCAGGCGGAGACGGTGCTGCTCGGGCTGACCCGGGGGAGCGGCGGTCGGTCGCTGGCCGGGATGAGACCGGCGTACGGCGTGTTCGTGCGGCCGCTGCTGGGGGTGACGCGTGCCCAGACCGAGGCCGCCTGCGTCGCGGACGGCATCGCGTGGTGGACCGACCCTCACAACAGCGACCCGGCCTTCACGCGCGCCCGGGTGCGCCAGCGGGTGATGCCGGTCCTGGAGAAGGAGCTCGGCCCCGGGATCGCGGCCACGCTCGCGCGCACCGCCACCCAGCTGCAGGCCGACGTCGCCGCCCTCGACGCCCTGGCGGAGGAGCACCACCTGCGGCTCGACGACGGGGGCTGGTTCGACACCGCGGGACTGGCCGAGCTCCCCGACGCGATCCGGTTGCGGGTGCTCCGGCTGGCGGCCCTGAGGGCCGGTGCCCCCGGCGGCGACCTCACCCACGGCCACCTGCAGGGTGTCGACGAGCTCGTCACCTCCTGGCGCGGGCAGCGGTGGATCGGGCTTCCCGGCCCCCTCCACGCCGTCCGTCAGGACGGGCGACTCACCTTCCGTCGTCCGGACACAGCCGACTGACCCGTTCGGACCATCTTCCGCCGAACTGCGGCGCGCCGCCTTGCGGGTGGCAACGATGGGTTCTGCGACCCCCCCGGTCGCAGAGCAGAGCCCCCCGGTGCCGCGGCCAACCCCCCGGCCCAGGCGCCGCCGGGTGCGCGACGGTCACACCCCCGGGACCGCCGCAGCCGGTAGCGGTGGCGCGGCCCGCCCCCCTGGGGCCGCGCCACCTGACCGGCCGCTCGCCCCCTAGGCTGCCTCCATGGACGCCTCCCACGTCTCCGACGACCTCGTCGATGTCCTCTTCACCGAAGCACAGATCCGCGATCGCCTGGCCGAGCTGGCCCGCGAGATCGAGACCGACTACGAGGGCGAGGACCTGCTCATCGTCGGGATCCTCCGTGGGGCGGTGATGGTCATGGCCGACCTGGCGCGGAGCTTCAGCCGACACCTCGAGATGGACTGGATGGCGATCTCGTCCTACGGGTCCGGCACGAAGTCCAGCGGGGTCGTGCGGATCCTCAAGGACCTCGACACCGACATCAGCGGTCGGCACGTCGTCATCGTCGACGAGATCATCGACACCGGTCTGACACTGTCCTGGTTGACCTCCAACCTGGCCTCGCGCGAGCCCGCCAGCGTCGAGATCTGCACCCTGCTCCGCAAGCCCGAGGCGCTGCAGATGCCGGTGGACGTCAAGTACGTCGGCTGGGACATCCCCAACGAGTTCGTCGTCGGCTACGGCCTGGACTACCGGGAGCGGTACCGCAACCTGCGGGACATCGGCACCCTCGCCCCCCACGTCTACTCCTGAGCGGCCGTCCCTGGGCGCCGCGCCGGACCGGCCGGACGCCGCTGGCCAGCCCACCTCGCCCCGGCGTTCGGCGTCGGCGCTCTCTGGCCCCTGATTGGGCGGCCTGCGAGAATGGACCAGACCGGCGGCGCGGTAGCGTCGTGGGTTCCCTGAGACCTTGACACGAGAGAAGCACGTGAAGCGGATCCTCCTCAATCGCTGGGTCATCGGCATCCTCGTCGTGACCGGTGTCCTGCTCGTCCTCCAGTACCTCGTCCCCACGGGCGAGTACGAGGAGATCAGCACCTCGCGCATGACCGAGTACATCGAGGCGGGCGAGGTCAACGAGATCAAGTTCATCGACGGCGACCAGGTCATCGAGGCGTCCCTGGACGACAGCGTCCAGCGCGAGGGCGGCAACCGGGTGATGACCTACTGGCTCACCGACACCCAGGCCGAGATCGAGGAGCAGGTCCAGCGCCAGATCGCCGCCGGTCAGATCGAGAGCTACACCACCGAGGTGGCACGGCCCAGCGTTCTCGGCTCGATCCTGGCGACGTTCATCCCCTTCATCCTCATCATCCTCGTGTTCCTCTGGCTCATGAACAACGTGCAGGGCGGCGGTGGCCGTGGCGTCATGCAGTTCGCCAAGTCCAAGGCGAAGATGATCACCAAGGACATGCCGAAGACGACCTTCGGCGACGTGGCCGGCTGCGAGGAGGCCATCGAGGAGCTGGGCGAGATCAAGGAGTTCCTCGCCGAGCCGGCCAAGTTCCAGGCCGTCGGTGCCAAGATCCCCAAGGGTGTGCTGCTCTACGGCCCGCCCGGCACCGGCAAGACGCTGCTCGCCCGAGCCGTGGCCGGCGAGGCCGGCGTGCCGTTCTACTCGATCTCCGGCTCCGACTTCGTCGAGATGTTCGTCGGCGTCGGCGCCAGCCGTGTGCGTGACCTGTTCGAGCAGGCCAAGGAGAACGCGCCCGCCATCGTCTTCATCGACGAGATCGACGCGGTCGGCCGGCACCGCGGCGCCGGCATGGGCGGCGGCCACGACGAGCGCGAGCAGACCCTCAACCAGCTGCTCGTCGAGATGGACGGCTTCGACGTCCGCGGCGGCGTCATCCTGATCGCGGCCACCAACCGCCCCGACGTCCTCGACCCCGCGCTGCTGCGGCCGGGTCGCTTCGACCGGCAGATCCAGGTCGACGCCCCCGACCTGTCGGGCCGCCACCAGATCCTCAAGGTCCACTCGCGCGGCAAGCCGATGGCCCAGGACATCGACCTGATGGCGGTGGCCCGTCGTACGCCGGGCATGACCGGCGCCGACCTGGCCAACGTGCTCAACGAGGCCGCGCTGCTGACCGCCCGGCAGGCCGGGAAGCTGATCACCAACGAGTCGCTCGACGAGGCGATCGACCGCGTGATCGCGGGCCCGCAGCGGCGTACCCGCCTGATGAGCGAGAAGGAGAAGCTCGTCACGGCCTACCACGAGGGCGGTCACGCCCTGGTGGCCGCCGCCCTGCCCGGCAGCGACCCGGTGCACAAGGTGACGATCCTCCCGCGCGGCCGGGCACTGGGCTACACGATGGTGCTGCCCGACGAGGACAAGTACTCCCAGACCCGGAGCGAGCTGCTCAACAAGCTCGCCTACATGATGGGCGGTCGTGCCGCGGAGGAGATGGTCTTCCACGACCCCACGACCGGCGCCGGCAACGACATCGAGAAGGCCACGGGTCTCGCGCGGGCGATGGTCACCCAGTACGGCATGACCGAGGTGCTCGGCGCGGTCAAGCTGGGCGAGTCCAACTCCGAGCCGTTCCTGGGCCGCGACATCGGCCACCAGCGCGACTACTCCGAGGCCGTCGCCGCCAAGGTGGACGAGGAGGTCAAGAAGTTCGTGGCCGCCGCCCACCAGGAGGCCTTCGACATCCTCGAGGAGAACCGCGACGTCCTCGACAGCCTCGTGCTCGCGCTGCTCGACAAGGAGACCCTCGACAAGGAGGAGGTCGCGGAGATCTTCGCGGCGCTGCGGCCGCGTCCGGAGCGCCCGGCGTGGACCGGCTCGCCCGACCGCAACCCCTCCGCCATCCCGCCCATCGAGGTGCCGGACGAGATCCGCGAACGCGCACGCACCAACGGCACGCCGGAGCCCAGCGAGGGCGGCGTGGTGATCACGCCCCCCGGCGCGGGCGGCGACATCCACGGCGGACCCGAGGTGGCGGCGCCGCAGAGCGACCCGCCGACCCCGCCGACGACGGGCCCCTGAGCATGGTGGATCCCATCGCCCAGCCGCTGGTCGATCCCGACGACGTCCCCCCGTTCGACCTCGCGCGGGCCGAGGCCGCGGTTCGCGAGCTGCTGACCGCCATCGGGGAGGACCCCGACCGGGAAGGGCTGCGCGAGACCCCGGCCCGCGTCGCCCGGGCCTACGAGGAGCTGACCTCGGGCCTGCGCCAGCGACCCGAGGACGTGCTGACGACCACGTTCGACCTCGGTCACGACGAGATGGTGCTCGTGCGCGACATCGAGCTGTGGTCGATGTGTGAGCACCACCTGGTGCCGTTCACGGGCGTCGCCCACGTCGGCTACATCCCCGCCGACTCCGGCAAGATCACCGGGCTCTCCAAGCTCGCCCGCCTGGTCGACCTCTACGCGAAGCGGCCGCAGGTGCAGGAGCGGCTCACCACGCAGGTCGCCGACGCGCTCATGAAGCTGCTGGACGCCCGCGGGGTGATCGTCGTCATCGAGGCGGAGCACCTCTGCATGACGATGCGCGGGGTCCGCAAGGCCGGGGCCCGCACCATCACCTCCGCCGTGCGCGGGCAGATGCACAACGCGGCCACCCGCGCCGAGGCGATGGCACTCATCCACCGCAGGCCGTGACGTCGATGACGCCGCGGCTGATGGGGGTCGTCAACGTCACCCCCGACTCCTTCTCCGACGGCGGCCGGTACGCCGACACCGACGCCGCCGTGGTGCACGGCCGCCGGCTGCTGGCCGACGGCGCCGACATCCTCGACGTGGGGGGTGAGTCGACGCGGCCCGGCGCGACCCGGCCGCTGCTCGAGGAGGAGCTGTCCCGCGTCGTACCGGTCATCACCCGGCTCGCCGCCGAGGGAGCCGTGGTCTCCGTCGACACGATGCGCGCGGCCGTCGCCCGAGCCGCCCTGGACGCCGGGGCCGCCCTCGTCAACGACGTGTCCGGGGGGCTCGCCGACCCGGACATCCTGGACGTCGTCGCGGACTCCGACGCCACCTACGTCGCCATGCACTGGCGCGGCCACGCCGACCGCATGCAGCAGGCGGCGTCCTACGACCAGCCGGGAGGCGTCGTGGCGGCGGTCTGCCGTGAGCTGGGGGATCGGCTCGAGGCGATCCGGGCCGCCGGCATCCCCGACGACCGGGTCGTGCTCGACCCCGGGCTGGGCTTCGCGAAGACCGCCGAGCACAACTGGGCCCTCGTCGCCGGCCTGGACCGGCTCGCCGAGCTCGGTCGTCCGCTGCTGGTCGGCGGGAGCCGGAAGTCCTTCCTGGGTTCGCTGCTGGCCGACGCTGCGGGCACCCCGCGTCCGGTCACCGACCGTGAGGCTGCGAGCACGGCCCTGACCCTGGTGCTGGCCCAGCGGGGGGTCTGGGGGATCCGGGTCCACGACGTCCGGTCGAGCCGCGACGCGTTGCGCGTCCTCGACCGCGTGCAGCAGGAGGAGCGGTGAGCGACGAGCTGACGATCGCGGGCATCGAGTGCTTCGCCCACCACGGCGTCTTCGAGCACGAGCGGCGCGACGGCCAGGTCTTCGTGATCGACCTCACCCTCGGTCTCGACACCGCTCCGGCGGCGCGGAGCGACGACTTGCGCGACACCGTGGACTACGGAAGCCTCGTGGAGAAGGTGAAGGCCGCGGTGGAGTCCGACCCCGTCGACCTGATCGAGACCCTGGCTGAACGGGTGGCCCGTACCTGCCTCTCAGCGGGTCGTGTTGAATGGGCGCGGGTCACGGTGCACAAGCCGCAGGCCCCGATCGCGGCGACGTTCGCCGATGTGGCATTGACGATCCGGAGAGACGCGAGGGACTGAATGAGCGAGACGCCCAACCCGCACATCATCGATGCCGACACCCTCACCGGGGAGATGCGGCCGATCCGCAGGGTGGTGCTGGCGCTGGGTTCCAATCTCGGTGACCGGATGGCCGCGCTGCAGGGCGCCGTCAACACGATCGCCGACACTCCCGACGTCTGGGTCACGGCCGTCTCGCCGGTCTACGAGACCGAACCGGTCGACAGCCCGCAGGAGGCTGACAACTTCCTGAACGCCGTGGTGCTCGCCGACACCACGTTGGCGGCCCACCGGCTCATGGACCGCGCCCTCGCGGTCGAGGACGCCTACGACCGCGAGCACAGCGAGGTCCCCAACGCCCCCCGCACCCTCGACGTCGACCTGATCGTCGTGGGCGACCGGCGCTCCGACGAGGACGGCCTGCGGCTCCCGCACCCGCGGGCGAAGCAGCGCCCCTTCGTCCTGCAGCCCTGGCTCGACGTCGAGCCCGACGCGGTGCTCCCGGACGCCGGCCCGGTGAGCGACCTGCTCGCCGACCTCGACACCTCGGGGATCAAGCGTCGGGACGACCTGACGCTCGAGCTCCAGTGACTCCGGGTCCGTCGGGACGCCAGCCTCCCGACGGGCACCTCCGACCGACCGGCCCGGCCGCGATCGGTGGTTCCGTCATGGCGGGGCTGGTCCTGGGCTGGCTGCTCCACCCCGTGGCCGACCGCGTCGGCACCGCGCCGCTGGTGACGTGGCTGCAGCCGCTCGCCCTCTTCTTCGTCGCTGCGGTGCTGGGTGGCACCGCCTGGCTGACCCACCGCACCCTCCACGTGCGCCACGACTACCTCGAGCCCTACCGGGCCGTGAACCGGCTGGTGCTGGCCCGGGCGTGCGTCGTCGTCGGTGGCCTGGTGGCCGGCGGCTACGCCGGGTACGCCGTGAGCTGGCTGGGCGTGCGGGCCGAGCTCGGCGACCAACGGCTGGTCCGCTCCGCCGTCGCCGCACTGGCGGGCGTTGCGATCGTCGTCGCGGCTTTGCTTCTGGAACGAGCGTGTCGCGTCCGTTCCGACGACGAGGAGCCGTAACCTCGGCGCATGTCTTCCCCGACTGCTCGCCGGCGACAGCGCAGCACCCGCCTGACCGTCGCCGTTCTCCTGCTCACGCTCGCCGCGGCCCTCGTGACCGTCGCGTTCCTCGACAACGTGGCCTGGTTCCAGGCCTTCGCTGCCGTGTCAGCCGTGGTGCTCGGCGCCGCGTCCACCCGGATCACCCACTCCGAGCTCATGCAGACCCGCCGCGACGCCGCGCGTGACCGGGCCGAGCAGGCCCAGCACTACCGCGAGCTGACCGACCAGCGCACCGACGAGCACGCGCGCTTCGTCGACACGATGCAGGCCCGCGCCCGGCAGCAGGACCACGCCCTCGCCGAGCTGGAGACCGCGCTGTCGGCCGCCCAGCGACGCGCCGCCGACGCGACCCGCAAGTACAACGCCGAGGCGCGCCGTGCCGAGGCCGCCGAGCAGGAGGGTCGCGAGGTCGGCGCCCGCCTGGAGGAGGCCGAGGAGCGGGCGGCGGAGGCCCAGCTCCGGGTCGCCGAGCTGCAGTCCGAGCTCGACGTCGCCCGGGCCGAGCTGCTGGCCTGGCAGAGCGAGCCCCACCGCCTCCGGGCCTGACACACACCCCCTGACGCGGCGTGTGCCCCACCGTGCGCTCCAGCGCACCATGGGGCACACGCCGCGCTCGTGTCCGGGGGATGGAAGAATGATCCGACGTGATCCCTGAGGACAACCGTTTCCACAGCGACCCCGACGGGATCCTCGCGGACTCCGAGCACCTCGTCGACGGCTGGAAGGTCGAGGCCCCCGATCCCTCCGACCGGTTCACGGTCGCCCGGCTGACCCAGCTCCTGCGTGAGCACGAGCGCGCCGGCCGGGGCTGGGCAGGCGCATCGGTCGACGACGTGCTGGTGGAGGTCTCCGAGCGCGGGCTGCGGATGCGCGAGAACGTCGTGCTCCGCGACCCGCGGGGCGAGATCCGGGCCTGGGGCAGCGTCCACGACCGGGCCGAGGGCCGGATGCTCTACGCCCATGTCGTCGAGCGCGGCCTCCCTGACGACGTCGCGAGCTCGTGCGCCCGGCTGCTCTTCGAGTGGGCCGACGAGCAGGCCCGCGCCGTCGGGCTGGCCCGGGGCCTCGAGGTGCAGCAGATCGACACCGGCGCCTTCGCCGACGACGAGCGCCAGCACCGCTGGCTGGAGTCCTGGGGCTACCGCAAGGTCCGCACCTGGCTGCAGATGACCCGACCGGTGACCGAGGACGAGAGCGACCTCGTCCCCGACCCGGCGGAGTGGCAGAAGGACGCCGTCACGATCCGGCTCGTCCGCCGCCGTCCCGACGGGCTCCCGGACTCGGTCGACCTCCACGCCGTCCACCAGGTGCTCGAGCAGGCCTTCCGCGACCACTTCAACTCCTGGGAGGAGACCTTCGGGGAGTTCGTCCACCGGCTGCTGGAGGAGCCCGGCCACGACTGGGACCACTGGTGGATCGCGGAGCTCGCCAATCCCGACCTCGAGATCGGTCCGATCCCGGTGGGGGCGCTGGTCGGCACGGTGTCGGAGTCCGCCAACGGACCCGCGGGCTCCTACGTCGGCTACATCGGTGTCCTCGACGACGCCCGCGGCCAGGGGGTGGCCAAGGCCCTGCTCAACACGATCATCGCCGACGCCGCCTCGCGCGACCGTGACCGCGTCGGGCTCGAGGTTGACGCCGACTCACCCACGGGCGCCCGCGGGCTCTACGAGGCCATGGGCTGGCGCACCAAGTACGTCACGGAGTCCTGGCACCGGGACGTCCCGGTCCGCTGACCGTCCGGCAGGGCAGCAGGGCAGGTCAGTCGGTCAGGGACGCGCGCAGCGCCCGGTGCACCCCGCCGGGGGTGAGCACGCCGAGGAAGGTGGCGCCGTCCTTGACCCCCACCACCGCACGGTCGTCGCGGAGCATGGCGGCCAGCGCCTCCTCCAGCGTCGCCCCCACCTCGACCGCGGCGGCGAGGTCGCCCGTGCTCACGCCGTCGAGGGACTCGAGCTGGTCGCGGTCGATGGGCGTGACCGCCAGCCGCCGCAGCCCGGTCGTCGAGCCCACGAAGTCGGCGACGTAGTCGTCGGCCGGCCGGGCCAGCAGCTCTGCGGGTGTCGCGACCTGGGCCAGCCGACCGCCGGGCTCGAAGACCGCGACCCGGTCGCCCATCTTCACCGCCTCGTCGATGTCGTGGGTCACCAGCACGACCGTCTTGCCGAGCTCCCGCTGCAGCCGCAGGAACTCGTCCTGCAGGCGCACCCGCACCACCGGGTCGACGGCGCCGAAGGGCTCGTCCATCAGCAGCACGGGCGGGTCGGCGGCCAGCGCACGGGCCACGCCCACGCGCTGCCGCTGGCCACCCGAGAGCTGGTGGGGATAGCGGGCGGCGTACGTCTCCGGCTCGAGGCCCACCAGCGTCATCAGCTCGTGGGCGCGCTCGCGCGCGGTCTGCTTGGACTCGCCGTAGAGCAGGGGCACCGTCATGACGTTGGTCTCGATGGTCTGGTGCGGGAAGAGCCCCACCTGCTGGATCACGTAGCCGATGCCGCGACGCAGCTCGACCGGGTCGGCGTGGGTGACGTCGCGGCCGTCGATCTCGATGGTGCCGCTGGTCGGCTCGATCAACCGGTTGATCATCTTCAGGGTCGTGGACTTCCCGCAGCCCGATGGCCCCACCAGGACCAGCAGCTCTCCTGCGGGTACGACGAGGTCGAGCTCCTGGACCGCTGCCGTGCCGTCGCCGTAGGTCTTGCCGACCCCCGTCAGGCGGATCATCGCCGTGTCGTCGGACCCGCTGCCGGTAACGTCCATGCGTGTGACCCTACTCGCGGCCGCGGCCGAGCCCTCGTGCTACAGCCGCCTGACCAACGAGTGGATCTGCGGGGCCTACCTCGTCGACCGTCGCGGCGAGCTCGTCGACGCCACGGTCGAGCACGTCCTGATCACCGTCTCGGCACTCGTCTTCGCGGTGGTGATCGCCTTCCCCATGGCGCTGCTCGCGCGGCGCTACCCGCGTCTGGAGGGCGGCGTCCTCGGCCTCAGCACCGGCCTCTACACCATCCCCTCGCTGGCCCTCTTCCCGCTGCTGGTCCCGTTCACGGGCCTGAGCCCGAGCACGGTGGTCCTCGGCCTGGGCCTCTACGCCCTGACCATCCTGGTCCGCAGCATGCTGGAGGGACTCAAGGCGGTGCCGGCGGACGTGCGCGAGTCGGCCCTCGGCCTGGGGTACGGCGCGGGCAAGCTGCTGTGGCGCATCGAGCTCCCCCTCGCACTGCCCGTGATCATGGCGGGGCTGCGGGTGGCCACGGTCTCCACCGTGGCACTGACCACCATCGGCACGCTGGTGTCCTTCGGGGGTCTGGGCGACCTGATCCGTGACGGCGTGGAGACGAACTTCCGGGCCGAGCTGCTGGCCGCTGCCGTCCTGTGCGTGGTGCTGGCGGTGCTGCTCGACGCCCTGCTGGTCCTGGCCCAACGCGCCATGACCCCCTGGACCCGGGGGGTGCGGGCATGACCGTCCTCGCCGACACCTGGCGCTACCTCACCGACGCCGCGAGCTGGCAGGGCCCCGGCGGGCTGTGGGCCCGCACCGTCGAGCAGCTGCTGCTCACCGGCAGCGCGCTGGTGCTCGCCGTGCTCGTGGGGCTTCCCGTGGCGCTCTACCTCGGGCACCGCGGGCGGGGGGGCTTCCTCGCGATCAACATCTCCGGTGTCGGGCGCGCGATCCCCACCTTCGCCCTGCTGGCGCTCCTGGTCACGGCGCCCTGGCCGGGCCCGCAGGAGTTCGGGCCCTACGGCCGCGCCGGCCTGGCGACGCTGCTGGCGCTGATGCTGTTCGCGCTCCCGCCGATCATCACGCAGGGCTACACCGCCATCCGCGAGGTCCCCGACGAGGTGAAGGAGTCCGCGCAGGGGATGGGCATGACCCGCTGGCAGCAGTTCTTCCGGGTCGAGCTGCCGCTCGGGCTGCCGCTCATTGCCTCCGGCGTACGGCTGGCTCTGGTGCAGGTGTGGGCCACCGCCACCATCGCCGCCCTGGTCGCCGGACCCGGGCTGGGGCGCATCATCACCGAGGGTTTCTACCGCTCCAACTACTCCAAGGGCATCGCCGCCGCCGTGGTCGTCGCCCTGGTCGCGCTCGTGCTCGAGCTGGGTGCTGCGGCGGTCCAGCGGGCCCTCGCCCCCGTCCCGCGCGAGCCCCAGCAGGCGGACACCGTTCGCGAATCCTTGTCCGGCACGTGAGGATGGGGAGCGCGGCGCGAACTCCTCGCCCTGCAGCACGACCGGACACGCGCGGCACCCTGCCGCGGGACACAGAAGGTGGAACGACATGTTCAGACGCTCCCTGGCTGCGGTGGCATCCGCCGGCCTGATCCTGCTCACGGGTTGCGCCGGCGACGAGCTCGCCGACGACCCCGCCGCCGAGGAGGACACCGGCGCGACCGCCGGTGGCCCGGTGTCGATCTCGGGGCAGAGCTTCCCCGAGGCGGCGCTGGTGACCGAGATGTACGTCGCCCTGCTCGAGGACGCCGGCTACTCGCCGTCGGTCAACCTCGTCGACACCCGTGACGTCTACATGCAGCAGTTCCCCGGCGACATCGACCTCGTCCCCGAGTACGTCGGCGGTCTGGTCGACTACCTCAACCGTGACGGCGAGGAGTCGCTCACGACCCCCGACGCCGAGGAGACCATCGAGAACGCCCAGCCGCTGCTGGAGGAGCAGGGCATCGCGCTGCTCGAGCCGTCGGAGGCCACCGACACCAACGCGTTCTTCGTGACGCAGGAGTACGCCGAGGAGAACGACCTCTCCACCCTCTCCGACCTCGAGGGGATGACGGTGACGCTGGCGGCGGCCCCGGACTGCGAGGGTCGACCCGACTGCGCCGGCGGGCTGGAGGACGTCTACGGGATCGACGTGGAGAAGATCCTGCCGCTGGGGTTCGCCAGCCAGCAGACCTACCAGTCCGTCATCGACGGCGAGTCCCAGCTCGGCCTGACCGCGACCACCGACGGCACCCTGGAGAGCCAGGGCCTCGTGCTGCTCGAGGACGACCAGGACATCCAGCCGGCCCAGAACCTCGTGCCGGCGGTGAGCACCGAGTTCCTCGACACCAACACCGACCTGCCCACGATCCTCGAGCCGCTGATGGCGGCGCTGACGACCGAGAAGCTGACCGAGCTCAACGGGCGGGTCGCGGTGGACCGCGAGCAGCCGGCCGACGTGGCGCGCGACTTCCTGGTCGAGGAGGGCCTGCTGGAGGAGTGACGGGGCCGGCTCAGGGGACCTGCAGCTCGGGCGGCAGGTCCGGCCGGTCGACGTACGGGTGCTCGGCGACGGTGCGACCGTCGACGAGCCGCGTGGGCAGGGGCCCCGGCGGTCTGTCGTCGAGCCAGGTGAGGAACTCCGCCAGCGCCTCGCGTCGGTCCTGGCCGACCAGCCAGCCCATGATCCGCTGCCGCAGCGGCAGGGTCGTGGCCTCGAAGGGGACGCTGTCGGCGTTCCACAGCTCACGGACGCCGTCGCGGAGCAGCGCCCAGTAGTCGTCGCCGGCGTCGGGGGCGGCCCGGAAGTACTCCCACATGTCGATCGGCAGCACCCGCCGGAGGAACACCTCCTGCGTCGCGGGGGAGCAGTGCTCGCGGACCGTCGCGAGGGACCAGCGCTTGGTCTCCAGCCGGTCGGCCAGGTCGCGCACGTCGCCGCGCTGCTGGCTGATCGAGGTGCCGTCGTCGCGCACCCGCCACCGGTAGACCGGCTCCGGCAGCGAGTCGATGCGTCCCTGCACGAGCGCACGGGTGATCGCCGGCTGGTCCTCGTAGCGCACCCGTTCCGGGAAGGCCAGCCCGTGGGCGTCCCAGAAGGAGCGGCGGAAGACCTTGTTCCAGGCGAAGACGTCGGCGAGCAGCAGGGGAGCGTCCTCGATGACGACCGAACGGCGCGGCTCGCGGTGGTTCTCCCGCATCAGCGGCGTCATGAACGTCTCGTCGCCACGCAGCCGCTCGACCGCGCCGATGGCGAGGTCGGAGCCGCTCTCGACGAGGCTCCCGACCAACCGCTCGTAGGCGCCCGGCACGACCAGGTCGTCGCTGTCCGCGAAGGCCAGCAGCTCACCGGTGGCATGGGTGACACCCACGTTGCGGGCGGCGCCGAGGCCGGCGTTGGCCTGGTGGACCACCCGGACCCGCGGGTCGCGGGCGGCGACCTCGTCGGCGATCTCACCGGTCCGGTCGGTCGCGCCGTCGTCGACCACGACCACCTCGAGGTGGGACCACGACTGGTCGAGCACGCTGGTCAGCGAGTCCTCGAGCCAGTCCTCGACGTCGTACGCCGGCACGACCACGCTCAGCAGCGGCTGCTCAGCCACGGCGACCCTCTCCGGTGGCCAGCAGCGCCTCGACGACGACGAGGTCGAGTGGCGTGGTGACCTTGAGGTTGCGCTCGTCGCCGGCCACGACGACGACGGGGACGTCCGGGCAGTAGGTGCCCACCACGCTGCAGTCGTCGGTGGCGGTGAAGCCGGGGTCGGCCGCCGCCCTGTCGTGGGCGAGGCGCAGCACCTCCGACCGGAACGCCTGCGGGGTCTGCACCCGGCGCAGCGACTCGCGGGGAGGGGTCGCGAGCACCCGGTCGTGGGCGTCCACCTCGACGATCGTGTCGGGCGAGGTGACGGCCACGCTGACCGCGGCGTGGGTGGCCAGTGCTGCGAAGCAGTCGTCGACGATCCGCTCCGTCACGAGCGGGCGGGCGGCGTCGTGGACCAGCAGGTCGACCTCGGCGTCGCCGAGCTCCGCGAGGGCCGCGCGGGTGCTGTCCGAGCGGGACGCGCCGCCGGGCACGACCGCCGTCACCTTGTCGGCGTACCCACCCCGGTCGACCAACGCCCGCGCTGCGTCGAGGTGGTCGGCCGCCATCACCAGCACGATCTCGTGGACCCGTGGGTGGGCGTGAAAGGTGTGCAGGGCGTGCTCGAGGAGGGTCCGGCCCCCGACCTCGAGCAGCTGCTTCGGGGTCTCGCTGGCCATGCGGGTCCCGGTGCCTCCGGCGAGCAGGGCGACCACGCCCCGACGCTGGTGCGGCTCCATGGCGGCATCCTCGCAGAGCACGGCCCGGTGCACCCGGGCGCGTGCGGTGTGACCCACCCGACGCCGGGCCCGGTTCCGCCCGGGAAGGCTGGCGCGTAGCCTCGTGTTGCACTGAGTGCAGAGCAATCGTCTGGTACCCGGCCCGGTCCGCCCCCGCGGATGTCGGAGGGACTGCAACGAGAGGTTCGCAACATGCCCAGCAGCAGCAACGCGCCCGCGCGAGGGCCGCTGCGGATCGGCGTCATCGGCGCCGGACGCGTCGGCGCCGTGCTGGGCGCCGCCCTCCGGTCCTCAGGCCACGACATCGTCGCGGCTGCCGGTGAGTCCGACGCCTCCCGCGGCCGGATCAGCAGCCTCCTCCCCGGAACCCCCGTCGACAAGCCGTCGGCCGTCGCGCGCGCCTGCGACCTGCTGCTCCTCACGGTCCCCGACGACATGCTGCCCAACGTCGTCTCGGTGCTGGCCGCGAGCGGCGCCATCCGCGAGGGCCAGTACGTCGTGCACACCTCGGGCCGGCACGGGCTCGGCGTGCTCGCGCCCGCCGCGGCCGTGGGCGCGCGACCGCTCGCGGTCCACCCCGCCATGACCTTCACCGGCACCGACATCGACCTGCCGCGGCTCCCCGGGTGCGTCTACGGCGTCACCGCCGGGCCCGGCGAGAAGGCGCTGGCCGAGCAGCTCGTGACCGAGCTCGGCGGCCGGGCGGTGTGGGTGCCCGAGGAGCTGCGGGCGGTCTACCACGCCGGGCTCGCCCACGGCGCCAACCACCTCGTCACCCTGGTCTCGGAGGCCATGGAGCTGCTGGCCGCCTCCGGGGTCGACCAGCCCGCCGACACCCTGCGCCCGTTGCTGGAGGCCGCTCTCGACAACGCGCTCGCGCAGGGCGACGCGGCCCTCACCGGGCCGATCGTGCGCGGCGACGTCGAGACCGTGCGCGACCACCTGGCCGAGGTCGCGGCGACCGCCCCCGACACCCTGCCGTCCTACGTCGCCATGGCCCGGGCGACGCTCGACCGCGTCGTCACCGACGGTCGGCTGCTGCCGATCCGGGCCGCCAAGATCCGCCGTGTGCTCGATGCAGCGGAGTCGCCGACCGCGGCCGGCGACCCGGCCGGCCGATGAGCCGCCCCGAGCTCGCGAGCACCCGCGCCGAGCTCGCTGCCCTGCTCGACCGCGACCGCCGCGCGGGACGGGCGATCGCTCTGGTCCCGACCATGGGCGCCCTCCACGCCGGCCACGCCGCGCTGCTGGGGAGGGCTCGCACGGAGGTGGGCGCGGACGGCCGCGTGGTCGCCTCCGTGTTCGTCAACCCGCTCCAGTTCGGTCCCGGTGAGGACCTCGACCGCTACCCGCGCACCCTCCCCGAGGACCTCGAGGTGTGTGCCCGTGAGGGAGTCGACGCCGTGTTCGCCCCGGCGGTGGACGAGGTCTACCCCGGCGGGATCCCGGACACCTCCGCCGTCGCCGGCGTGACCGTGGACCCGGGGCCGCTGGCCGACGTCCTGGAGGGTGCCACCCGACCCGGCCACTTCCGCGGGGTGCTGACCGTCGTCGCCAAGCTGCTCGGCCTGGTGCGGCCCGACGTCGCGGTCTTCGGCGAGAAGGACTACCAGCAGCTGGTGCTGGTGCGGCAGATGGTCCGGGACCTCTGCCTGGCCGTCCGCATCGTCGGCGCCGAGACCGTGCGGGAGGCTGACGGGCTCGCCCTCTCCTCGCGCAACCGCTACCTCGACCCCGAGCAGCGGCAGCAGGCCGTGACGCTCAGTCGTGCCCTGCAGGCGGCCCGCGCCGCGGGGCGGTCGGGGCCGTACGCGGTGCTCGCCGCGGCTCGCGCCGAGCTGCAGCGGACCCCGGCCGTCGCCGTCGACTACCTCGCCCTCACCGACCCGTGCCTGGCCGAGCTGCCGCCGGCCCCGCCCGCCGGTACGCCGGCCCGGGTCCTCGTGGCCGCGCGGGTCGGCGCCACCCGCCTGATCGACAACCTCGCCCTCACCCTCGGAGGAGACCACTGATGCTGCGGACCATGATGAAGAGCAAGATCCACCGCGCCACCGTCACCCAGGCCGACCTCCACTACGTCGGGTCGGTCACGGTGGACGAGGACCTCCTCGATGCCGCCGACCTGCTGCCCGGGGAGCTGGTCCACATCGTCGACGTCACCAACGGCGCGCGGCTGGAGACCTACACGATCGCGGGCGAGCGCGGCTCGGGGGTGCTGGGCATCAACGGGGCGGCGGCCCGGTTGGTCCACCCCGGGGACGTCGTGATCCTCATCGGCTACGGCCAGATGGACACCGAGGAGGCGCGGTCCTTCCAGCCGCGCGTGGTCTTCGTCGACGCCGACAACGCGGTCATGGCCACGGGGCACGACCCCGCGGAGACCTTCGACGACCCGGCGCTCACCCGGGGTGACATGATCGCCCGATGACACCGGCGATCCCCGCCCGCCTCGTCGCGCCCGAACCGGGGTGGACGGAGACGGCGGACGTCGTCGTCATCGGCTCCGGCATCGCCGGGCTCACCGCCGCCCTGCGCCTCCACGGTCAGGTGGGGCGGATCCTCGTCGTCACCAAGGACGTGCTCGACGCCGGTTCCACCCAATGGGCGCAGGGGGGCATCGCGGCCGCGCTCGGGCCCGGTGACACACCGGCGCAGCACGAGCGCGACACCCTGGTCGCCGGTGCCGGTGCCTGTGACCGAGAGGCCGTGCGGGTCCTCGTCACCGAGGGACCGGCCGCGGTCCACGAGCTGATCAGCTGGGGTGCGGTCTTCGACCACACCGACGGCGCACTCTCCCTGACCCGCGAGGGTGGTCACCACCGGGACCGGATCGCTCACGCCGGCGGCGACGCCACCGGCGCGGAGATCCAGCGGGCCCTCATCGCGGCCGTCGAGCAGGCACCGGAGATCGAGGTCATCCAGCACGCGCTCGCGGTCGACCTGCTCACCGACGCCGACGGCGCGGTCGCCGGTGTCACCGTCCACGTCCTTGGGGAGGGGCAGGTCGACGGCGTCGGGCAGCTCCGCTGCCGGGCCGTGGTGCTCGCCAGCGGCGGGCTCGGACAGGTCTTCTCGCAGAGCACCAACCCCGCGGTGGCCACCGGTGACGGGATGGCCCTAGCGCTCCGGGCCGGCGCCACCCTGCGCGACCTCGAGTTCGTGCAGTTCCACCCGACCGTGATGTGGCTGGGTGCGCACTCCCGTGGCCAGCAGCCACTGATCTCCGAGGCGGTCCGCGGCGAGGGAGCCTTCCTCGTCGACGACCAGGGCCGGCGGGTGATGGAGGGCGTCCACCCGCTCGCCGATCTCGCGCCCCGCGACGTCGTCGCGAAGGCCATCACGCGACGCATGAACCAGACCGGCAAGCCGCACCTGTGGCTGGACGCCCGCCACCTCGGCGCCGACTTCTGGGCACGACGTTTCCCGACCATCCTCGCGACAGCGCGCGAGCACGGCGTCGACCCCGTGACGGAGCCGATCCCGGTCGCGCCGGCGCAGCACTACGCCTCCGGCGGGGTCGCCACCGACCTGTGGGGCCGTGCCGGCGTACCCGGCCTCTACGCCACCGGAGAGGTCGCCTGCAGCGGTGTCCACGGCGCCAACCGGCTCGCCTCCAACTCGCTGCTCGAGGGCCTGGTCTTCAGCCGACGGATCGCGGAGGTGCTTCCCGGCGAGCTGCGCGACTGGACGGAGCCCGCCCCCGACCGGCGCCCGGCAGGCCTGGTGCCGGGCACGGTGCGGCGGCCCCTCCAGCAGACGATGACCGCGGAGGTCGGGGTGCTGCGGTCCGCGGAGGGCATGAAGTCGGCGGTCGCCGACCTCGAGGCGCTCGCCTCCGAACGCTCGACCGAGCCCGGTCCGGACGCCTGGGAGACCAGCAACCTGCTGACGGTCAGCCGGGCGCTGACGGAGGCCGCGGCGCTGCGGCAGGAGACCCGCGGCTCCCACTGGCGAGAGGACCACCCCGAGCGGGACGACGACCGCTGGGCCGGTCACGTCGACGTCGTCCTGCGGGACGGGGAGCTCGTTCCCTCGTTCCACCCGAGCCCCGCGACCGACGGAGGCCCCGCATGAGGTTCCACACCCGCCTGCCCCGCCGCCTGACGCTCGAGCTCGAGGAGGCCGGTCTCGACGTCAGCGAGGTCGTCGACCACGCGCTGCGCGCGCTGCAGGAGGACCTGCCCGGCGACGGTGACGTCGACACCACCAGCGAGGCCACCGTCCCCGAGGACGCGCAGGCCGTCGGCGAGCTCAACGCCCGCGAGTCCGGGGTCGTCGCGGGTCTCGGGGTCGCCGAGGTCGCGCTCCGGCTCGTGATGGGTGACGCCGTGGCCGTCGAGCGCCTCCCCGATGGCACCGCAGTCACAGCCGGAGACCGGGTGATGACCGCCGCTGGGCCCACCCGCGGGCTGCTGACGGCCGAGCGGACCGCCCTCAACTTCGCCAGCCACCTGTCCGGCATCGCCACCGCGACCGCGCGGTGGGTGGCGGCGCTCGAGGGGACCGGCGCGCGCGTCCTGGACACCCGCAAGACGTTGCCGGGGATGCGGGCGCTGCAGAAGTACGCGGTGCGGTGCGGCGGTGGCCTCAACCACCGGTTCTCGCTCGCCGACATGGCGATGGTCAAGGACAACCACGTGGTCGCCGCGGGTGGGGTCGTGCCGGCGTACGAAGCCGTGCGCAAGCACCACCCCGACCTCCCGGTTGAGGTGGAGGTCACCGACCTCGACCAGCTCCGGGAGCTGCTGGCCGCCGGCTGCGACCGGATCCTGCTGGACAACATGAGCAGCGCGGTGATGGCCGAGGCGGTCCGGATCACCGCCGGCCGCGCCACGCTCGAGGCGTCCGGCGGCCTCACCCTCGAGCGGGCCCGCGAGGTCGCCGAGACCGGCGTCGACCTCATCTCCGTCGGTGCCCTCACGCACTCCGTGACGGTCTTCGACCTCGGGCTGGACCTGGTGGAGCCATGACCGGACCGGTCCTCGCCGCCGACATCGGCAACAGCCACACGGTGCTGGGCCTGGTCACCGACGGCAGGGTGCACGACGAGTGGCGGGTCGCCACCGACGCCCGCCGGTCGGCCGACGAGTGGCTGGTGCTGCTGCGCGGCCTGGTGGGTGACCACCTGGCCGGGATCTGCGGCATCGCCGTGTGCTCGACGGTGCCGGCCGTCCTCCACGAGTGGCGCGACCTGGTCACCCGCCACTTCGGGGAGGTGTCGCACGTCATCGTCGAGCCGGGCGTGCGCACCGGCATCCCCGTCCGGACCGACAACCCGCGCGAGGTGGGCGCCGACCGCATCCTCAACGCGCTCGCGGCCGCCACCGACGTGGGCGGCCCCGCGATCGTCGTCGACTTCGGGGGGACCGCCACCATCGTCGACGTGGTCGACAGCCGCGGGCAGTACGTCGGCGGCGCCATCGCCCCGGGCATCGAGCTCTCGCTGGAGGCCCTGGGGAGTCGCGGCGCGCAGCTGCGGCGGGTGGAGCTGCAGCGGCCACGCACCGTCGTCGCCCGCAACACCGTCGAGGCGCTCCAGTCGGGCATCGTCTTCGGGGTCGCCAGCCAGGTCGAGGGGCTCGTGGCGCGGATGATCAGCGAGCTCGACGTCCCGACCGAGGAGGTGAGCGTGATCAGCACCGGGCACCTCGCGCCGGTCGTCGTCGACGAGTGCGGCTGCTTTACGCACCACCTCCCCGGGCTGACCCTGCGCGGCCTCGAGCTGGCCTTCCGGCGCAACGCGCGCTGAGCGTCCTCCCCAGGCCGCGGCCGGTCGGGTTTGCGTCTCCGGGGCACCGGGAAGCGTCCCGCCATGTACGGAGAGCCCAGCAGGATCCGCGAGGTGGCCGAGCGGCTCGAGCGTCGCGCCGACCAGCTGCGGGCCGAGGCCGACGAGCTCCACTCCGCCAGCGAGACCGTCAGCTGGGTCTCCGTCGCCGCCGACCGGATGCGCGACCAGGCACGCGAGCGCCGTGACGAGCTGCGCCGGGTTGCCCGCGACTACGACGAGGCCGCCGAGCGGGTGCGTGCCCACGCCGACGAGGTGCAGCGTCTGCTCGACCTGATCGCCACGATCGAGCGCCAGGTGCGGGACATCGTCAGCGAGGCGGCGAGCAGGGTCCGTGCTGCCCTCGCTGCCGTCGCCGACGGCATCAAGGACGCGCTCACCCCCGGCGACGAGGAGGACCGGCGGCTGGCGGAGACACCCACGCCACCGCCGGGACACAAGGACTGGCTCGACATGCCCGACGTGGTGCCGGGGGTCCGGCTGTGACGACCGTCGTGCGGGTCCGACCGGCGACCCCGGCCACCCAGGAGGTGCCGGTTCCCCGGCAGGTCACGCTCTCGCTCGGCGAGCTCGTGCTCGCGGCGCGACTGGCCGGCGACGTACCCCTGCCGCTGCGGACCGACGGCGCACCCGGGCCCGACGACCGGATGGTCGAGCGGCTGGATGGTCGGGGCGACGACCCCGGCCCGGTCCCGGACTCCCGCGCGGCCCAGCGGATGGTCGCGGCCGAGCTGCGACGCGCCGACGACACCGGGCCCGGTGGCGCCCGCGCCCGCCTCGGCGAGCTGGGTGTGCTCGACGGCGACGAGCTCGACTCCGGCCTCGCCGGCGCCCTGCACGTGCTGGCCGGGGGCGCGCTCTCGCTCGTCCTCGACGTCGCCGCCCGACGACGTGTGGGCGAGGTCCGGCTCCGTGCGTGGTTCGGGGTGACCAGCGGACTCGTCACGCGGCTGACGCTGCGCGACCTCACCGACCTCGACGTCGCCTGGTACGACCCCAGGCGCTGGGTCGGCGAGCTGACGCGGGCGGTCGACCTCGACCCCTGGGTCCCCGAGGCCGCGCCGCTCGTCCTGCCCGACCACGTGTCCCTGCCCAGCGAGCTGCTCGCGGGGGCGACCAAGGCAGCGCGGGACCAGCGACCCGACCTGCTGCCGGCGATGGCGGCGGGACACGTCGGCAACGTCCGGATGGGCGACGCACGTGGAGTCCGTCCGGCCGACACCGAGGAGGTGGTGGCGCTGCTCCGGACGTTGACCACCTGCCGGGGTCGGCTCCGGCTGCTGACGACGCGGCGTGACCGGCGGGAGGACCCGGGCGTCGCGTCCTGGCTGCTCCTCGATGACGGCTGGCACGAGCTGCGTCCGGGTCGAGCCGCGACCAGCGTGCTGCGCCGCCGCGACGCGCGTGACCTGGGGCTGCTCACGCTGCCGCTGGTCGAGGGGGTGCAGTGATGGCCGACGGGACGCCTGAGATGCCCGAGCTGCGCGTCAGCGGTGGGGCCGGCGGCATCGATGCCCGCTACGACGACCTCGAGCGGCTGGGTCGGCTCTACGGCGACACCGGTGGTCGCCTGGTGGCCATGGCCTGGGACGACAAGCTCGAGGCGGCTGACGGAGACCTGGTCGCCTCCGCGATCCTCTCCCCCGACAGCTTCGCCGCCGCGGAGGCAGCCATCCTCGAGGCGACCTACGGTCCGCGCGGGCTGGTGGTGCGCGCCGCGACGATCGAGGCGCAGAGCGTGTGCTTCGTCGCCTGCGTCGAGCTCTACCGGACTGCCGACCGGGCTCGTCACGCCGCCCTCGAGACCCTCCACTACGGGCTCGGGTTCGCCATCGGGGTCAACCTGCCGACAGTGCTGCTCGCGGGCGGTCTCGCCTACGGCGGCCTGCGGATGAGTGGGGTCAGCGACGCCGAGCTGATCGCACACCTGGAGGACCACCCCGAGCTGCTGGAGACGCTCGTCGGTGGTGGCGGGGGGCTGCTCGACGGGATGGCGGCCAACCCGCTCACTGCGCCGGTGATGGGTGCCCTCGGCCTCGACGGGTTCCACGCCGACACCGGAGCCGCGGCCGACGACCTGGGGGCTCTCCTCTTCGGCGACTACCGTGGCGCCCTCGACCAGGGCTACCCCGAGGACGTGTTCGCCTACGACGCCCCTCGCGACCTGGGTGACCTCGTCGAGGACCTGTCGCAGCCGGCTGACGACACCGTGCCCGACGGCGTGATCTCGGTGCAGCAGCTGACCCGTGCTGACGGGACGGTCAGCTGGATCGTCCAGCTCCCCGGCACGGACGACTTCCTGGCCGAGGACGCGATCCGCAACATGGGCTCCAACCTCAACCTGATCGCCGGCGACGACACCGCCTACGGCGACGCCGTGGCCCTCGCCCTTGCCGAGGCGGGAGTGGAGGCGGACGCCCCGGTCATGCTCGTCGGCCACTCCCAGGGCGGCATGCAGGCGGCCGGCCTGGCTGCCGACCCGGACTTCGGCTACCACGTCACCCACGTCGTGACGGCGGGATCGCCCGTCGCCACCTCCGGGATCCCTGACGAAGTGACGGTGCTCTCGCTCGAGAACACCGGAGACGTGGTTCCCCTCCTCGACGGCGAGTCGAACCCCGACACCGCCCGCCACGTCACCGTGCAGGCCGACGTCCACGGCGGCAGCTTCGGGGCCGGGCCCGGCCAGAACCACTCCCTGTCGGTCTACGGCGACATCGCCGACGCCGCGGACGCGAGCACCGACCCCTCGGTCGAGGCCGTGCTCGGCAGCATGCGGCAGCAGGGCTTCCTCGCCGAGGAGGGCGACCAGGTGCAGACGGTGACGCGGTCCTACCAGACCCGGCTGGGCGAACAGCTCCGCCCGGCCGAGATTCGCGACCCCCTCGCCATGGCGGGCAACCTGCTGCCGTGACCCGACGTGTGCGCGCGCTGCCCGGCACGGTGCTGCTGGTGGCCCTGCTCTCCTCCTGCTCCGAGGAGCCGCCGGCCCTCGGCGACCAGGCGACCTGCCCCGGTCCGAGCTGTACCGACGACGCCCGGGAGCGGCTCGAGGCACTGGCCGACCTGACGGACGTCACCGAGGTCGAGGAGGTCTCGCGGTCCTCGCGCCTGGACCGCGGGTCGTCGAGCACAGCCCTGGTCCGGGCCGACGTCGCGACGGCCGTCGAGGCACGCGTCGTGGCGACCGAGGTGCTGCGGGTCCTCGACCGGTGGCCCGAGCACGACGCAGCAACCTCCCTCGCGACGGTGCGCTCCGACCCGCCGCGGCAGGTCGCCGGGGCCGCTCGGGAGAGCGAGGAGCTCGACCCCGCCTTCTTCACCCCGTGCTCCGCCGAGGAGTGTGCGGCAGCGCTCACCGAGCTCGAGGCGGCCGTCGAGGATGCCTACGCCGGCGTCGACGTCTCGACCGTGGTCGAGGACGGTCGGCTGCTCGTGTCGGGCGACGCCCCGCGCGAGCAGGCCGCCCTCGCGGCACGAGGGGCCCTGCGGACGCTGCGCGAGCTCGGCGTGCGGGTCGCCGAGCGCGCCCAGGTCGTGCTGCGCTGGCGCGCACCGCTCTCCGTCACGCTCCGGCTCCAGGACGGCCTCGTCTGCGAGCAGCCTCCGGGTGTCGTCGTCCGCTGCGGGCCGGACAATTCAGAGCCCTTTTCCGGGTGATTACTCAAATTGCTTCTCCTGTGCAATTCTCGCGATAAGACCGTGCGAATTGAGAATCAACCGCAATCCTGTCAGGATATGCGAGGTGCCTGGATAGGCATTGCATTCTGATGAACACATGAATTGAGGGAGAAATGGCCCAGAAGGTCAACATCGTCCTGGTCGACGACCTCGACGGCAGCGAGGCGTCCGAGACCGTCACCTTCGGGCTCGACGGGACGACGTACGAGATCGACCTGAACGAGAAGAACGCCGGGAAGCTCCGCGACGCCCTCTCGGGATACGTCGGTCACGCACGCAAGGTGACCTCCGGGCGCGGGCGCCGCTCCCGCGCCAGCGCCGCCGCCTCCTCCGGTCCGAGCGCGCGCGAGCTGCGTGACTGGGCCCGCTCCAACGGCTACGAGGTCTCCGACCGTGGTCGGGTGCCCGCCGAGGTCCGGGAGGCCTTCGAAGCCGCCCACTGACCCCACCGTCCGCCGGACGTCGTGGCGCTCGCTTCGTCCGGACGTTGAGGTGCTCGGCCCTGCCGGACGTTGAGGTGTGAGGGCCGCTAGGCCCGAGCCACGAAACGCCCGGCGCCGCCACGGCTACTCGTCGTGCGCGCTCTCGTGTGCCAGCTTGCGTGGTTTCGACGCGCTCGCGCGACCTCGCAGGCTCAGGCGCGTCGCTTGCTCAGCCTTCACGGGCCGCGGCCCGCGCTCGTTCCTCGCGCGGGCCTGCCCGTTCGCTCTGGGCGGACGAGCTCGTGCCTGATACGGGAACGCGTAGGGTGGTGTCAGGGGTTGTAGGACTCGACGAACCCGCCACCCGTGGCGGGTCGCCCCACAGGCAACAGGAGCGATGCGCATGTTCGAGCGGTTCACCGACCGAGCCCGACGAGTGGTGGTGCTGGCCCAGGAAGAGGCCCGCATGCTGTCCCACAACTACATCGGGACCGAGCACATCCTGCTCGGCCTGATCCACGAGGGCGAGGGCGTGGCGGCCAAGGCGCTGGAGAGCCTCGACATCTCCCTGGAGGCGGTGCGCGCCCAGGTCGAGGAGATCATCGGCCAGGGCCAGCAGGCACCCTCCGGACACATCCCCTTCACCCCGCGCGCCAAGAAGGTGCTGGAGCTCTCCCTGCGGGAGGCGCTGCAGCTCGGCCACTCCTACATCGGCACCGAGCACATCCTGCTCGGCCTGATCCGGGAGGGCGAGGGCGTGGCCGCCCAGGTGCTCCAGAAGCTCGGCGCCGACCTCAACCGGGTGCGTCAGCAGGTGATCCAGCTCCTCTCCGGCTTCCAGGGCAAGGAGTCCGCCAGCGCCGGCGCCCAGACCGGTGGCTCCGGCGGCGACGCGCCGTCCTCCTCGCTCGTGCTCGACCAGTTCGGCCGCAACCTCACCCAGGACGCGCGTGAGGGCAAGCTCGACCCCGTCATCGGGCGCGAGCAGGAGATCGAGCGGGTCATGCAGATCCTGTCCCGCCGTACCAAGAACAACCCCGTGCTCATCGGCGAGCCGGGCGTCGGCAAGACCACCATCGTCGAGGGTCTCGCGCAGGACATCATGCGCGGCAACGTCCCGGAGACGCTGAAGGACAAGCAGATCTACACCCTCGACCTCGGCGCGCTGGTCGCCGGGTCGCGCTACCGCGGTGACTTCG